>CAMTWF010000101.1:0-5631 GCA_947085355.1 uncultured delta proteobacterium
CAATGTGACGACTTCCCGGTAGTCGAGTCTTCGGCGACGGCGACGGCGACGGAAACGGCGACGGCAACGGCAACGGCAACGGCAACGGGGATGGGGATGGAGCCGGCGGACGGGCTACCCCCAAGAATCGCGAATGCACCCCACCCCTCCCTACCGGTCGGGGTTGTGAAGGGGGTAGGTTACTGACCGGGGGAGAGCCGATCACGGGGCGTAGATCGATGCCGATCCGGGCGGGACGCGCACGGTCAGCGCGCCGCCCCGCAGCGTCGCCTCGGTCCCCCAGATCCGGTCCGCCAGGGTCGCGCCTTCGGCCAGCCCGAACGACGAGGGCACGTACAGCGTCTCGGAGACCTCGGCCCCGCTCCGGTTGATCGCGACGATCGCCGCTTCTCCCGGCCCGGCGTGACGGGCGTAGGCGTAGAAGTCGGGGCGCGCCCGCAGCGTCACGCGAACGCCGCGCCGCAGCGCGCGCAGATCGCGCCGCGCCTGCCCGACCGTCTGGACGAACGACAACAGGTCGCGCTCGAACGCCGAGAGGCTCGCCCCGAACCGCATCATCCGCCGGTTGTCGGGATCGCCGGCGCCTGGCATCCCGATTTCGTCGCCGTAGTAGATCAGCGGCGCGCCGGGTTGCGTGAGCACGAACGCGAACGCCTGCTTGAGCCGGTCGTACGGTTCGGCCCTCGTTGCGGGCCCGGGCGGATCGTTCCACGCCTGCCAACGCGAGTTGTTCCCCCACAGGTCGGCGATGTCGCCGTTGGCGTGCGAGAGGGCGCGGGGAACATCGTGGTTGCCGATGAACGGCGACATGACGGCGCCGGGCGGGTAGAACGCCTCGTTGACCCGGACGGCGGCGTCCAGATCGTCGAGGCCGCGTCCGCGGCGCACGATCGCATCGAGCGCCGCCCAGTAGATCGGGAAGTCGAACTGCCCGTCGAGGGCGAACGGGCCGATGAACTCGGCGATCTCCCACCGGCCGTCCTCGCCGGTGAACGTCTCGCCCACCAGGTAGAACCGCTCGCCGGTCCGCTCGTACCGGTCGGCGATCATGCCGGCCAGCCGCATCGTGATCGATATCGGCATGTGCTTGACGGCGTCGCAGCGGAAGCCGTCCAGATCGGCCTCGAAAACCCACCACAGCGCGTCCTCGACGAACCGGACGGCGGCGTCGTGGTTGCGGAAGTCGAAATCCGGCAGGTACGGCGCGAACCAGCAGTCGAGCTTGCGAGTCTCCCAGTCGCACGATCCCTGCCCGCAGACGCACGAGCCGTCGCCGTTGAACCAGCCGTCCGCCCGGTGGCGCGCCCAGTACGGGTGCTCCTGGTGGACGTGGTTCATCACGAGGTCGACGATCACCCGGATTCCGCGCCGGTGCGCCGCCGACGTGAGCTCGCGCAGCTCATCCAGCGTCCCGAAGCGGCGCTGCGTCTCGCGCGCCGCGGTCGGCCAGTACCCGTGGTATCCGGTGTACATGTGCGGGTCGACGCCCGGGAAGCCGCCGTCCGGATTGGCGACGACCGGACCCAGCCACAGGGCGTTGACGCCGAGGCGGTCGAAGTAGCCCTCCTCGATCGCGTCGATGATGCCGCGGAAATCCCCGCCGAGGTAGTTGGCGATCGGCTCGACGCCGGACGCGGGAGCGTCGTTGGACGGGTCCCCGTTGCGGAAGCGGTCGGGGAACACGCTGTAGATCAACGCGTCGTTCCAGTCGAACCGCTCGGCCTCGACCCACCCGGGCAGGTGCAGCGTCCGGGCCGAGCGGCCGGCCGCGTCCCCGGCATCGACGCGGACCGTGTACTTGCCGGGCGCCAGATCGCGCAGGTCGATCGCGATCCGGTTGGTGACCGGGTCGAGCGCGTGCGATGCCGTGGGCGTCCCGTTGACGGCCACGGAGATCGAGGCGGGGGCGATCCCCGCCCGCTGCGAGCCGTCCACGTACTGCGCGACGGCGGCCAGCGTCCCGCGACCGGAGACGGGATCGAACGCGGTCTCGAACGAGATCGGCTCCAGCGCCGGCTCGCGGCAGTCCTCCACCAGCAGGCTCGAGTTCTCGATCCCGTCGACCCACTTGCGCCACGCCACGGCCGGATCGAGGATCCACTCGCCGTCGCGGACGAACCGGTAGGCGTACTCGCCCGGCCCGACGTTCACGTCGACCGTGAAGGCGCCGTCGCCGTCGGGGTCGGTCATGCGATGGCTCGTCCGCGACCAGCCGTTGAACTCGCCCGCGACGACCAGGTCCCGGACCGGTCCGCCGGGGCGGTGCGCGATCGTCACTGCGCAGCGGCGGATCGGCGGCGCCGCCGGCCCGTCGCCGGCCGGGCCGCAGGCGCAGAGCAGGAGATAGGACATAGGACATAGGACATAGGACATAGGAGCTCGCGGGCTTTGCGAAGCCACAGCGCAACTTCCCGAGAACCCAATCCCCTCGTTGTTCCCAGGTCCCATGGCTTACCTCCTAAGTCCTAAGTCCTAAGTCCTAACTGCTATGACACTCACCTGTACGACGAGTTGTGCCACCATTCCGCCTGAATCCCGATGAAATGCTCCACCGAACGACCGCGGCGCGGGTCGTCCTCGGGGAGCGTGTTGCGGGCGGCCTCGTTCGGGAGCGAAACCTGGTACACGAACCGGATCTGCGGGCGGCTCATCGTGCCGCGGCCGAGCGGCACGATCATCGGCATGAGCGCCAGCTTGACGATCTGCGGCGTCTCGGGCTCGCCCGATCGCGGCCCCAGGCCCGCCGGCCGGCGCATCTGGTAGGAGACCTCGGCCGCGAGGTGGAACGGGTCGATCGCGTACCAGTGGGGCCGGACGGCGACCGCGAACTCCCATGCGTCGTCCATGTCGTAGACGTTGGCGTCGGCGTCGCGGAACCATCGCGCCCAGGAACCGCCCAGGATGCCGAACGGTCCGATCTCGACGTTCCCGGCGGCGGCGAGCAGGAACTCGTCCGCGCCGATCGCCCGCTTCTCCCGGTCGACGCCGAACGGGATCGCCGTCTCGCCGTAGGCGGCCAGCCCGCCGCCCGCGCGGACCCACAGGTTCAGGAAATCCCCCGCTTCGCTCCACAGCCCTCCCTGCGCGCCGAACACCCAGCCGGCGTCGTCCGGCAGCGTCTCCTCCGTCAGGTCCGGCCGCCGCAGCGTCCCCGACGGGACGAAGTGCCCTTCCCCGTACAGCGCGACCTTCCACCCGAGCGTCCCGGGCGCTCCGGGCCGCCAGAGCCGCTCGGCCTTGAGGCTGGCGATCGTCCGTGGACGATCGAGGAGCAGCACCTCTTCGGCGCCGTGGACCGGATGCGGGACATCGAACCACTGCGTCTGCCACTCGTCGTCGAGCCGGTTCATCCCGACGTGGGCCGCGATCCGGTAGGCGTCGATCTCGACCGACGCGCCGCCGCCCACGGTGTTCAGGTTGTCCAGCGGCCACCAGTCGAAGAGGTACATGTCGTCGCCGCGGTGCATCCGCGAGCCCGCCCAGACGCGCCAGCGCGACGCGATCGCCGCCTCGACGAAGAGGTTGCGGATCGCGAGCGTCTGCTCGGGATCGCCGGTGAAATGGAAGAGATCGTCGAAGAAGGCCAGCGTGGCGAGCATTCGCACGCCGTGGTCGGCGCCGACCGGAAGGCGGTAGCCGAGGTCGAGTTCCAGGTACGACGGCCGCTCGATCCGCGGCCCGTTCCGCACGACGGAGAACGGCCGCCCGGTGCGGTCCCGGCCGTCCCACGCGATGCCGACGCGGCCGTACGTGCCGAACGTGAAGCCGCCGGCGTCGGGACGCCGGTCGGGCGCATCGACGACGGGCGCCGGCGGCGCATCCGGCGGATCGGCGGCGGCAGGCGCCGGCAGGCAGGCGAGAAGAACGGCCGCGAGACGGCGACACGGGGAGCCGCGCATGACGGCGGATAGTACATCCGCGGCCCCCGCGCGTTCCATGGATTCCGGACCACCGGCGTGACCGCGCCGTAACCGTTCACGGGAGGGTCCATCCGCTCCCGCTCCCGCTCCCGTTCCCCTGCCTGTCGGAGCGGGAGCGGGTAGGGGGCGCCCCTCGGGAACGGTCGCCATGCGTCTTGGCGCGTCGTTGTTCGTGAGCGGCGGCCCCAGGGGGACGTGCGGAAAGCGCCCCAGACGCCTGGGGCCGGTCCCGCGCATGTGCGGAGGCCCGACCAGCCGTCTGCCTGCAGGTCCGCACGATAGAGGTCAACCCGTCCAGGTCTCCGGGTGCCGGGCGGCACGGACGTAGGCGATCCGCTCGGTCTTGCCGCACGAGACCGCACCGCAGTGGATGGCCGGCTCAGGGGGGCGCGCGGCTTGCAGCGCCGGCGCGTGTGCCGTTCTCGAGGGTCTCAGGCGGGCCGAGCGGGCTTCGGGGGAGCGCCGGCGGCGCCTGCGGGGGCGGAGGAGGACTTGCGCCACGGCAGGGTGCGGGCCTCGCCCACCGAACAGCTCGCGGGCGTTATTGACTTGCCGACAAGGCGGCCCATACTGTGGCCCGCCTGCGGCGGCAGGGCCGTCGCGGGCGGAGGAGCGCCGACGGGAACATGTGGTTTGATACGCAGTACATGGTCATGGTGCTGCTGCCCGGCCTGCTGCTCGGGGGCGGGGCGGCGCTGCTGGTCAAGCTCCGGTTCAGGAAGTACTCTAAGATACCGTCGCGCAGCGGGCTGTCCGGGGGAGAGATGGCCGTCGAGATCCTGCGGCGCAACGGCCTGAACGGCGTCGGGGTCGAGCCGCGCGAGGGCTTCCTGTCGGATCACTACGACCCGACGTCGCGGACTGTGCGGCTGTCGCCCGACGTGTACAACGGGCGCTCGGTGGCGGCCGTGGCGGTGGCCGCGCACGAGGTGGGGCACGCGATCCAGCATGCCAAGGCGTACGGCCCGATGGCGCTGCGCCACGCCGCGGTTCCGCTGGCGTCGATCGGCTCCAACCTCTCCTTCTTCCTGCTGATCGGCGACTACTTCATGAACGTCTACAACCTGATGCTGGCCGGCGTGATCCTCTTCGGCGTGGTGGTCTTCTTCCAGCTCGTCACCGTCCCGGTCGAGTTCAACGCGTCATCGCGCGCCAAGGCGCAGCTCCTGACGCTGGTGCCGGCATCCGAGGCCGACGGCGTCTCCAAGGTCCTGTCCGCGGCCGCGCTCACGTACGTCGCCGCGCTCGTCGTCGCCCTCCTGGAACTCGTCCACTGGCTGATCCGCCTCGGGCTGATCGGCGGGTCGCGCGACGAGTAGCGGAAGAGACGCGGCTTGCGGCCCCAGACCCTGGCCCTCAAGGTAGCCCGAGCGGCGCTCGACAAGGGCGCACGATCGGTCCAGATCCTCGACCTGCGCGGCAAGGTCGACTACGCCGACATGCTGGTGCTCTGCTCGGGCACGTCGTCCAAGCACGTCACCGCCGTCGCCGAGGCCGTCGATGGCGCGCTGCGCCGGGCGCACGTGCGCCCGGCCACCGTGGAGGGCGCCGCGCTCGGCCACTGGGTCCTCCTCGACTACGGCGACGTGGTCGTGCACGTCTTCCTCGAGGAAGTCCGGGCGTACTACGACATCGAGGGGCTTTGGTTGGACGCGCCGAGGATCCCCGTCCCCGGCGACGAGCCCGCGGCGGCCGCCGTCCGCGGCGGGCC
>CAMTWF010000102.1:0-24609 GCA_947085355.1 uncultured delta proteobacterium
CTTCGCCGCCGCCGCCGGAACCCCGGCCGGCGCCGCGGGCCGTGGCGGTGGCGCCGGCGCCGGCGTCGGAGCCCGCGCCGATACTCGACGCCGATCTGCCTGCGGAACTCCGGGCGGCGGCGGACGAGGCGGCGGCGCTGGAGGCGACGAGCGCCGACAAGGCGCTTGCGGCCTACCGGAAGTTGCTGGATGCGGCCCCGCCTTCACGGATCGTGCTGGACGGCATCCGCAGGGTCTGCGCGCCCACGAAGCGGTGGAACTACCTGGTCGACGCCTACAAGAAGACGGTGGAGAAGCTCGGCGAGGCGCGCAGGTCGGAGCGGGCCCTGGTGCTGTTCGAGCTTGCAGAGACGTACCGCACGGACATGGGGCAGAAGCCGTCGGCGCTCGCGCCGCTCCAGCAGGCGTACCAGGCCGATCCGGCGAACGTCGAGGCGATCGACCGGTTGCTGGCGATCTACGAGGAGCTGAACCGGCCGGCGGACCACGTGAAGCTGCTGGCGACCAAGGCCGACGCGTTGCGCGACCCGGCCGACAAGGTGGAGGTGCTGCTGCAGGTCGCCGACCTGTACCAGAACAAGTTCCGGAACGTCGGCGAGGCGATCAAGGCATTCCAGAAGGCGCTGGAGGTCGATCCGGCCAACCCGGCCGCCGTCGGCGCGCTGAAGGCGATCTACGAGGCCCGCAAGGACTGGGAGGGGTATGCGACGCTGGCCCGGCGCGAGATCGAGGCCACGGACGACCCCGCGGACAGGCTGGAGCGGACCCGCGCGCTGGCCGCGCTGGCCACCGAGCGGATCCGCAAGCCCCAGCTCTGCATCGAGTTATGGGAGCAGGTACGGTCGTACGATCCGGTCGATCCCGAGGCCGTGACGGCCTTGGCGGGGCTGTACGAGCGGAACAAGGAATGGGAGAAGCTGGCGGACGTGTTGCGCGTCCAGGCCGACTCGACGGCGGACGCGTCGGTGCGCAAGCAGGTGCTGCTGAAGCTCGGTTCCCTGTACGGCGACAAGATCGCCGACGACGGCTCGTCGATCTCCGTGTGGCGCACCCTCATGGACCTCGACCCGTCGGACCGCAGGGCGCCGGAGCAGATCAAGAAGCGGTACCTGGCGCTGCGTGCGTGGGACGACATCGAGGCGTTCTACGCCGAGACGGGTGGAAAATGGGACGAGCTCGTCCGCCTGCTCGAGAAGGAGGCTTCCAGCCCCGATCTCCCGGCCCCGGACAAGGTCAACGTCCACGGCAAGATCGCCCGCCTGTGGCTTGACAACCTGTCCAAGCCCGATCGCGCCGCGGCCGCGTACGAGGAGATCCTGAAGGTAGTTCCCGATCATCGCGAGGCGGTGCAGGCGCTGGTGCAGTTGTACGAGCGTCTTGGCAACGCCGCGGCGCTGGCCAGGGTCCTCGAAATCGACTTGCGCTACATCGAGGATCCGGTCGATCGGCACGCGGCGATGGCGAGGATCGGGACGATCGCGGCCGGACCGTTGAAGAACCCGTCCGTCGCGTTCGACTGGTTCACGCGCGCGCTGCAATCGGACCCGAGTCGGACCGAACTATACGACGCGCTCGAGGAAGCGGCGGTCGGGGCCAGGCGGCTCGATGACCTCGTTTCCGCGTACCGCGGCATGTTGGCCGGCGGAGCGCCCGTCGATGCGTCGGAAATCCGACGCAGGGCGGCCCGCGTCCTGGACGAGTCCCTCGGGCGTCCGGAGGAGGCGCTGGGCGAGTGGGAGCGGGTGCTGGTCGACGACCCGACGAACCACGACGCGCTGGCCGCCATCGAGCGCATCTACACGCAGATGGGGCGCTACCAGGAGCTTCTGGATACCCTCGAGAAGCGCCGGGCGGTCGCGGCCTCCGCCGAGGAGGAGAACGGCATCCTCGTGCGGATCGCCCGCGTCTGGGAGGAGGCGCTCGACAACCGCGACCGCGCCATCGATGTCTACCGCGAGGTACTGGACGCCCGCGGCGACGACCAGGAGATCCTGCGGGCGCTCGAGCGCCTCTACGAGGCGGCGGGCAGGTGGCGGGATCTCCTGGGGATCGTCGAGCGCCAGAGGGACCTGCTCGACCCCGGTTCCGAGGGGTACCGCGATCGCGTCTTCCGCATCGGGCGCGTTTCCCAGGAGAACCTGGCGGACGCCGGCCGCGCCGTCGAGTGCTACCGCTCGATCCTGGAAGACGACCCGTCGCACCAGGGGGCGGTCGACGCGCTGGAGCGCATCCTGCCGGAACCGTCACACCGCGCGGAGGCCGCCCGGATCCTGGATTCCATCTACGCCCGGAGGGAGGACTGGGAGAACCTGATTCGGGCGGCCGAGGCGTTGGCCGGGACGGCCGAGTCCGTGGATGACCGGGTGGGCCATCTGGTCCGCATCGCGGAGATCCAGGCTCGGCGTCTGGCCAGGCCGGAACAGGCGCTTGCCACCTACGAGCGCGCGTTCCGAGCGGCCCCGCAGGACGAGCGCCTCCTTGCCGAGATCGAGCAGATCGTCGCGGCGCTCGATGCATGGGCGTCGCTCGCGCGGCTCGTGGCCGAGGTCGTGGAGGGCATCGAGGACCGGGACGTCAGGTTGCGGCTATGGCTCAAGGTCGCGTCGATCAGGGAGACGTACCTCGACGACTCGACCGCGGCCGTGGAGGCCTACGTCCAGGCCCTGCGCGCGGAGCCGGCTTCCGTCGAGGCGCTGGATGCGCTGGAGCGGCTCTACGAGGCCGCCGAGAAACACGACGAGCTGCTCGATGTGTACAGGCGCAAGGCGTCGCTGGAGCAGGACACCGTGCGCAAGGAGCACTATTGCGCCCAGATGGCCTTCATCTACGACGAGATACTCGGGAAGCCCGACGACGCGATCGCCTGCCACCGGGACATCCTCGCGTTCGATCCGGCGAACCTCAAGGCGTTGCGCGCCCTGGAGGGGCTGTACGGGCGTCTGGAGCGGTGGAACGATCTGGCGGACGTGTACCAGCAGCTTCTCGACCAGGCTGCCGGCGCCGACGAGTCGGTGCGGCTGCAACTGGCTCTCGCGGAGGTGCGGCGCGTCCACATGGGCGAGGTCGACGCGGCGATCGATCTGTACCGCGACATCCTGGCGAAGGATCCCCGTCGGTCGGAAGCGGTCGTGGCGATCGAGCGGATCCTCGTCTCTCGGGAGCACGAGTTGTCCGTTGCGCGGATCCTGGAGCCGGTCTACCGCGACCTGGGCGAGTGGTCCAAGATGGTCGGGGTGCTCGATGTGCTCGTGCGCCATGCCGACGGCGCCCGCGACCGGGTCGAACTCCTTCAGCAGATCGGGCAGATCGAGGAGCTGCAGGGGGACAGCCCCGAGAGGTCCCTGGTTGCGTACGTCCGGGCCTTCCGGGAGGACCCTGCCGACGACGCGGTCATGGGGCACGTCGAGCGTCTGGCGAGGATCGTCGGCGCGCCGGAGCGTCTCGTCGAGGCGATCGAGGGCCTGGTTGACAGCGTGGAGGACCGCGACTTGGCGGTCGGGCTGCACGTCCGCGCGGCGGAGGCTGCCGAGCGCGAGGTCGGCGACGTGGAGAGGGCGATCCGGCACTACCGCGCGATTCTGGGGAAGGATCCGGCGAACGTAGACGCCCTGGGATCGTTGGAGCGGATCTACGCCGGCGCCGAGCGGTACGAGGATCTGGCGCAGGTCTTCCTGAGGAAGGCCGAGATCCTGAGGGATCCGGCGGAGGTCAGGGAGCAGTTCCTCCAGGCCGGGCGCATCTACGAGGAGATCCTCGACCGCCGCGACAGCGCGATCGGCGTCTACAGGATGCTGCTCGATCGCGACGGCGAGGATGTCACGGCCGTCGACAAGTTGATCGAGTTGTACATCCGGAAGCAGGCATGGGAGGACCTGCTGCCGATGTACGACCGCAAGAGCGACCTGATCCAGGACGTGGACGAGCGCAAGCGAATCCTGCTGGAGATGGGCGCCGTATTCCGTCACGAGGTCGGCAACCGGGCCAAGGCGATCGACACCTACAAGCGCATCATCGAGATGGACCCGTCGGACCTGCAGGCGATCGCGCAGCTCGACGAGCTCTACGAGGAGACCGGAAGCTGGCACGACCTGCTGCACATAATCGAGCGCGAGGCCGACCTGGCGACGGATCCCAACGAAGTGCAGGCGTTCCGGTTCCGGATCGGCAGGATCTGGGAGCAGAAGCTCGCCGACGTCCCGCGGGCGATCGAGTGCTACCGCGGGGTTCTCGAGGCCGACCCGGGGCATCAGCCCGGCATCGAGGCGCTGGAACGGCTCATGACCTCGGGTCGGGAGGCCCTCGCCGCCGCCGCCGTTCTCGCCCCGATCCACGAGGGCGCCTGCGAGTGGCGCAAGCTCGCGGCCACGCTCGAAGTGCAGGTCGCCAACTCCGACGACAAATGGCAGCGGGTCGAGATGCTGCACCGGATCGCGGACCTGTACGAGCAGCCCACGCACATCAACGAGCCGGGCGCGGCTTTCGACGCGCACGCCAGGGCCTTCCGCCTCGATCCGGCCGGCGACCGGTCGATCGATGCGCTCGAACGTCTCGCCACGATGCTGGACGCGTGGCCCAGGTTGGCCGCGCTGTACGACGAGGGGATCGCGGCGGCGGAGCCGGAGATCAAGGTGGCGCTGGGTCTGCGGGCGGCTCGGGTGTTCGAGCGGGAGATCGGCTCGACCGACGAGGCGATTCGGCGCCTGGTGGCCGTCCTGGAGGTCGACGACTCCAACGCCGCGGCGCTCGAGGCGCTCGATCGCCTCTACCGCGCCGCTTCCAGGTGGGCCGACCTCGTCGGCGTTCTGCGTCGCGAGGAGGTGATTGCCCGGGACGAGGGAGAGACTCTGGCGTTCAAGTTCGACCGGGGCCAGGTGTTGCAGCAGGAACTGGGCGATCCGGCGGAGGCGATCCGGGCGTACCGGGAGATACTGGAGATCGATCCGCAGCATGCGGCGACCCGCGCGTCGCTCGAGTTCCTGTTCGCCGAGGGCTCGCACAGGGCCGACATCGCCGCGATCCTGGAGCCGATCTACCAGGCCGGCGAGGAATGGGAGAAGCTGGCCGGGCTGCTGGAGCACAAGGTCGATCTGTGCACCGAGCCTGCCCGGAAGATCGAGGCGATCCATCGCGTGGCGGAGATCCACGAGTCGAGGCTGATGAGTCCCGACGATGCCTTCCGCTGGCTGGGCAGGGGCCTGGCGCTGGTTCCGGACGACGAGCGGACCATCGCGGAGCTGGACAGGCTCGCCGGGATGCTGATGCAGGGCTGGAACGATCTCGCCGGGATCTACGCCGGCATCCTGACCGGAGGCTCGGACGTCCCGACGAGGCTGAGGGCCGGCAAGAAGCTGGCATGGATCGGCGAGGAGCAGATCGGCGATTCCGACAGGGCCCGCCAGGTGTGGGAGCACCTGCTGGAGGTGGACGGTCGCGATGCCGACGTCCTCGTGGCGCTCGACAGGTTCTACCAGGCCGCCATGCACTGGGAGGGCCTGTCGGACATCCTTCGTCGCAGGATCGAGGTCGAGCCTTCGGCCGAGGAGCAGGTCGAGCTGCTGTACAGGCTGGGCGCCGTGCACCTGGACGAGCTTGGGGACGCCGCCGGCGCCGAGAGGGCGTTTCGGCGCATCGTGGACGATCTCCGGGTGCGACACCTGCCGGCGCTCGACGGGTTGGAGCGGATCTACGGGCAAGCCGGCGAGTGGACGAAGCTGTACGAGGTCTACGAGGCGCAGGCGGGCGCCGTGATGGGGGAGGCGGCGCAGTCCGATGTCTACGCGAAGATGGCTCTCCTGGCCGCCGAGGCGTTGGGGCGTCCCGAGGACGCCGTCTCGTTGTGGACCAGGGTGATCGAGATTCGCGGCGAGGAGCCGGAGCCGCTCCGGAGCCTGGCCAAGCTGTATCGCGACCTGGGCCGCTGGCAGCAGCTCGCCGAGACGCTGGACCGGTCGTTCCATGTGACCGACGGAGACGACGCCCGCATCGAGATCCTCCTCGACATGGGCGAGATCCGCCACCAGCGGCTCGGCCGCCGGCAGGATGCGCTCGATGCCTACCAGCAGGTGCTCTACATCGATCCGAACCACGTGGAGGCGTTGCGCCGCACGGCCCGGATCCACGCCGAGGCCGAGTCGTGGGAGGACCTGATCGAGACGCTGGACCGGCTCGTCGCCGCCGGATCGGGGGTGCTGGACCCGGCCGACCTGAGGGAAGTCCACGCCGAGGCGGGGAGGGTCTACGCCGAGAAGTTGGACCGGCCCTTCGATGCCGTCGAGGCGTGGCGCAAGGCGCTGGCGCTGGATCCCGGCGATCGCCGCGCCGTCGACGCGCTGGAAATGCTGCTGAAATCCCAGGAGCGGTGGGAGGAGGTGGTGGAGATCCTGGCCCGCAAGGCCGAGTTCATGGAATCGGCCGAGGAGCGGATCTCCGTGAATCGCGAGATCGCCGACACATGGCGCGACAGGATCGGGGAGCGCGACCGTGGCGCCGAGGCGCTGGAGGCGATCCTCGCCGCCGCCCCGCACGACGACGCCGTCTTCGCGGAACTGGAGGAGATCTACGCGGCGCACGAACGGTGGGACGATCTGGTCGCGTTGTACGCGAGGCGCTACGAGTTCCTCGCCGGCCGGCCGGCGGAGCGCGCGGTGGTGCTCGCCCGGATCGGACGCCTGTACCTCGACAAGAAGGACGACCGGGAATCGGCGTACGCCGTCTACAAGAACGCGTTCCTCGAGGACTTCGCGAACCGCGAGATAGCCGCCGAGCTGGAGAAGGTCGCCGCGGCGACGACGATGTGGGAGGACCTGCTGGGAGCCGTCGGGGCGAAGATCGCCGAGATCGGGGCGACGCGCGAGGCCGTGCCTCTGTACCTCGCCGCGGGGCGGTGGTACGCCGGGCGGCTCAAGCGGGTCGACTACGCCGTGCGAACCTACGCCACGGTGCTGGGACAGATCGACCCGAACAACGTCGACGCCCTCCTCGCGCTGGCGGACGTCTACCGCGATTCGAAGCAGTGGCCCGCGCTGGTCCAGACACTCAACCGCTGCATCGAAGTGGTCGACGCCCCGGAGCGCAAGAAGGAGATCCTCGTGCAACTCGGCTCCACCCAGGAGGAGATCCTGGGGGACGAACGCGAGGCGATGATCTCGTACCGTGCGGCGTTGGAGATCGACCAGCACCATCCCGGGGCGCTCGAGGCACTCGAACGCCTCTACCGCAAGGGGGAGCGGTGGGACGATCTCGTCCCGATCCTCGAGAGGCGGATAGCCGGCCAGGCCGACGGGGAACGGTCCGTCGGGATGAAGCTGTCGCTGGCCGAGGTGTTCGAGGATCGATTGGTCCGGGCGGAGTCGGCGATCAAGGTCTACCGCGAGGTGCTGGACGCCGCTCCCGGCAACGAACGCGCGCTCAAGGGGCTAGAGCGGCTGTACGCCCGCGAGGAGCGGTGGCAGGACCTGCTCGACGTGCTCGAGATGCAACTCGATGTGGCCGAGAGCGAGCGCGAGCGGCTGACGATTCTCGGCCGGATGGCCGGGATGCTGGAGCAGGAGTTCCTGCGGCACGAGGACGCGGCGGCGCGGCTGGAGCAGATCCTCGATATCGATTCCGCCAACGAGAACGCGCTGGTCGGGCTGGAACGCATCTACCGGCATCTCCAGCGGTGGAACGACCTTGCGGAGACCTACGCCCGCCACGTCGACGTCGCGATCGATCGGAACGAACAGATCGCCCATCTCAAGAGCCGGTCGCGCGTCTTCCTCGACCACCTGTCCGACCTGGATCGCGCCGTCGATTCGCTGAGGCGCGTGCTGGACATCAATCCGGCCGACGCCGAGGCGCTCGACGAAATCGCGAAACTCCTCGAACGCTCGGGCGACCACGCCGGGGCGCTGGACAGCCTCGAACGTCTGGTGGAGGTCGTGGCCGAACCCGACCGGCGCGTCGACATCCTGACCCGGCTGGGCACGGTGCTGGAGAAGCAAATGGGGGACCGCGCCGGCGCCGTGGGGCGCTTCGAGCAGGCGCTGGCGATCAGGCCGGATCACCTGCCGGCGATGGCGGCTCTCCGGGAGATCCACGTCGACAACGCCGAGTGGGTGCCGGCGGCGCGGATGCTGGATCGCGAGCAGGCCGCGACCCCGGGCGAGCGCCAGCGGGCGAAGCTGCTCACGCAGCGCGGTAGGATCCTGCTGGACCAGCTGGGAGACGAGGCGGAGGCGGTCGCGTGCTTCGAGCAGGCCGTGGCGCTCGACCCCGAGGCCGAGGAGGCCGGCGAGCCGCTGGTCGGGATCTACGTGCGCGACAAGCAGTATGCCAAGGCCGAGCCGCTCCTGGACATGCTCCTGCGTCGCTTCCACGGCAAGCGGACGGCGCAGGAGATGAAGCCGCTGCACGTCGCGCTGGCCGAGGCCGCCGAGGCGCTGGGCAACACCGACAAGGCGCTCAAGTCGCTCAGGATCGCCTACCAGACCGACCCGAGCAGCCTCGGCACCGTCAGGAGCATCGCGGCGCTGCACTACAAGCGCAAGGAGTGGGACAACGCCTTCAAGTTCTACCAGATGATCCTCGTGCAGCACATCGGCAGCCAGTCGCCGCAGGAGAAGGTCGACGTCTACCACCGCCTGGGCAACATCAAGATCGCCGTGAAGGAGGTCCGCAAGGCCCTCAACATGTACGAGAAGGCGCTCGACGTCGACCCCCACCACCGCCCGACGCTCGACGCCCTCGTCTCCCTCTTCGAGGGCCAGCGCGACTGGGAGCAGGTGATCCACTTCAAGAAGCAGATCGCCGAGATGGTCGAGGGCGACGAACTGACGGCGCTGCACGACGGGATCGGCGACATCTGGCGGGAGAAGCTCAACAACTCCCACAAGGCGATCCAGGCGTACGGAGACGCGTTGGCCGTCAAGCCGGACGACCGCAACGTCATGGTGAAGCTGCTCAAGCTGTTCCACGAGACGAAGCAGTGGCAGAAGGCGATAGACGTCTGCTCGCGCATCATCTCCCTGGAAACCGAACCGAAGCGCGTCTCCGCCTACCAGCAGCTCATCGCGACGACCTACCGCGACGAGATCAAGGACGCCGACAAGGCGATCGAGCACTTCGACCTGGCGCTCGACGCCGACCCGGAGAACCTCAAGAACTTCGAGGCCATCGAGCGGATCGTGACGCCGAAGCGCGACTGGAAAGGCCTCGAACGCGCCTACCGTCGCATGATCAAGCGCTTGCCGGACGCCGGTACGGCGATGCTGAAGGAGAACCTCCTGCACAACCTCGGCGAGGTCGCCAGGAGCCGGCTGAAGAACTACGAGCTGGCCGCCGAGTGCTTCAGACTCGCCTCGGAGATCAACCCGGACAACAAGGTCCGGCACGAGATCCTCGCCGAGCTGTACGTGATGATCCCGCAGCGGTGGGAGGATGCCGTCCGCGAGCACCAGTACCTGATCCGCAACGATCCCAAGCGGATCGAATCCTACCGCTCCCTGCGCCGCATCTATCACGATGCAGGCAGGGCCGACGAGACATGGTGCATGTGCAGCGCGCTCTGCTTCCTGGGCAAGGCACAGGAGAACGAGCAGCAGTTCTTCGAGCAGTACAAGCTCAAGTCGGCGCCGGCGATCCGGGGGACGATCTCCCCCGAGTCGTGGTACAAGCACCTCTACCATCCCGAACAGAACGTCTACGTGGCCAAGATCTTCGAGGCGATCATGCCGGCCGTCAGGCAGAACATCGCCCGGAATCCGAAGGTGTGGGGCCTGCGGAAGAAGGACCTCCAGGATCCAGCCACCAGCAACATCGCCCTGGCCAAGACGCTCCGCGATGCGTCCGCCGGACTCGGCATCCCCCTGCCGGATCTGTACGTGATCCAGGACCAGCCGGGCGGGCTGCAGTACGCCTTCACCGACCCCCCGGCGTCGCTGGCGGGTCAGGACTTCCTCACGGGCTACTCGCCGATGGAACTTCGGTTCGCCGCCGCGAGGCACCTGACCGCCTACCGCCGCGACCACTACCTGCAGTACCTGCTGGTCGATACGGCGCGCCAGATGCAGACGTCGCTCACCGAGGCGTTGCGGGTCTACCTGTACGCCGGCGTCAAGCTCGGCGCCCCGGATGCCCCGGTGCCGGCGAACGATGCGGTGAACCAGATCGTGCAGTACCTCGTCGCCAACATGCTGCCGCAGGATCGCGAGACGCTTCACGCCGCGGCGCGGCGTTTCGTCGAGTCGCCGACCAAGAGCGTCAAGTCGTGGATGCTCGCGGCGGACCTGACGGCGGACCGTGCGGGCCTCCTGCTCTGCGGGGACCTGACGACCGCCGCCAAGGTGATGACGCGCATGCCGCCGCTTGCCGCCGATCTCAATCCGACCCAGCGCGTCACGGAACTCGTCGTCTTCGCCGTGTCCGAGGACTACTTCCATCTGCGCAAGGAAATGGGAGTCGCCATCGGCGCCGGGTAGGGCCTCGGCGGCCCGGTCGCGTCACAATTCCCTCTACGGACGTTGCACGCGGCATGGTGACGGCTCGCTGGCTCCCCAAGCGCGACGGTCGGCAAACGCCCCGAAGACCGGCGCGGCTGGATCGCCAAGAATGCCGGCGGGTTGGGGCTGGCCGGCCGGGAGACCGGCCACCTGCTGCTCGATCGCCCTGCCCTCGCACCGCCGGCCGTTGTTGACCGGGGGCCGGGCGGAGACGGGCGGTCGGGGCGGGGGCGCCCGCCGTGCCGGAGGATCGTCCGTTCCATGAATCGCGCCGTTCCACGCCGTGTGGAACATCACCAGTTCTGGAGCACGGGCCGCCCCCCGGTGATCCTGGCGGCCGACCCTGCCTCGACTCTGGCCGCGACTCGGGCTGCGACTCGGGCCGCGGCCCGAGTCGACCGACCTCGACGTAGAACGTCACGACGGCGGCAACTCGCGCTTCCACGGCTCGCCGGCGAGCCGCGCGAGCACGTTCTCCATGACGTGGGCACCGGCCACGTCGACGTCCCAGGTGATGCCAGGACGAAGCAGCCCGCTCATGTCGCTCCGGAACTGCGCGTCGGTGAGCTTGCCCGCGAGGTTCTCCTCGAACGCGGCGCGGGTCACTTGCCGGCCCTCCTCACGCAGATAGCGGTCGAAGCATGAGACGACTCGCTCGGCCGACGCGCTCCCGTGCGCCAGGGCGTACCAGACGTCGAAGAGGTCCCGTCCCTTGCGGCGTTGGTACAGCGCGCGGAGCTTGGTCCCGAGGAGCTCGTCGAGCGAGAACGTCGTGACGTCGGCCTTGCCGCTCCACCACTCCGACTTCACCTCGAAGGGGACCCGCACGTGGCCGTGCTCGGTGAAGTGCTCCCGGGAGTTGATCTCGAGCTTGAGCCGCAACGCCTTGGGCGGCTGGTCCTCCGACGAGAACCGATAGACGAGGGCCACCCGCCCTTCCTTGAGGTCGCGTCGCGGTGTGCCCAGCCACGGGTCGAGCACGGACCGGACCCCGTCGAGCGTATCGCCGATCGGCCCGGGAGCAACCTGCACGAGGTCGATGTCCTCGGAGTAGCGCGTCGCGGGCCGCAGGTAGAGCTTGTACAGCGCGGTCCCGCCGCGGAACGCAAGCCGCCGCCCGAGCTCCGCGACGCTGAAGACCTGCGCGAGCGCCCGACTGATGACGAGGTCCTGCTCGACCTGGTGGTCGGGGACCCACGGGGCATGAGCTCGCCACGCGGTGATGTAGTCCTTCGCGATCATGGCTCGGCCTGAACGCTCGCGTTCACCGCGAGTTTCCAGCGCTCGGCCCGCGGCGCGCCCTTCATCGACCTGGCGCGCACGAGCGGCGCGAGCGTCGCCGCCTGCGCGCGTACGTGGTCCGCGAGCGCACTGGCGAGGTTGTCCTGGTTCGCCACCTCCAACAGGTATCCGAGCCGCTGCGACCAGGCGATCGGACAGAGGTGCGCGGCCTCCACGAGCTTCCGTGCGTCCAGCGACTCCGCGAGATCCGACAAGACGGATGCGACGTTGTCCAGCCCGCCGCACTGATCGGCGTAGCCGACGAGCTCGAGCGCGGTGGCCTCCGGGGACGACAAGCGCATCTCGCCGCGCGGCGTGTTCTGCTCCACCACCGGCGTGCGCTCGAGGTCGTGCCGGGCGACGAACTGGACGCGAGCCTCGCCGCACTCGATCGGTCGCCGGTTCTTCGGGACCATGACCTGGAAGCACTGCGGGCGGTGGTGGGCTGCTCCGTGCAGCTCGGCGGCGCTGAGAAGGGCTACGTAGTACGGCTCGCCCAGGTGCTTCATGAGGTGCGGGATGAACTGCTCGGGGGGCAGGCAACGAAGGCGCCGGTATTCGGGCGGCACGATCACGAAGAACCCGCGATGGGGCGACGCGACCTCGCCGCGCCGGATCGCCCGCCGAAGCGCAGCGCGCACCGCCACGATCGATCCGCCGAGCGCGGCCACGGCCTGGTCCATCGTGAAATGGTGCCGCCCGGCGGCAGATAGATCGTTGAAGTAGTCTCTCGCGGAAGCCATGGTCCTGCTCAACTCTTGCACCAGGTAACACGAAACGTCGCCTTCTGCAAGAATCGACCACGAGGCGGTGCTGGCCCAAGGTTGATGGTCTGGGAACGCCCCGAAGACCGGAACGGGGTAAAATCCGAACAATGCCGGCGTGTTGAAGCCAGCCGGCCAGGAGATGGGCCACCCGCTGCTTGATCGCCCTACCCGGCGCCAGCGAGGGCTGCTGACCGGGGGCCACGTGGAGACAGGCCAGCTTCGCGGCCGGCCCGCCGACCGCCGCCGACAACGCCTCCCATCGGCCCCGGGTCCAGGCGGACGCGCGCGCTCGACCCCGCGTCCGTCCGGCGCGACGAGGGGCAGGCGGATCCGGCCGCCGTTCGCCGCCGCCCGTTCCACAGTCCGAAGCGTCCCACGCCATGTGGAACGGAGTGGATGTTGAGACACCGGCGCGTGCCGCGGCGTGGTGATAGGATGCCGCATCTGGCGGCCGGGCCGGGCGCGCGTAGGGCGGGCGGCCCCCCCCCCCACACTTGCCGACCCCGTCGCCGCGCCCAAGGCCGGGAGGCCGATGCACATGATCCCCAAGCGACTCGACACGATCACCGACCAGGACATCAACGACCTCGTGCATGGCGCCGTCCCCGAGGGCAGGTCGCTCGACTACAAGGAGATTCTCCCAGGCGACAAGGACTCCGATCGGAAGGAGTTCCTCCGCGACGTGGCATCGTTCGCGAACGCTGAAGGCGGCGACCTCGTCTTCGGCATCCGTGAGAAGCGAGACGACGGCGGCCAGCCGAGCGGACTCCCGGAAGCGACCGTCGGTTGCACGGTCGCCAACCTCGACGCCGAGATCCGGAAGTGGGAGTCCGTGATCCGAACAGGGATCGAGCCGCGGGTGCGCGTCGGGTTCCAGGCCGTTCCAGGGTTCAGCCTGGGACCCGCGATCGTGGCCCGCATCAGCAAGGGCTGGCAGGGACCTCACCTCGTCTCCGTCCAGACGAGCGTCTTCTTCTCCCGGGGCAACCGCGGCCGCTTCGAGATGGACCACCACCAGATCCGCACGGCGTTCCTGAAGGCCGATGAACTGCCCGAACGTCTGCGTCGCTTCCGAGCGGAGCGGGTCGCGATCATCGCCGCCGGCGACACGCCGGCCCCGTTGATGAACGGGCAGAGGTGGGTGCTGCACGTTCTGCCGATTCCGAACATGATCGGAGAAGTCGCGCTCGACCTGCCAGCGATCGCCGAGGACTTCGCTCGAGCCGAGCTGGGACTGATGGGCGGGTTCTCGTGGCGGTTCAACCTCGACGGGTTCGTCCGCTACGGTGGGGGGGATTGGGACCACCGCGAGTACTACGCTCAGCTCTTCCGCGACGGGGCCATCGAGCTGGTGCGGACGTGCGCCGCAACGGATGACGGCAAGCCCTTCGTCCCCTCCGCCGACTTCGAGAAGTACGTGGTCGACGGCACCAAGACCTATCTCAGCCATCCAACACTCGCCCTCCGCCCGCCGATCGTGGTGATGATCTCGGTCCTCGGCGCGAAAGGTGGCGTGGTGATCCGCCCGTCGCATCCGTTGGGCGGTGACATGACCATCCAGCACGACCCGCTGCTGCTACCCGAGATCATCGTCGACGATCTCGCTGGCGACGTTCCTCGCCTGCTCCGGCCCGCCTTCGACGTGCTGTGGCAAGCGGCGGGCCACAAGGGAAGCCAGAACTTCGACGCCGCCGGCAACTGGCGGCCTCCACGGTAGCGATCGGCGTGCGCGGCGTCCACCCTGGCTGCATTTTCCACGACGACGGAGATGGCCGATGGGCGGACCCGTTCCCGTTGACGCCGGTCTCGCCAACGCGCCAGAATGGCCCCGCGTTTCCGGAGGCCCACGAGCCGACCGCCCGCGCGCCGATGGAGGGACGGATCGCAGATGCCCAACTTGCCGACCGCCGCGGATCGCGAGGCGTTCTACGCCGCCGCCCTCGTTGGGCTCAGGGCCCTCGACGCCCGCGAACGGGTACCGCGCCGGTTCGGGCCCGAGGCCGATTCCCGCTGGGGGCAGTTCAAGGGCGCGCTGGGGCTCGGCGATCGCCTCGATCTCCTCCTGCGCGACGGCGCGGTGACCTGGGGGGCGGCGTTCTCCCCGGCGCTGGTGTTCGGCCTCTTCGGCCTCGCCGACGACGAGCCCTTCGGTCCGGACTGGCCCGGGCTGTCGGATGATCGGGCACGGCGGATGATGGTCGACGGGAACGGGGCGCCGGACCTCGTCGCGGCCGCCCGTGCGCTCGGGATCCAGCCGGCTCCGGTGGAGGTGCCGCCGCTCTCGCCCAGCACACGCCTCGTTGTTGCCGGTGGTGCGGCAATCCTCGCGGTCGCCGACCGCTTTTCGCGCCAGCCGGAGCTGTCGTGGTCCGACCAGGTCGTGGTGGTCGCCGAGAACCCCGCCCACCGCCAACTCGCCGGGCTTGCTCCGGCGATCCTGGGCGCCCGTGGGCGGGCTCCGCTGGTGCGCCCGTCCCAGGACGTCGCCGCGACGCTGAAGGAGGCCGGGTTCGGTCAGGTGGACGCCGCGGTGGTGTCCTCCGATGCCGGCTCCGATGCTGCCCGGTTCGCCCACCGGGCCGTCGGGAAGGTGTAGCCCCGTGCCCCTCTCCGCAGAACGGATTCACCGCGGACGGCCCACGCCCTTCCCTTGGGAGAGGGAAGCCCTCGACTCCATCTACAAGAGCATCTCGGACAACGACCCTCACCAAGCCTGGGAGCTTCACGAGCTGTACGATCCGTCGACCGGGCGGCTCTACGAGCTCGACCTCGTGTTCCTTTCTCGCCGCGGCGTCTTCCTGGTGGAGATCAAGAGCCACCCTGGCGTGCTGCGCGGAGACATCGTCGACTGGACCTTCACGGACGATACCGGGCGGCAGCGCGCCATCGAGTGCCTGGCTCCGGCAGAGGGACTCGAACCCCCGACCCGGTGGTTAACAGCCACCTGCTCTACCGACTGAGCTATGCCGGAACGCGATGTCGGCAGCCGCGCGAGTCTATCGGCGGTCGCGTGCTTGTCAAGGCGTGGCGAGTCTGCAATGAAGCGCCGTCATGCTGGCGCTGTACGTCGCGCTGTCGATCGCCGGGGTGGCCGCGGGAGGCCTGGCGGCCCTGGCGGCGCGGAACGTCCCGATCGCGCTGGCCGGCCTCAAGGGCCTGGCCGCCGGCGCCGTCGGCGTGCTCGTGTTCTTCGACATCATGCCCGAGGTCATCGAGGAGTCCGGCGCGGCGGGACTGGGCGTGGCCGTGGCCGCGTTCGTCGCGCTGCACCTGGTCGAGCGCGCCGGCGGCAAGCGCGACCACGACGAGCCGCACGGGCGTTTCGGAGCGGCCGAACTGGTCCTCATGGCCTTGGTCGTACACTCGGCGCTCGACGGCGTCGGCCTCGCCGTGGCCGCGGCGACCGGCGGCGCCACCGGCGCGAGCGTCGCGGCCGCCGTCGTCGGGCACCAGCTTCCCGTTTCCGCCGTGCTCATGTGGACGTTCCTGCGCCGCCGCTCCGTCGCCGGCGCGGTCGCGCGGCTCGGCATCCTGGCGGCCTCGGTGGCGCTCGGGGCCGCGGGAGGCGATGCGGTCCTGCGGCTGTTCGCGCCGATCGAGCCGTACGCGCTGGCGTTTGCGTCCGGCACGCTGCTGCACGTCCTCGGCCACGATTTCGCCGGGCACCACGCCCACCGGCCGGCGGACCGCGTGGTCGAGGCCGCCACGTTCGTGCTGGCGGCGGCGGCGACGTTCCTCGTTCCCGAGGTCAGCCCGTGGGAGGAGTGCGCGGCGCCGGCCGCCCGCGAGTTCACGGAGGCTGCGGCGGCGCTGCTTGCGGCCGCCGCGCCGTACTACCTGCTGGGGATTCTCGCCGCCGGCGCTCTGCGCGCCTCGTCTCGGGAGCGAGACGGGGCCGTCGGAATGCGGGCGGCGGTGCGGGCCGGCACGCTGTGCCCGTGCGGCCGTGGCCCCGGCCGGCTGTCCGCGCCCGGTGGCGCGCCGCCGGCCGACGCGGTCGCATTCCCGGTCGTCGCCTCTGGTCTCGGCCTCGGCAGCCTCGCGCTGGGCGTCGGCCTCCTCGGCTGGCGCCTGATGCTCGCCCACTCCGTTCTGGTGCTCGCTGCGGCCGGGCTGCTCGGACTCCTAGCCGGCGCGCTAGCGCGGCGCACCGTCACGACCCCGGATCGACCCGGCGACGGCGACTCGTCCGCCGCGGCGCCACCCAGGGCATCCCGCCTCCGGGAATTCGTCTTCGGCGTCGTCGGCGCCGCCGACCGCTCGGGGCCGTGGCTGGTTCTGGGTCTGCTGGTGGCGGCGGCGACTCTGCTGATCCTGCCGGCCGACGCCGGCGCGAGGTGGGCTCCGCCCTGGGACGTGCTCGCAGCCGCCGCGGCGGCGGCGCCGCTGTACGTCTGTACGCCGGCGGCGGCGCCGCTCGCGGCCGCGCTGCTCGCCGTCGGCGTGTCTCCTGGGGCGGCGATCGCGATCCTGTTCCTCGGGCCGTCGGTCTCCGCGACGCAGATCCGCGGGCTTGCGGGCCGGATCGGCGCCGTGCCCGCCGTCGCCGTGGCCTGCGGCGCCGTGGCGCTGGCTGTCGCCGCGGGTCTGGCCGTCAACGCGCTGGACATCCCGCACGCCTCGCCGGCCGGGCGCGGCGTGGGGAGCGTGCACGTGTTCGAGTGGGTGTGCGGGGGCGCCGTCGTGGCGATCTTCGTCGCCGCGTTCTTCCGCGTCGGGCCGCTCCACTGGATCGCCGCGGTCGGCGGCGTCGTCCCGTCCGGCTCGGAGGCGACGGACTGGTGCGAGTGCGAGGCGCTGGGCGAGGCCGGCGACGGCGACGGGAACGGCGCCGGGAAGGCGACGTAGCCCGGAGTCAGGATTCCGATCCGCGCGGCGGCAGCAGCGGGGCGGGCTCGTGCGAATGCCCCCCTTCGATGCCGCGGTGCAGGACGATCCCGCGGCCGGCGTCGCGGCCGGCGGAGTAGTCATCCGTGCGGCTGACGCCGGAGCGCCACACCGTTCGGATGCGCGGGTGGCGGAATCGGAAGTAGCGGTGCAGGTCGGCGTCGCCGGCCCAAACGAGCCCCTCGCGGCGGTTCTCCTCCCGTTTGGAGCAGAGCTTCTCGTCGAACCCGGCCATGACGCCCGCGACGAACGCCCGCCTGCCGCCGTCGCCCGGAATGCCCTCGACGCGCTTCCGCTCGACCCACAGCCGTTCGGCCGTCCCCGTCAGGAACTCGTGGACGTACTCCGCCGTCTCCATGTTGGCCTGCGTCCCGCAGATCTCCAACGCCGTGCCGCGCTTCCCCTCGCGCGGCCTCCACACGGGAACGAAGATCGCCTCCACGAAGAAATGTTCGGAGAGGATCGATGCCATGGTGCGCAGGCTCTGTTCGACGCGTCCGGTAGGCTTGCCCAAGTGCCGGAAGCCGTAGGAACGGGCGACGCCGCGGCGCACGGCATCGATGTTGTGCTTGAGCATCAGCCGCTGTGCCGCGGCCGCCGCGGATCGCGCCTCGTGCTCGTTGGGGCTCTCCGCCAGCGCGAGCAGCCTGGCGATCCTCTCCAGGACCCGGCGCTCTGGGTCGGCCGTCGCGCCGACCGACGTCGGCGTGCCGACCGGGTCGGGCTCGATGCCGCGCTCCTCGCAGACGCGACGGAACGCCGGCCCGTGCGCCGTCTCTCCGGTCTGCCCGAGCACTTCGTCCACGTACTGGTGCGCCATCTCGTGCTTCAGGACATCGAGGACGGTCCCCCAGCCGTGCTCGAGGAACAGCGCGGAGGAGATCCGCAGCGACCTCGGCTCGCGGACCCAGACGCCCAGCCTGACGCGCGAGTCGCAGAGTTCGATCGGTGGCCGGCGGAGGCGCCGGCGAAAGACCGAATAGTTGATGTTGTCGTAGTCCTCGCCGAGCGCCCGGACCGCGGCGGCCTCCAGGTCCGCGCTCAGCTTCTCGATCGAATCCCGATCGCTTGTCGCCACGGGTGGATCGGTGCCGACGATCGGGTGCGTTGTCAATCCGGCACGAACGGTTCCGCACGAACGGTTGCCGTCAGCGATCCGACTCGTCGACGATGCGACGGGCATCTTCGAGCGTCGAACCGGTCCGGGCCGGAGGTTGCAGCGACGGCCCGGTGCGCCGCCGGCGAACGAAGGCCGGCCGGCGGGGATCACCCCGCCGGCGGAAGAAGACCCGCCTGGACCAAGGCCTCGTAGGTTCCGTCGAGGGCGGCGTCGGGAACGCGCGGAACGAAGACGCACAGCCCGTCGCGCCCCCGCGTCAGGAGAACCCGATAGGCGTTGAGGCGGATCTTGTGGGGGTTCTTCACTTTCCACGAACGCCCGAAGTGGGGTTGCCACGCGGTCCCGTTCCAGCGGAGGTCCGGACCCCAGCACAGGATCGGCAGGTCGAGTTCCAGGCCCTGGCAGCCGAACTCGGTGACTGCAAGTCGAAGCCGGCAGCAGGACCGCGCGTCGTCCGGCGCGGCCTCATACCACTGCCCGTAGTAGAAGAAACGGTTCGGCGTCGGCTCGAAGTCGTAGTCGGTCGTCTTGCGGAACTTCGAGGACGCGATCAGGCCGTACCGGCGGGCCGGCTCGCCGGCGTACCGGTCGGTTCGGTCGAGCGCGCGGCGGCCGAGAGCAGCAGGCGCGGTTCCGATTCGGTCATCTTGCCGCCGTGCTTCTCGATGATGCGGTCCCGGTCCCAGGCCCGCTGCGCCTCGTCGAAAACGATCACCGCCTCCGCCGGCGCGGCCTTCGACCGGACATGGTGCTCGTGCAGATACTTGCGGATCTCCTGAACGAACACGCCGGACTTGAGCGCGTGCTGGAGCACCTGGGCGAGCGGGCCGTTGCCGGTGAGAAAGACGGCCGGCACGCCGAGCGCGCGGGAATGGGCGAGATGCAGGCCGACGAGCGTCTTGCCCGACCCGGGAACGCCGGTCAGCAGCACGAGCGATCGGCCGCGGCACTCGCGCGTGTCCCGGACGACCTGCTCGATCAGTGCGACGGTTTCGGGGATGCGAGCGGACTCGGCGGTTCGGATCCGCGGAAGCTCCTGCCGATCGAACAGCAGACGGGCGGCCTCGACCAGGGCGGGGAGCGGCTCGTACTTCGCTTCCGCCCAGGTCCGAGCGTCGGGGCGTGCACGGCATTCCTGGCGGAGCATCTCCCGAATCATGGACCCGAGCCGCCGCGCGGGCACGATGCGGACGCCGTCGCGCTCCTCGGGCGCTCCGTCCATGCCGATCGGGACGAGCACTGGGATGAGCGTGCGATGCCGGCTGGCGGAGTGGTACTGCTCGAGGTCGCGGACGTAGGCCTTGACCTGGTCGATGTCGGCCTGCTCGGCCAGCACGCGGTTCTTGAATTCGATCACGAGGACGGTGCCGTTCTGAAGGACGATCAGATCCGGGCGCCTGCCGCCGCCGCGGGGGATCTCGTACTCGAGGATCAGCGCGAAGGGCGCGACGGCGGGCATGCAATCGTCGAGCTGCTCGCGCAGAACCAGCAGGCTCCGGTCCCAGGCGAACAGTTGCGGCGAGCCCCGCTCCCGCGCAAAGGCGGAGAGAGCCCGCATCACCTCCTCCTCCGGCGTGGCCAGGAACGTCGCCACGTCCCCGGCCCACCCGTACGTCGCACCGACCATCGGAACCGATGGTGCCTGGTCCGGCGGATCGGGGCAAGAGCGGACACGCCCGAATCGCGGCATCATGCCGCGGCGAGAGGTGGAGGCGCCGGGAGTCGAACCCGGGTCCGGATGGATTCCACGGGGAGCGCTACGTGCGTAGCCGGCCTATTTCGTCACCCGGCGCCCTCCGGTCGGCGGGATGGCGCAGGGCCTGCCCGGCTTGTTCTCGCCGCGCGCGCCCCGGGCGGGCACGCGGTAGCCAGCCTGCTTCAATTGCGCCCGGCGGCCGACCACAGGCGGGGTCAACGCCGACGGACGTCAAGCGGCTCTAGGCCGCCAGAGCGTAGGTGCTGTTGTCCGCACTTACAAGTTGCCGCGTTTTTAACGAGGCCACGGCGCCCCGGCACGCTCTCCCTCGCTTCACGCCACCCGTCGAAACCGTTTCGCCCCCATTCCGACGGCCGTCGCGCCCGCGGGTCACGGGATCGCGGCCGCCGCGAGAATGCACCGGCCGGCCACCATCGGCCGCCGACGGACGGAGTATGCGTCCGCGAGCGCCGCATTGCAACCATGCGCGCGAGGCTGGGTCAGGGCGACGAGGCGAGCGCGCGGGCCAGATCGACGAACGCCTCGACGCCATGACGTTCGGGCCGATCCCCGAGTCGCACGCCGGGCAGAGCGGCCGTCGCATCGATCCGGTCGGCGGGGAACCCGGCACATGCGAGCGCGTTCCGCAAGGTCTTGCGGCGATGGGAGAAGACGCCGATGACGAGCCGCCGGAAGGCGTCGCGCAGCGGCGCCGGGCAGAGCGGAGCCTCGCGCGGCTCGAGGAGGACGACCGCCGAGTCGACCTCGGGCGGCGGGTGAAACGCCCCCCTGCCGATGCGGAACATGCGCCGCGCACGCCACGCATTCGCCGTCAGCACCGACAGGGCGCCGTAGGCGCGCGACCCGGGCCCGACCGCGATGCGCTCCGCGACCTCGGCCTGCACGGTCAGCACCACCCGGTCGGGAGAGGGCACGGACTCGAGGATCTGTTCGAGCAGGATACCGGTAAGGTGGTAGGGGATGTTCCCGGCGACCACGACCGGACGGCGGGGCGCGAGGGCCACGAGGTCGAGGCGCCGGGCGTCCTCGTTGACGATCGATACCGTCTCCGAGCCGGCGAAGAGGCGGGCCGTCAGTTCCGCGAGCGCGCGGTCCACTTCGACGGCCACGACGTTCGCGGCGCGGGCGGCGAGTTCCAGGGTAAGCGCGCCGGTGCCGGCGCCGATCTCGACGACCGACCAGGAGTCGTCCGGCACGGCGATCCCGGCGATACGATCGAGCGCGCGTCGATCGACGAGGAACGACTGACCGAGGGACCTGCGCGGCCTCAGGCCGGAGGCCGCAAGCGCCGTCCGCGGGTCGACGCGGGGGGGGAGCATGGGCACGTCGGCAGGCGCAGCCTGAGCGGGGCGCGGGACTAGGGCGGCACGCAGACGCCGCCCAGGCAGTTCCAGTCCGGATCCCTCCGGCAGGCGTGGCCGCAACGTCCGCAGTGGCCGATGTCGACCAGCAGGTCCACGCAACGTCCGTCGCAGTAGTCATCGGTGGGGACGCAGGTCTCCGTGGTGCACCTCGCGTTGCCGCAGAGCTCGCCCGACGCGCAGACGGTTCCGCACGCGCCGCAGTTGTGGAAGTCCCAGCGGGTGTCGGTGCATCCGCGCGCGATGCACGGTTCCTGGGCCGGGATGGGCGGCTCGCAAGCCGGCGCCGGCGTGCCGCACGTGGCCTTGCACGTACCGCAACAGCACTCCTCGCCGCCGGGGCAGGCCACGCCGCAGGCTCCGCAGTTCCGTTCGTCGGAATCGAGGTCGGAGCAGGCATCCTCGCAGTGCCCGCAGTTGCACACCTGGCTGCCCGTGCATGCGTTGCCGCAGGAGCCGCAGTTGGCCGGATCGGAGTCGACCAGCGTGCACCGGTCGCCGCCGCAGTCCCGGTAGTTTCCAGGCGACGGGCACCGGAGCCGGCAAACGCCGGCGGAGCACGTGTGACCGGCGCCGCAGGGGTTGTCGCATCCGCCGCAGTGAAGCGGCGAAACCTGCGTGTCGACGCATCCGCCCGCGCACCAAGTCCGGCCGGGCTGGCATGCGCCCCCTTCGTCTCCGGCTTCCGCGACGTCGCCCGTATCGGTCACGTCGGGGTTCGGCGACGAGTCATCGCCGCAGGCCGCGAGGAAGCACGCGCCTCCCAGGCAGGCCAGGATGGCGGAAACCGGGATCCTCTTCGTGCCAAGCATCATGGGGGCTCCTTTCTCGCCGCCGCCGTGCGCGGAGGCAGGGGCACGCTACCGGATGTCGCGCGGCGGATCAACCGCCCCGGGGGGCTGTTCGGCGCTGCGCGCCTCACCGCCCCCCGGCCCCCCGCGGAACCTCGCGGCAAAGCCGCGAGGTTCCTTGCACCCTGGCGCCGGGCACGGCGTGCCGCTACTCTTCTCCCTCGAAGCGGAGGCGCCGATGACCCTGTTCCGCTCATGGACCGTGCTGTCGAGTCTGATGGCGATCGTTGCCGGCTGCTCCCAGGCCACCGCGCGGGACGGATGCACGGAGGCGGGCTCGTGCACGGACGGCGATGATGCAGGTCCGGACGGCGCCGACCCGGGCGAGACACCGGACGTCCCGGACGAAGACGACGGAGGCGACGACGGTCCGCGCCCGGACGCGCGCACCTGCGTGACCGCGATCGACTGCAACGACCTGGACACGTGCAACGGCCTCGAAACGTGCGACATGGAGAGCCGCACGTGCGTCGACGGCGCCCCTCCGCCGGACGGCTCCCGGTGTACGCTCGCCGGCACGATTCCCGGCAGGTGCCGCGCGACGATCTGCGTCGCCTCGGGCTGCGGCGACGGGTGGCTGGACGCCCACCTGGGCGAGGCGTGCGATGACGGGAACGTCGAGGGCGGCGACGGGTGCGAGGCCGACTGCCGGCCGACCTGCTCGTCCGATTCGGACTGCCGGGAGGCGCCGGACGACCCCTGCACGGTCGATGCGTGCGAGCCGCTCGAACCGCCCGAGCGCGGCCGCGTGTGCCGCCGCTTCAGCCCTCCGGACGAGGAGACGACCTGCGATTTCGCCGACGACGACTGCGATGGGGAGGTCGACGAGGGGTTGCCCCGGGCCGTGCTTCCACCGGGACCGGTGCGGATCACGACGACGCCGGAGCGATCTCGGGATGCCTCGCCGGCGTGGAACACCGCGAACTACATCGTCGGTTGGCTGGAGGGAGAACCGGGCGCCGGCGGGATCCGCGTCCAGCGGGTCGCTTCGCACGGATCGCTCCTGGGGACGGCCGAGCGGGTCGACACGGCCGGCGCGGCGGCGAGCGGTCCGCGGTTGGTGTGGACGTCGACGCGATGGGCGGCGGCGTGGATCGACGCGAGGCGCGGCGCGGGATCCGCCGACGTGATGCTGGCCACGCTGGACACCGCCGCGCTGCGCGAGGGACCCGAGCGGGTCCTGTCCGGCCCGGACGCGCGCGCAACGGGGCGTCCCTCGCCGGCGTGGACCGGCGCCCGCCTGGCGGCGGCCTGGGCCGACTCCCGTGCCGGGGAGGCCGGCATCCGGCTGCGACTCGCGGCGGAGGACGGGACGCCGGATCCCGCGGGCGAGATCCGGGTCGCCGAGTCGCCGTGGCGCTCGGACGAGCCGCGCCTGGCGTGGACCGGCACGCGCCTGGCGCTCGCGTGGCTCGACGGCGGCGCCGGAGCGGCCAGGGAAGACCGCGTCAGACTCGTGCTGCTGGATGCGTACGGCACGCCGCTCGGACCCGACAGGTCGCTCACCGGACCTCTCGACGCGCCCCGCGACCTCGATCTGGCTGCGACGGCGTCCGGCCTGGCGGCGGCGTGGATCGACCGCCGCGCCGGCCGCGACAACCTCCGCGTGCTGTTCCTGGACGCCGAAGGCAACCCGCTGGGACCGGAGGTGTCACCGGCGGGGGACGCCGACTCGGCCTCCGGCCCGAGCCTCGCGCCGGCCGGCGTCGAGCTGGGCATCGCATGGCACGACGGCGCCCTGGGCGGGACCGAACCGGCCGTCGGCTGGCTCTCGGCGGGCAGCGCCCGTCTGACCGGCCTGGTCCGCATCGGGGATCACCCGGCTCCGTCGCGTTCGGGATCCCTGGCCTTCGCCGGCAGCGCCTACGGCCTCGCGTGGACCGACGAGCGCGACGGCAACGAGGAGATCTACTTCGCCAGGGTGGGCTGCGCGCCGTAGAAGCGGCGGGTATGTGTTCCGGCCGCGCGCTCCGCGGTTCCGGCCGCGCGCTCCGCGGTTCCGGCCGCGCGCTCCGCCGTCCCGGCCGCTCGCTCCGTCGTCCGGACCCCTCGCTCCGTCGTCCGGACCCCTCGCTCCGTCGTCGGGACCCCTCGCTCCGTCGTCCGGACCCCTCGCTCCGTCGTCGGGACCCCTCGCTCCGTCGTCC
>CAMTWF010000103.1:0-4563 GCA_947085355.1 uncultured delta proteobacterium
CCGTCGCCGTCGCCGTCGCCGAAGACTCGACTACCGGGAAGTCGTCACATTGCCATCTTGACCAGCATCGACACGATCCGGCGGAGCAGCGTCTTGCCCCGAGCGAACGTCGACTCATCGACCATCCCGAGCGCCCTCGATGCGTCGAGATCCTCGTGATGCAGCTTGTGGTAAGGGTTCATGCTCACCTCCATACGATCCGGCGACGGCGACGGCGACGGAAACGGCGACGGCAACGGCAACGGCAACGGGGACGGGGACGGCAGGTGGACCCGCCGGGCCATGTGGGACACACGACGAGGATTTCGGCGACACCCTGGAGGGCAACCCGCGCTGCGGCTCCACCCCTCCTTGAACGGCTACGCTTGTCTCTCCTCCGCCAATCGGTAGCGCGCACCTCGGCCGTGTCCGAACAGGACGACCTGGCCCGATCGGCGGAGACCGGCCAGCGTCCGCTGGACCGATTCCTGCTCCAGACCCGTGTGGCGGGCCAGCGTTCCGACGCCCGCTTCCCCGAGCGCTCGCAGGCCGACCCGCACCATGTCCTCGGGTCCTCCCGTGCCGAAGAGCGGCCCCAACTGCCGGGCGAGATCGGCAAGCGCGCGCCGTCCGCCGGGCGCCGCGGGATCGAGGGGACGTGGCGTCGGCGCCGCCGTGTGCACCGCCGTTCCGACCGGCGGGGCGGCGGACGGCCTGGACGGTACGGACGGTCGAAGCGCGTCCGGCGCGACGATGGACGTTGCGGGCGGCACGGACGGCGCCCGGCGTTCCCCCGGCGGGGCCGTCGTCGTGCGGCCCGCCCCGGATGCCGTGGGCGCATCGCCCGGCCGCGCGCCGCAACGCCGGCAGCGCCTGGCGCAGCCCAGGCACGTTCGCGCGCCGCACGAGGGACACGTCCAGAGGCACGCATCGCACAGCAGATGGACCCGATCATCGCACAGCACGGGGGCCGGCGCCGGCACGCCGCAACCCTCGCACAGGAACTCGTCGCACGCCCGCTGGAAACCGGCGCAGCGCAGCAGCAACTCCCGCTCCTCCTTGCGCCGCAGCACGCGGACCCGGACGAACACGGCGGGAACGAACACCCGCAGGGCGATGATCGGGCGCACGGACACCCGCAGCGAAAGCCGGGCCCGCGCCTCGGCAAGGCGACGGCGCAACTCCTCGGGGATCCCGTTGACCCGGAGCAGGATCTTGTCCAGTTCCGCGGGGTCGAGCGCGCGGCGGGCGGCCGTGCGGAGGAGATCGTGCTGCATCGAGCGGTAATACCCGTGCAGGCGGGTGACGTCGCGCTCGAGACGGTGGCCGAGAATCTCGCGCACCGGCGCCAGCACCTCGACGACGCGCGCACGCGCCATCCGCGCGGCCGCACGCCATGCGGCCGGCGCGATCGACGCCTCCTCCACCCGACCGCGCTCCGTCATCGGCGACTCGCCGTCCCACAGGAGGCCGGCCAGCGCCGGGGCCGTCATCGTCCCCGCGGGATCGACGGACGCGTCCACGAGGCCCTCGCGGCGTTCCTCGCCGGTCGCCGTGTAGTGGAAGCCCACGACGAGGTACTCCGCGGACCCGGGGAGCATCTCGACATGCCGCACGACGCCGTTGGCGGGGCGGAAGGCGCGTGCCGCCATCGCCTCGATGGCCTCGCCCCGTGGCGGCGGGGTGTCGAGACGCACGGTCGCGACGCGTCCGGAGCCGATCGCCTCCGCGGCCAGACGTTCGAGCGCCTCGGAGCCGTGGAGCAGTGGGATCCCCCCGGCCCCATCGTCGTCGCCGTCCGGGGCGTCCACGAACCGGAACTCCTCGCACAGCCCGAGCCGGGCGGAGAGATCCGGCGCCAGCAGCAGGCTCGCCGCACCCTCCCCGTCGCGTTCGACGACACCGCCGAGGGCGTCGATCAGCTCGGTCGCGAAGCGCAACGGCTCCATCGCTCAGCCCACCTCGAAGTCGCGCCCGAAGATCGCCTGGTCGACGGCCCGCGTCTCCTCGTAGCTCCGGCGCGCGGCCGCCAGCTCGTCGCCCAGTCGCGCGAAACCGTCGCGCAGCCCGGCCTCGCCGTCCGCACCCGTCCAGATCGAGAAGACGCGGTTCTCGATGCCGAGATCCCCCTCCAGGTCGCCGAGGATCATGTCCAACTCGCCGATCACCAGCTCGAACATGTTCAGCTTCTCGTGGAGCACGGAGAGCAGGTAGTCCTCGGCCGTGCCCCGCGCGCACAGGTTCGTCACGTGGACCTCGCGCTCCTGGCCGATGCGGTGCAGGCGGCCGATGCGCTGCTCCAGCGCGAAGGGGTTCCAGGGCAGGTCGAAGTTCACCATGCGCCGGCAGAACTGGAGGTTGCGCCCCTCGCCGCCGACTTCGGTCGACAGCAGCACCGGGGCCTCCGCGCGGAACGCCCGGATCGCCTCCTCCTTCTCCGCCGCCGGCATCCCGCCGTGGAACACCGCGGCCGGGATGCCGTGGGCGCCCAGGAGCCCCTCCAGCGCCGCGAGCGTGGCGCGGTACTTGACGAACACGACGACCTTGTCGCCCGCCGCCTCGGCCAGCAGGTCGAGCAGCACGCGGGCCTTCGACGTTTCCCCGACGTCCGCGCAACGAACCTGGAGCGCCCGCATGTCCTCGCGATGGTCCGCGGGAAGGTCGTCGCGGGAAAGCCGGCCCTCCAGCGTGGACAACACCGCCGCGGGCGAACTCCCGGCCTCGGTCAGCAGCGTCAGCAGCAACGCCCGCTCGCGACCAGGTTCCGCCCGCACCCGGGCCCGAACGTGGTCCGAGATCGCCCCGTACAGCGCCCGCTCGGCGTCGGTGGGCTCCACCACCCGCATGTGCACGAAGCGGGGAGGAAGCCGGAGGTCGACCAGCGCGCGGGTGTTGCGGATCATCACCTCGCCCAGCAACTCGCGCAGCGCGTCGCGATCCCGCGGCAGGCGCCGGTCCCCCCGCGTCATGAAGCGTCGCGAGAACGTCGCCGGCGTCCCCAGGTGCCCGGGGCGCAGCAGAGTCACCAGGTTGTAGAGCTCCTCCAGGTCGTTCTGCACGGGGGTGGCCGTGAGCAGCAGCAGACCGCGGCGCTTGAGGCCGTCGATGAGCTGGAAGCCGAGCGTGCGGCGGTTCTTGAGATGGTGCGCTTCGTCGACCACGACCAGGTCGAAGCGGCGCGCCTGTGCCTGCGCCATCTGCTCGGCCCGGCGCGCGAAGTGGATCGAACAGAGCAGCCGATCCCCGCTCTCGAAGAAACGCTCGTCGCCCTTCTGCGGCACGGCGAACTCCAGCCCGAACTTCGCCGCCATCTCGTTGCGCCACTGCTCCACCAGCGACGGCGGGCAGAGGATCAACACCGAACGCGCCAAGCCGCGCAGCACGTGCTCCTTGACGATCAGGCCGGCTTCGATCGTCTTGCCCAGCCCCACCTCGTCGGCCAGCAACGCCCGGCCCCGGAAATCGCGCAGCACCCGGCGCGCCGTCTCGATCTGGTGCGTCAGATGGCGCACGTCCCGCACGTGACCCAGCGCCAGCAGCGTGTCGAAGTGCCGGGCCGAACGCAGCTCGACCGCCGCGCGCGCCAGGCGCACCAGCCGCAGCCCGTCGACCGCGCCGCTGCGCAGACGCTCCGCGAGCCCATCCCCCACCGCGGCCGCATCCTCCTCCTCCAACACCACGTCCGGCGGAGCGACCGCCGACGCCTCCTCCGGAATCCACGCGACGCGCTCGCGCAAGGCCGCCGGAATCCGTGGCGACGACGCATCCTCGCGCGCCGCCGCGGGAACCTCGGCCGGGACCGGAGTCGGCGCCGGCGCCGGCGTCCTCCGCCGCTTCGCCTCGCGGAGCGTCCGCTCCAGCGCCAGGTCCGGTCGAGCCAGCGATTTCCGGAGGGACTCCGAGAAGGTCCTCTCGCCGGCCCGCCGGAAGACATGATCGGTCTTGATCAGACCGGGCGCCCCGAACGCCGCGGCGAGCGCACTCAGTTCGCGTTCCATGGCGCGCACCGCGGACCGGCTCGGCGCCCCGGCCCCCCGCCGCTGCATCTCGACGTTCACGCCGCGCAGCGTGCTCGCGATCGCCTTCGCGTCCCCGGTCTCGATCGCGTCCAGCGCAAGCGCCGCCCGGATCAGCGGATGGCGGACTCCCTCGTCCACGGCATCGCGAGCCAGCGCCGCCGCCTCGTCGAATTCGCCCTTCCGCACCGCGCCGATCACGTCGTCCACCCACGACGCCTCGAACGGCGTCGGCTGGACGCGCCGCCGAATCGAAGCGAGGGCATCGGCGAGGAGGGCGCCGGGATGCATGTACTGTCTTTTCGTTCAGTCCGGCCCCCCGTGTCAATAGGGTAGCGCGCCCGAGGGTGCATTCGCGATTTGTGGGGGGGGCCAGCGTAGCCGTTCACGGCCCCGGCTACAGCCTCCCGCCTGCCGCCTGCCTGCTGGCAGGCAGGCCCCCGTCCCCGTTGCCGTTGCCGTTGCCGTTGCCGTTGCCGTTGCCGTCGCCGTCGCCGTCGCCGTCGCCGTCGCCGAAGACTCGATTCCGGGAACTCGTCACATTGCCATCTTGACCAGCATGGACACG
>CAMTWF010000104.1:0-13718 GCA_947085355.1 uncultured delta proteobacterium
GGCTCGATCTCCCCGCTGCGCCCGTCGATCCCGCGGGCAACCCGGTCGAGGACGCCGTTCACGAAGGTCGGGGATTCGTCGCCGCCGTACCGCCTTGCAATCTCGATCGCCTCGTTGATCGTGACGCGCACCGGAATCTCCGGCTTGGCCAGCATCTCCCAGGTGGCCAGCCGAAGCACGGCCCGTTCGACGGCCGCGATCCGCTCCAGCCTCCAGTTGGTGCTCGCCCTCCCGATCATCTCGTCGATCTCGGGCAGCCGGGACTCGACGCCCGCCGCCCACTCGGCCAGCTCCGGGTGCGACGGCCCCTCGGCAATCGTCACGTCGTAGTCCGCAACCGCGGCGGCGGCGGCGCCTCGCCCGAGGTCCATCGCGTACAGGACCCTCACGGCGGCCTCCCGCAGGCGGCGTCTTCGCGTCGCGGATCGGGCCGGGTCGCGCGGCACTGGGGCTTCCGACGCCGGGCCGATCAGGCCGTGCGGCGGAAGAGGTCCGCCATCTCGATGGCGGAAACCGCGGCATCGAAGCCCTTGTTGCCCGCCTTCGTGCCGGCGCGCTCGACCGCCTGCTCCAGCGTGTCGGGCGTGATCACGCCGTAGACAATCGGCACGCCGGTCTCCAGCGACGCCTGTGCGATCCCCTTGGTCACCTCGGCGGCGATGAAGTCGAAGTGCGGCGTTCCGCCGCGTATCACGGCCCCGAGGCACACGACCGCGTCGTAGCGCCGGGTCGCCGCCAAGCGCTTGGCCACGAGCGGGATCTCGAACGAGCCCGGCACGCGTACGATCTGCACGCGCCCCATGTCCGCCCCGTGGCGCTCCAGCCCGTCCAGGGCGCCCTCGACCAGCCGGTCCACGATGAAGTGGTTGAACCGGCTCGCCACGACCGCGAAGGAGAAGCCCGACGCATCGAGCCTCCCCTCGATCACCTGCGGCCTCGCGGCCGCCACCTCTACGTTCTTCCTCGGCATCCCGACACCTCCGCCGACAAACGGCCGGCGCCACTGTACCCCCATGGCCGGCGACATCAAACTCCCGGCCCGCCCGGATCGACGAACCGCACGATCCTCAGGCCGAAACCCTCGATCCCCGCGAACACCCGCGGGTTGTTGGTTATCAGCGCGATCTCGTCCGCCCCCAGATCGCGCAGCACCTGCGAGCCGAGGCCGATCTCGCGGAACACCGGCGGCCTCTCGATCTCGCGCGCGGCCTCCGGGCCGTCCTCCCGCCGCCGGCGCAGCATGTCGGCGAACGTGAGGTCCGGCGCGGGCGGCAGCCACAACAACACCCCGCCGCCGGCCGCGCGGATCGCCCCCATCGCCGCGCCCACGGAGACGTGCAGCCCGTCGATGCCGCGGATGCGCAGCGCGTCCGTCGTCCACGATTCGCGGTGGACGCGCACCGGCAGCGGACGGACCGACATGTCGCCCACGGCGAGCGCCACGATCGGGCCGCCGTCGACGCCGGGCGACGTCTCGTAGATCGTCGCCGCTGCCCGCACCCATTCCCCTCCCACGTCGATGTCGATCTCGGACGACGCCGCCCGACGCACGAGCCGCTCGCGCTGGAGCCGGTACGCTATGATGTCCGCGACCGACAGCATCGCAAGGCCGTGCTCGGCGGCGAACTGCTCGAGCTGCGGCCGCCGCGCCATCGTCCCGTCCTCGTTCACGACCTCGCAGATGACCCCGGCCGGCGCCAGACCCGCCAGGCGAGCCAGATCGACGGCGCCCTCGGTCTGGCCCGTGCGCTGCAGGACGCCCCCGGGCGCGGCCCGCAACGGGAAGACGTGGCCCGGCGACACCAAATCGTCAGGCCCGCCGGCGGGGCCGGCGGCGATGCGGATGGTGAGAGCGCGGTCCGCCGCGCTGATCCCGGTGGTCACGCCGTGGCGCGCCTCGATCGACACCGTGAACGCGGTGCCGAGCCGGGACCGGTTGGCGTTCGTCATCATCGGCAGGCGCAGCGCGTCGACCCGCTCCGGCATCAGCGACACGCAGATCAACCCGCGCCCCTTGGCGGCCATGAACGCGATCGCGTCCGAAGTCGCGAACTCGGCCGCCATGCACAAGTCGCCCTCGTTCTCCCGATCCTCGTCGTCGGAGAGGATCACGATCCGGCCGCGGCGAATCTCGTCCAGCGCCGCCTCGACCCGCCGGATCGCATCATCGCTCACGACCACCTCCCACGAACCCGGCGGCCTGGAGCGCCTCCAAGGTCAGCCCTTGCGCGGGGCCGCGCCCCAACGCCCGCTGCACGTACTTCGCGATCACGTCCGTCTCCACGTTCACCTCGGCTCCCGCTCGGATCGCCCCGAACTTCGTCGCGGCGGCCGTGTGCGGCACGATCGCCGCCTCGAACCGTAGCAGCCCCCCGGTGCAGTCGGCCACGGAGTTCACGGTGAGGCTGACGCCGTCCACCGCGATCGATCCCTTCTCCACGACCTGGTCCGACAAGGCCGAGGGGATCTCGACGACCAGCCTCCGCGTGCCGCCGCCGGCATCCTGGGCCGACACGACCCGGCCGACCGCGTCGACGTGGCCGGTGACCATGTGTCCCCCTAGCCGGTCCGAGAGCCTCATGGCGCGTTCGAGGTGCACTTTCGCTCCGGCCCGGACCCTCCCGAGCGTCGTGCGGCGCAGCGTCTCGCTCGAAGCGGTCGCCGCGAACGTCCCGTCGCGCGCGCAGGAAACGATCGTCAGACACGCGCCGTCAACCGCCGTGCTTTCCCCGGTTTCGAGATCGGGCCAAGGCCCGCGGATCCGCAGTTCCGCCGTCTCCCCTCCCCCGCCCGATACCGATCGGACCTCGCCGATCGCCGCCACGATCCCGGTGAACATCAGGCGTCTCCTCGCGCGCGCCGAGCCGGCCTCGCCTCGATCAAGACATCCTCCCCCACCTCCTCGACCGACAGGCGCTCGAACCGCAATCCCTCTGCGGGCCTCGACACGCCCTCGTGGCGGTACCAGCACCGCTCGACCGGCCCTCCCAGCGCCAGGGGCGCCACGAAGAGGCACACCCTGTCGGCAAGACCGGCCGCCAGGAAGCGCGTGAACGTCATCGCGCCGCCCTCGACCAGCACCGACATGATCCCCAGTTTCCCCAACGCCGCAAGCACGTCGCGCTCGCACGCGAAGCCGTCCGGACCCGGCGGCAATGCGATGGTCTTCACCCCGCGGCGCCGCAGCCCGGCCGCGCCGTCGCCGCGCCCGCGCGCGTGCAGGACGACCACGCCGGCGTCGTCCGCGGCCAGGACGCGGCGCGAGACGTCCAGCGCCCCGGCGTCGCGGGTCAAGACGACGCGGACCGGCGGCGGGAAGCCGCGCGGTCCCCGCACGGTGAGCCTGGGATCGTCGAGGCGCACGGTCGAGGCGCCGACGAGGATCGCGTCGTGCCGGGCCCGCATCCAGGCGACTCGGCGCCGCGACGCGGGGCCGGTGATCCACTTCGAGCGGCCGTCGCGGGCGGCGATGCGGCCGTCGAGCGTCGAGGCGATCTTGAGCGTGACGAACGGCGTGCCGCGGGTCGCGTGGCTGCGGAACCCCTCGACGAGCCGCTCGCACCGGGCCGCCAGCACCCCCTCCGACACATCGAGGCCCGCGGCCCGCAGGCGCCCGATCCCACCTCCCCTCACCCTCGGGTTCGGATCGCGGACGCCCACGAAGACGCGCCGCACGCCGGCTCGGACTATCGCCTGCACGCACGGCGGCGTTCGCCCGCGGTGGTTGCACGGCTCCAGCGTCACGTACAGGTCCGCGCCACGCGCCAGATCGCCGGCGTCCCGCAGCGCCTCGACCTCGGCATGGGGCTCGCCGGCGGCCCGGTGGAAGCCGCGCCCGACGATCCGGTCGCCGCGCGCCACGACGGCGCCGACGGGCGGATTCGGCGAGGGGCGCGCGCGGCCCGCCAGGGCCACGGCCTGCGCCATGAACGGTTCCGCCCGACCTGTCATCTGTCCCCGCCCCGCCGATCGGCGGAACCTCGCGGCTTTGCCGCGAGGTTCCGCGGGGGGCCGGGGGGCGGTGAGGCGCCCGGCGCCGAACAGCCCCCCGGTGCAAAGGAACCTCGCGGCTTTGCCGCGGGGTTCCGCGGGGGGCCGGGGGGCGGTGAGGCGCCCGGCGCCGAACAGCCCCCCGGTGCAGCGGATCCGCCGGCATCGCCCGGCGGACGACCGCCGATCACCCCGTCCAGGGGAAGACCGCGGGAATCGAGCAGCCCGCGCAGCTCGTCCATGAACTCCGAGATGTCCTTGAACTGCCGGTAGACGCTGGCGAAGCGCACGTACGCCACGCCGTCGATCTCGCGCAGCCGCTCCATGACCCACTCGCCGACGCGCCGCGACTCGACCTCACGCTCGCCGGAGTCCACCAGCATCCGTTCGAGCTGGTCCGCGATGCGATCGAGCATCGCCGCGGGCACAGGACGCTTCTCGCATGCGCGCCGCATCCCCGAGACGACCTTGTGCCGGTCGTACGGCTCCCTGCGTCCGTCCTTCTTGACGACCAGCGGCATCTCCTCCTCGGGCCGCTCGTACGTCGTGAACCGCCGCCCGCACCGCTCGCACTCCCTCCTCCGCCGGACGGCCGCGGCGTCCCGCGCCGTGCGCGAGTCGACCACCTTGCTCTCCGGGTGTGCGCAGGCGGGACAACGCATCCGGTTCAACCTCGCTCCGGCTCGATCTTGGCCACCCGCCGGTCGTGGCGCCCACCCTCGTAGGGTGTCGCCATGAAGGCCCGCAGGATCCCGATCGCCTGGTCGGCGTCGACGATCCTCGCGCCCAGGCACAGGACGTTGGCGTCGTTGTGCAGGCGAGCCAGCCGCGCGGACCGGGCGTCCGCCACGACGGCGGCGCGCACGCCGCGGTGCCGGTTCGCCGCCATCGACATCCCGATGCCGGAGCCGCAGACGAGCACCGCACGTTCCGCCCGCCCGGCCGACACCTCGGCCGCCGCGGCGTGAGCGTAGTCCGGGTAGTCGCACGAGTCCGCGGAGTCGCACCCGACGTCGGCGACGTCGTGGCCGTCCGCTTCCAGCACGTTCCGGATCCGGCCCTTCAGATCGAAGCCGGCGTGATCGCCGGCCAGCACGATTCTCACGAGCCCGCCTCCTCCTGGGGCAGCCCGAACAGCAGCGAGCAGTTCGTGCCGCCGAAGCCGAACGCGTTCGACATGGCGAACCGCACCTGCCGGCGGCGCGCCTCGTTCGGGACGACGTCCAGGTCGATCTCCGGGTCGGGGTCCTCCTGGTTGAGCGTCGGCGGGAGGACGCCGCGCCCCAGCGCCATGACGGCGAACGCGGCCTCGACCGCGCCGGCCGCGCCGAGCAGGTGTCCGGTGGCCGACTTGGTCGACGACACCGGCGGCGGCCTGGGCCCCAAGACGTCGCGGATCGCCCTGGCCTCCAGGCGATCGCCAAGCGGAGTGGACGTCGCGTGCGCGTTGACGTAGCCGACGTCGGACGGGTCCACGCCGGCGTCCGCCAGTGCGCCGGCCATCGCCGCCGCCATGCCGGCGCCGTCTGGATCCGGCTGCGTGATGTGGTGCGCGTCGGCCGAGGCCCCGTAGCCCTCCAGGACGGCTCGGGCGCGCGCGCCGCGCCGCGCCGCGTGCGCGGCCGCCTCGAGCACGACGATGCCGGCGCCCTCGCCGATCACGAACCCGTCGCGTCCGCGGTCGAACGGGCGGCTCGCGCGCGCCGGGTCGTCGTTGCGCTCGGACAACGCCCGCATCGCCGCGAACCCGGCGAACGCCAGCGGCGTCACGGCCGCTTCCGCCCCGCCCGCGATCGCCACGTCGATTCGCCCGGAACGGATCGCCCACAGCGCCTCGCCGATGGCGTGCGCTCCCGACGCGCACGCCGTGGCAGGCGCGATGCACGGCCCCCGCGCGCCGAGGCGCATAGCGATCAGCGACGCCGCCATGTTCGGTATCGCCGCCGGGATGAAATACGGCGACACGCGCCGCGGGCCGCGGTCGGCCAGGACGTCGAGGTTGCGCTCGATCGTCTCGATCCCGCCGAGGCCCGCTCCGACGAAGACGCCCGCGCGGGGGCCCAACGGCCCGGAACCAAGGCCCGCGTCGGCGGCGGCATCGGCGGCGGCGGCCAACGCGAACTGCTCGAACCTGTCGAACGTACGCGCCTCGGCGGCCGACAGCCACGCAGCAGGAAGGAACCTCGCGGCTTTGCCGCGAGGTTCCGCGGGGGTCCGGGGGGCGGTGAGGCGCCCGGCGCCGAACAGCCCCCCGGCTGGGTCGAAGTCACACACCTCGGCGGCGATCCGGCACCGATGGGCCGATGCGTCGAAGCGAGTCACCGGACCGACGCCGCTGCGCCCGGCGACCAGTGCGTCGAACACCGCCTCCGCGCCGCAACCGAGCGGCGTCACGAGACCGATCCCGGTGACGACGACCTGCACGGTCACCCGATCAACCGGCGCTGCACGCAGGCGACGGCGTCGCCGACGGACGCGATCTCCCGCAGCGCCTCATCCGGGATCTCGATCGAGAAGTCCTCCTGCAGCTCGAGGACCAGCTCCATGATGCGGAGCGAATCGGCGCCGAGGTCCTCGACGAATCGCGTCTCGACCGTCACCTCCTCCTCCGGAACCGCCATGACGCGCGCCACCGTCGCCACGACGCGCGCCTCCACCCCGTCGCCCGCCGTCGCCGGCCGACCGCTAGCCGCCTGCTTCGTCGTCACTGCCGCACCCTCCGCCGCCGCGCATCATACCGACCGGCACGTCGCGGTCAAATGCGCCGGCGAAGCGCGCGCGGCTCGCCCCTGGGCCGGTTGAACGGCGGCGCCCGCAGGTACTCCGGCTCCACCGAATCCGGATTCGCGAACGCCCCGAGCGTGACCTCCACGTCAGCCAGGAGGAGCAGATCTCGTCCCTGAGGGAACACGACTGACTCGTCGGTAATGACGTAGGAAACCGCATCGCACGACTTGGATGCCGGACCCGCCGCCTCGCCTACCAACGCCACCGGCCCGGGCAGCCCCAGACCCGCGATCCAACCGGCCGTGGCGGCGGCATCGAGCGTGGCCGATGCGACCGCCCGCAGTGGACGGGACGCGTCCGTTCGATCAACCGCGAAAGCCTCGAGGAAGAGCTGCCCGCGCTTGGCGTCCAGCGCCACGACGACCGATGGGGCGCGGGCGCCCAGCGCCGTCGCCCCCGTGGACGAAACGATGACCAGGGGCCTGCCGAGCGCGAAAGCGTAGCCCTTGGCGGTCGCCATGGCGATGCGGAGGCCGGTGAAAGACCCCGGACCGCGGCCGCACGCAACAACCTCCACGTCCCGGATCCCGACGCCCGCGCAGGACAGCGCCTCTACAATGCGAGGCACCAGCCCCTCCTCGTACGCCCTCGGGACGGCCGCATGCACCTCCGCGAGCGCCTCCGCCCCCCTGCCGACGGCCACGGACGCCGTCGACGTCGACGTGTCGAAGGCCAGGACGAGCGGGCGGTCGGACGGCACGCTCGGCAGCATAGGGGCCGTCCGGCGAACGCGCAACGCGCGCGCCGGGACGCGCGAGAGGCCGCCGTCGGCGGCGACCCGCAAGGCCGCCGGGAGGAACCCCGCACATGAGAATCGAAGACGGCTGCATCCGAGCAATCGCCCCGACCCAGACCGCCGACGAAACCCGCCCCTCCGAGAAACCCGCCGGCGCCGGCTTCCGCGGCATACTGGTCCGCATGCTCGACTCCGAACGCCGGGTCGACGCCTGGATCGACCGCGCCGTCTCCTCCGGCCTCTCCGACCCGCGCGAACTCCTCCGGCTCCAGATCACGGCCCACAGGTTCCAGACGCAGATCGAGTTGGCCGCCAAGGCCGTCGAGCAGGCGTCGCAGGCCGTCCGGACGCTGACGCGGCCGGTCTGAATCGGCAAGCAGCAGTCAGCAGTCAGCAGTCGGTTTCCGGTAGTCCCGTCCTCCGCGAGCCTGGAGTTCCGCCCAGGCTCCGCGTAGCGTCCGACTCATGCAGGCATCCGGGAGCCGAGATCCGGTCTGCGGGATGACCGTCGATCCCTTGCACGCCGCCGGGAGGCACGAGCACGGCGGGCGGACGTACTATTTCTGCAACCCGCGATGCCTGGAGCGCTTCAAGGCGGAGCCGGACCGCTACCTCGCTTCGCCCGACGCGGCCGCAGCGGCGATGGCCCCGGTGGCGGCTGCGTACGTCTGCCCCATGGATCCCGAGGTCCATGAGAATGGTCCCGGCGCATGTCCGAAGTGCGGCATGGCGCTGGAGCCGCTCGCCGTCGCCGCCGAGGACGACGACAACCCGGAACTGCGCGACATGTCGCGGCGGTTCTGGGTCAGCCTGGCGCTCACGACGCCGGTGTTCCTCGCCTCCATGTCGGAGATGATTCCCGGCCGGCCGGTCCAGCAGGCCCTCCCGGCGGGGTGGCTCGCGTGGATCCAACTCGCACTGGCGACGCCGGTGGTGCTCTGGGGCGGCCGGCCGTTCTTCGAACGCGGGTGGCGCTCGATCGCCACCTGGAACCTGAACATGTTCACGCTGATCGCGATCGGCGCCGGGGTCGCGTACGCCTACAGCCTCGTGGCGGTGCTGGCGCCGGGCGTCTTCCCGGCCGCATTCCGCGGGCACGGGGGCGAGCCGGCGATCTACTTCGAGGCCGCGGCGGTCATCACGACGCTCGTGCTGCTCGGCCAGGTGCTGGAGATCCGGGCGCGGAGCCGCACGTCCGCGGCGATCCGCGCGCTGCTCGGCCTGGCCCCGAAGACTGCCCGGCGGCTGCGCCGTGACGGCGCCGACGAGGACGTCCCGCTCGATCGGGTCAACGCGGGCGACCGCCTGCGGGTGCGTCCGGGCGAGAAGGTCCCGGTCGACGGAACGGTGCTGGAGGGGACGAGCGCGGTCGACGAATCGATGGTCACCGGCGAGCCGATCCCGGTCGAGAAGAGCGCGGGGGACAGCGTGACCGGCGGCACGGTGAACGGCACCGGCGGCTTCGTCATGTTGGCCGAGCGGGTCGGCTCGGACACGCTGCTCGCGCAGATCGTCCGGATGGTGAGCGAGGCGCAGCGATCGCGCGCGCCGATCCAGCGGCTTGCCGATGCGGTGGCCGCGTGGTTCGTCCCCGCGGTCGTCGCCGCGGCGGCGCTGGCTTTCGGCGCGTGGGCGCTGTGGGGCCCCCAACCCCGCCTCGCCTACGCGCTGCTCAACGCCGTGGCCGTGCTGATCATCGCCTGCCCCTGCGCGCTCGGCCTCGCCACGCCGATGTCGATCGTCGTCGGGACCGGGCGCGGAGCGACCGAGGGCGTGCTCATCAGGAACGCCGAGGCGCTGGAGGTGATGGAGCGGGTCGACACGCTGATCGTCGACAAGACCGGGACGCTCACCGAGGGCAAGCCGACCGTCGCGGAGGTTCGGGCGGCCGACGGCTGGGACGACACGGAACTGCTGCGCCTGGCGGCGAGCCTGGAACGCGGGAGCGAGCACCCGCTCGCGGATGCGTTCGTCCGCGCCGCCGGGGAACGCGGCCTCTCGCTCGCCGACGCCGCCGAATTCCGCTCGCTCACCGGGCGCGGCATCACCGGCCGTGTCGACGGCCGCGCCGTGGCGCTCGGCAACCGGCGCATGATCGAGGAGATCGGCGTCGACGCCGGGCCGTGGGCCGATCGCGCCGAGGCGATGCGCCTGGAGGGACGGACGGCGACGTTCGTGGTCGTCGACGGCGCCGTTGCCGGCCTCGTCGGCGTCGCGGACCCGATCAAGGCGTCCACGGCCGAGGCGGTTCGCCTGCTGCGCCGCGACGGCATCCGGATCGTGATGGTTACGGGGGACGAGAGCACTACCGCCCGGGCCGTGGCCCGCACGCTGGGGATCGAGGACGTCGAGGCGGGCGTGCTCCCCGAGCGCAAGGGCGACATCGTGAAGCGATTCCAGGATGAAGGTCGCATCGTCGCCATGGCGGGCGACGGCGTGAACGACGCGCCGGCCCTCGCCCGCGCGCACGTGGGCATCGCGATGGGCGCCGGCGCCGACGTCGCGATGCAGTCGGCAGGCGTCACGCTCGTGAAGGGCGACCTCCGGGGCATCGCGAAGGCTCGGCGGCTCTCCCGTGCGACGATGCGCAACATACGGCAGAACCTCTTCTGGGCGTTCGCGTACAACACCGTCGGAGTTCCCGTGGCCGCGGGCGTGCTCTACCCCGTCTTCGGGTTGCTCCTCTCGCCGATGATCGCCGCGGCGGCGATGACCTTCTCGTCCGTCTCGGTCGTGGGCAACGCGCTGCGGCTGCGGCGGACCGCGCTGTGATACTACTCGTAGCGCGGCTATTGGCCGCAACCAAACCAAACGATGAACCACCGCAGAGACCGCAGAGGACGCTACCGCGTCAGGATTCGGTTGCGGCCGCCAACGGCGAGACGGGGGCCCGCCTGCGCCGGCGACGTCGCGGGCGGTCCGTGGCCCGGTCGTCCCAGGGGGCCTTCAGGCCGAAGAACTGGTATCCGCCATAGATGGTGCCGGTGATCGCGTTCGCGACCGGGGTGAGGTGCGTGTAACGCACTCCCCGGTACTCGAATCCCTCCTCCGTCACCTCGACGCGGTAGGTGCGCCCCTGGAAGCGGCGCTTCAGCACCGTCCCCGCCGGGGGCAGCGCGGGGATCGCGGGGCTTGGGCTGCGGCGGCGGGTCGAATACGCCGACGCAGCGGGCGCGTAGCTCGTCCTCGGAGAGGGCTTCGAGCTCGGGCCATCGCAAGGAGACGTCCACGGGTTCGAGCTGAGGCGTAGGACGTGGCGGGGTTCGATTCGCCTCGGCTGCCGATGTGGACTCCGTCGCGGCCAGCAGCTTCCGCACGCGTTGCTGCAGGTGCTTGTCGCGCTGGTCTCGCACCGGCGGACCCGGGTCGACAGCGGACTGCATGTCCAACTCGGCCAACGCCGTGGGCAGATGGTCCAGCGACCCGCAGAGCACTTGGACGTAGTCGGCGTGCCGGAGGTTGGAGACCAGGGCCACCTGGGCGGGCTGTTGCTCGAGGTCTTGGCCCAGATGAGCTCGCCCGACTCGGCGGCGAAGTCGCTGCTTGTCCTTGCCGAAGAAGTGCTCGATGACGTTGTTGGTCCGCGCGACGACGGCGACGACCCTGCCGTCGGGGTCCAAGCGCGCAGGATGACCGAAGAGGTGCGCTCGATTGCGCTCGAGGTACTTGAGGACGATGGCCGGCGCCGACGAGGGGCGCGACTTGCCATGCTCGGCAGGAGGAATGCGCTCCTTGAGCTCCGCCTCGAAGCTCTCGACGGCCTGCTTGATCTGCTCCAGTCGGAGCCACTCCAGGGCGGGAAGCTGTCGCGGCGCAAGGCGCGTGTCTCCTCGGGGCAGATCGGCGTCGGACAACCGCAGCACACCGCGGAGCTCCGAGAAGGTCCGCCACCTCTCATCGAGGCTCTCGACGGTCGCGACCAGGCGGGGATCGCGCTCCAGTCGACTGACGCGACGGGCGAGCACCTCGATGACGCGGCGCTCCGGTTGCGTGCGAGGGCACGGCACCCACTGCTGGGCTCGTTCGACGGCTTGGCGGCAGCGTCGAACGAACTCCAAGTGGGGCAGCGCGAAGGGGTATGGGACGTCCTTGCGACCGTCGCCTTCGAGAACCCACAGGACCAGGGCCTTGAGATCCTCGCGGACGCAGCCGAGGCCCCAGCGGCCCTCGGTCGCGCGGGACGTGTTGTAGGGGCGCAGCTCTCGCAGCAGCGTCCGCAGGTCGGTGCGGACTCGGCAGAGGCGGAGGATGCCCCGGAGGTGGTCATAGAGCTTGTCGAAGAGGCTGCTGCCGACTGCACCGGCGAAGTGGTAGTGGCAGATCAGGTCGGGGACGCCGTCCTTGCGCAAGCGCTCGACGGCATGAGCGCCGCCGTCCCCCATGTCGCGCATGGTCGCGACGGGGCGGCCGAACAGCTCGACAGTCCGGTCCACCACGGAGGTCAGATGGTCCGCGTTCTCCGAGGGCACACGTGCGCCCCACAGCGTCCACCCTCGCCACCCATCCATGCAGAGGAACAATCCGCCTTTGCCGTGCTCGCACGTGGCGTCGAGGTGCAGCGGATAGCCGCCTTGTTGCAGGTGGGCGCGCAGTTGCGGGGCGCGGTGCACGTGGAGCGCCTCGAACAGCGAGAGGAATCGGTCGCACAGCGCCGAGACCGTCCCCGCGGACAGGTCGATGCCGCGCTCCTTGGACAACTCCCGGCGAATCTCGTCGCGCTGCTGCCCCTTGATGTAGCGGCCAAGGGCGACGTGCACGATGAGATCGTAAGCATAGCGCTGCCCGGACTTGACCAGTCGTCGCAGCGCTTCGGACCTCACCGGTGGACAGGATCTGTCGCCACACCGCTTGCGGATCTCGCGAGCATCGAACGCGCCATGCGACAGGGTGATCACCGTTCGCCAACGGCTCTTCTGGACTCGCAGGGCGCCGCCACAGCTTGAGCACTGCTCGGCCTCGGCGACGAAATCGATGCGAGGAAGCGGGTTGCCGTCCGAGGCCGTGGCCCGAGCGATTTCCGCAGGCGACCAGCCGGCGCGCTCGGCGTGCAGCCGAAGCCACTTCAGCGCTTCGAGGGCCCCCCTTTTTCCCCGAGGTCGTATCGGGTGAACACGGCCTGAACCTGGGGAAACGTGATCGGCGGAGCGTGCCCGCGCAGGTGTCGCGCCAAGTCCACCGGCTGAGAGCCGGGATGGCGGATCAGCGTCAGCAGCACGTCGATGACGATGGCGTCGCTGACCTCCGGGTGGGCCGCCGCGGCCCGCGCGGCGGTGATCCACTCCTGGCGGCGCCGGATCTGCTCCTGTCGCACGGCCGCGTCGGTGTGCAGGTAGACGTACACCTCGGCCAGCCGCTCTCGGTCAACCTCGCCGTGGCGGAGCAGGTCCAGCAGCGTGTTGTGGACCCGCACCGCAAGTCGGTCCTGAAGCTCTCGGTGCGTGGCGCCGGTCTCGGCCTCGTGGACGAGGCGTCGCACGGTCTTGCGGAGGCTGCCGTCGACCGAGAAGTGCACGTCGCGCCAAGTCCACAGCCCGAAGCGGTCGTAGCGAGACGGTTCGTGCAGGGCGTAGAAGCGGCCGTTGTGGTTGTAGCTGCGACGGTAGGGCACCCGTCGGAGGTGGCGAAAAGCGGTCATGTGCGACACGTCGCCCAACGTCGCCCGGATGGCGGGAAGGTCAACGACCTTCTTGGCGGCGAAGAGATCGAGCAAGGCTTGGGGAGGCCGAGAGTTTGCCATGGAGCACCGATGTTAGTGTATGGACCATAACCTAACCGTTTCATCCATACACTAACATCGGTGGCTCTCAAAGTCCACTTTCGAACCCTTGAACGCCGCTACCGGGTCGAGAAATCCGTCGAATCCTGATACAGTAAGGACTTGATCGGCCCTGAAAAAGTCTTTCAGATCAAGGGGCTACGGCAGTCCAACCGAATCCTGACGCGGTAGGAGTTCCGGGTCTCTGACGCGACCGTCGTGACATCGGAAGGACGCCATACGACGAGGGGGAAGGGCGTCAAAGGCCGGGCGTGATGCGTTTCCGGACGCCTGCCTACCGGCAGCCAGGCCGGGTCGGCGATGAGCGTGGACGCCCCCGTCGGCCGCGGAACGGGACAGGAAGACCGCCTGCCTGCCGGCAGGCAGGCCGGCCGGCGTGGGACATGCCGCGCGCCCGGCGGCATCGTCCTCCGGGGGCCGCGGGACCAC
>CAMTWF010000105.1:0-4533 GCA_947085355.1 uncultured delta proteobacterium
GTTCCGAACGGGGGCTCGCCGCCCCGCCGCACGCGATCGACGACGTCGAACCTGCGGTGGTACTCCGCGGTCTCGTGCAGGTGCCCCACCGCCTCGTCGGCCATCACGAACGCCGGCACGCGGAGCCGCTCGGACAGGTTGAACGCCCTGATCGTCAGGTCGTACATCTCCTGGACGGACCACGGGGCCAGCGCGACGATCTCGATGTCGCCGTGGGATCCCCACTTGACCTGCATGACGTCGCCGCTGCCGACGCGCGTCGCCTGGCCGGTGCACGGTCCGGCGCGCTGCACGTCGATCACGACGCAGGGGGTCTCCGTGAAGACGGCGTAGCCGATCCCCTCCATCATCAACGAGAAGCCGGGGCCGCTGGTGGCGGTCATCGCCTTCAGGCCGGCCCACGACGCGCCGATCACCGCCGAGATCGACGCGATCTCGTCCTCCATCTGGATGAACCGGCCGCCGACCTGCGGCAGCCTCTCGGCCATCCGCTCCATGATCTCGGACGACGGCGTGATCGGGTATCCCGCGTAGAATCGGCAGCCCACGGCCAACGCGCCCTCGGCCGCCGCCTCGTTGCCGGTGACGTATGCCCTCGACATCGTGCTCGTGCTCGTGCTCGTGCTCGTGCTCGTGCTCGACGGCGGATCCTCCGCGGTCAACGCGCCACGGTCCGTTCGACGCACCGCACGCCGAACGCCTCCAGCTCCGACAGGATCGGTCCGTAGATCGCCTTGTCGACCGGGATCCGGACCCCCCGAGCATCTATTGCGCCTTCCAGCACGAGCCTCGCGGCGATGGCCGCCGGAAGCGACACGGTGCGGGACATGGCCGAATCGCCGCCCGGAACGCCGAAGTCGATCAGCGTCGACGTGATCGACTCGCGCCGCCCGCCGGGGAACTCGGCGCTGAACTCGTGGCGCAGGACGATCATGTCCCGTTCTCCCCGCTTGTACTGCAGCTTCTTCTGGAGCTGCGCCGCCAACACGTCAAGGCCGGACCCACGCTCGATGGGGACCGGATCCGTGCCGAAGAACCCGAGCCAGTCGAGCTTGAGGAGCACCTCCGAATCCGGCGGCAGGCCGAGCTTCTCCGCCGCGGCGACGCGCAGGTCGCGCCCGGCCCTGACCCCAAGCAGCCTGCGCGTGAACTCGGCCAGTGTCGTACCCGCCGGGTTCGCTCGCGGCGCATCGTCGAGCAGGCCCATCTCGACCATCTTCTTCCACAGGCGGCAGTGCCCCAGGTAGCGCAGCGTTCCGCGGAACACGGTGCGGGCCGACTCGATGCCGTAGATCGAACGGTACGCCGGCGAATCCCGGTTCGGGTACGCCTCGAACACGCCCAGGTTGTCGATCTTGACCTCCCAGTAGTGCCCGAACAGTTCGGGTCCCGGAACCTCGACCAGCTTGCCGTCCTTGAGGTACCTCGCCGCGTTCTTGCCCGCCAGCACCATCCCGCGCGGGTTCCACGAGAACTTGTATCCGATCGGGTTCGTGTTCGCCTCCGGCGCCGGGAGGCCGCCGCAGTACGAGTAGAACTCCGCAACCGTCCCGCCGCGCTCGCGCACGCCGTCGATGATGCGCATCGCCGTCATGTGATCGAGGCCCGGGTCGAGACCGACCTCGTTGAGCAGCAACACGCCGGCCTCGCGAGCCCGGTCATCGAGCGCCCGCATGGCGTCGCCGACGTACGAGGCCGTCACCAGGTGCTTGCGGCGGTCGATGCAGACGCCGGCGACCGTCGGGTGGTACGCGGGAGGCAGCAGGCTGACCACGACGTCCGCGCGCGAAACCGGCGAGACCAGCGGCGACGGGTCGGCGGGATCGAGGTCCAGCGCAAGCGCCTCCGCGTTGGCCCTTCCGGCGAGCATCTCCCGAGCCCGTGGAACGTCCTTGTCGGCCACGGCGACGTAGTACCCGGGCCGACGGAGGAGGTACTGGATCAGCGGACGAGCGACCAGACCGGCCCCCAGCACGAGGATCCGCCGCGGCGGGGCGGACGCTCTCACTTGCACCGGGGGGCTGTTCGGCGCCGGGCGCCTCACCGCCCCCCGGACCCCCGCGGAACCTCGCGGCACAGCCGCGAGGTTCCTTGACGACACGGCCGGCGCTTCGCGGCGCTGCTTCTTCGGCGGCCTTCCCGCGGCCTTCCGCACGACCGGCCGGGCCTTCCGTCCGGCGGGCCGCGACGTCGGACGAGCGACCGGCTTTCGCGCCGTCTTCCGCCTCGCCGGATCGCGACGCGCCTTGCGCGTCTTCCGCTTCGCCTTCGCCTTCGTCACCCGTGCCATTTCCTCGTCACCTCCCGCAACCCGCCTCGAAGAGCCGAAGATGCTCCGAGATGTACTCGTACGCCGGAGTCAGCCGCCCCGCGTACGCGATCACGGCGTCCTTCACTTCCCTCGGCAGGTCGAGCGTTCCGAACCCGCCGGTCCAGTCCGCCCGCGCCATGTCCGGCACGAAGCGCATCAGCGCATTGCCGAACTCGGTCGACGACTCGACCGGTATCTCGCACGGGAGATTGTCGATCGCCAGCACTACCGGCCCCCTGCCCTCCCAACCGTCGACGGCCCTGTCGGCGACCGGGTCCCAGACGTACACGGGCGAATCAGGCGTCGTCGTCCCGACGTTGCACTCGACACCCCCGAGCACGTCGCACGAGATGTCCCCGATGACGCGCAGGCGCGGCGCTCGCGCACCGCCGAAATGCTCCCGCAGGAACGCCTTGGTCACCAGGCGCGGGTACCGCGGAGCCCAGTAGATGCAGTTGAACAGAACGGTCAGCATCGGCACGAATCGCTCGAAGCGCCCACGGTAGCGCTCGGGGCTCCGGAAGAACTCCGCCAGGTCGAACGCCGCTGCTGGATCGATCGGCTCGACCGTGTGCTCCTCGCGGAACGTGACGCGGTACACCGCGCGGGTGTCGGCCCGGCCCGGCTCGAAGAGCGCCGGCAGATCCTCCGGCGGCACGTCCCGAGCGCCCAGCGCGTCGAGGATCTCGATGACGCCGCCGGCGACGTTGCCGTAGCCGGCGACGCCGATGACGAGCGGCGCGAGGCGTTCGGGCAGGCCGGTCGCGGCGATCTCGCGGCCGGCCCGGACGACCGCCTCCACGGCCGCGGGCAGGGCGTCGTAGCGGTGCGCCGGCTCGATGCCGGCCAGCGGCGTCGCGGCGCCATCGGAGAGCAGCCTGCGGCCGAGCGCCCACAGCGTGTCCACGGCGCCGGCGAGGCCGGCGTAGCGGCCGAAGAAGATCAGCCGCCGGCCGGCGGCGTCGACGATCTTCTCGTAGTCGATCAGGTGGGCGCCGGCGTCCAGCAGCGCCCGCAGCATCGGCATGTTGTACGCCTGCCCCTTGGCGACGTGGGCGAAGAAGGCGTAGGCGACGCCGGGACGGAAGATGGCCGGCGGCATCTCCTTGACGCCGAAGACCACGCGGCAGTCGGACAGATCCTCGGCGCCCCTGGCGCCGGCGGCGGCGTACTCATCGTCGCGGAACGCCCTGACCCCCGACGGCTGGATCGCGACGTCGATGCCGCCGGCGACGAGGCGGCGCACGCAGCCCGGGGTGAGCGGTGCGCGGCGCTCCCACCGGTTCTTGTCCTCGCGCCGGATGCCGATCAGGGGTCTCAACTCAAGGACCTCCGCCTCCTCCCCCTTCGGGCCGGGTTCGCCGAGCCGTGCTAGCAACAGCCCGTGCCGGGGTCAAGCAGCACCACCGCTTCCACGTGATGCGTGCCCGGGAACATGTCCACGGCGGCGGCGCCACGGATGGCGTAGCCCGCGCCGCGCAGCGCCCGCAGGTCGCGTCCGAGCGCCGGCAGGTCGCAACCGACGAGGAGAATGCGCGGCGGGCGGAGAGCCCCTATCGCCTTCGCCGCCGGTCCGAGACCGGTGCGGGGCGGATCCGCCACGACGAGATCGGGAGGCGGACGGGAGGCCGCCGGTGAGGCCGCGTACGCCGCCGCGTCGGCGCGGACGACCTCGACGTGCGACGCCGCCCATCGCCGCGCGTTGCGCCCCAGCGCCGCGGCGGCTTCGCGATCGCTCTCCACGGCGACGAGCCTGCCGGCAACCGGAGCCAGCGCGGAGGTCAGGAAGCCGGAGCCGGCGTACAGCTCCAGGACGGTTGCGGCGGGCCCCGACGACGCCATCCGTGCAACCAGGCGGCCGAGGACGCCGGCGGCCTCGCGCCCGGCCTGGACGAAACCGCCGCAAGGCGCCTCGACCCTTGCGCCGCCGATCGCATCGATCTCGGGGACGGCACGCAGCGGTCGCAGGTGTTCCGGAAGGACCGCCGGATCGATCGGATCCCAGCGCCGGCCGCGGCCGAGGCGCTCGCCGCCGGTCGCAAGCCACGCTCGCCGGTCCGCATCGCACAGCACCCACATCTCGCCGGCGCCGCGAGGGTACCGCGCCGCCAGGATGTCGCGGCGCTTCCCGATCGCCGCGACGGCCCGGACGATCTCCTCCTCGATCGCCGGGCAGTCGTCGATCGCCACGACCCGCCGCCCGTGGGCCGCCCGGAACCCGA
>CAMTWF010000106.1:0-3053 GCA_947085355.1 uncultured delta proteobacterium
CCCCGCCCCGCCGCCTGATACGTCGGGCAACTCGAACCCGACGAGCCGCGGCGTAGGAGCGCACCGCAGCCACCTCGCGGCCGCGTCCGCCTGGCGCGCCGACATCGCATGCACGTCATGCCACGCGGTCCCGGCGACGGTCGACGCACCGGGGCACATGGACACCGCTCTCCCGGCCGAACTGACCTGGGGGACGCGAGCGCGGCTCGACGGCGCCGGCCCCTCCTTCGGCGGCGACTCCTGCTCCGGCGTCTACTGCCACGGCGCGACGCTCGACGGCGGCTCCAACACGACGCCGCTGTGGACCGTCGTGGACGGCACGCAGGCCGCCTGCGGAACCTGCCACGGCCTGCCGCCGGGCGGCAGGCACCCGGCGGTCTCCGATTGCGCCCTGTGCCACGACGCCGTGGTCCGGCCGGACCGCTCGTTCCACGACCGGACGCTGCACGTCGACGGGGACGTGCAGGTCCGGAGCATGTCCTGCGATTCGTGCCACGGCTCCGGCGGCGATCCGGCTCCGCCGGTCGACACGGCCGGCAATTCGGCCACCACTGCGCGCGGCGTCGGAGCGCACCGCAACCATCTGCGGACCTCGGACTGGCATGCGACCATTCGGTGCTCGGCGTGCCACGTCGTTCCCACCGCCGTGGACGGCGCCGGCCACGTCGACGACGGAACGCCCGCCGAACTGACGTGGAGCGCGCTTGCCAGGGCCGACGGCGCCGTCCCGTCGTTCGACGGCTCGCGGTGCTCCGGCACGTACTGCCACGGGGCGACGATGACCGGGGGCTCCACCACGACGCCGCTGTGGACCGTCGTGGACGGCACGCAGGCCGCCTGCGGAACCTGTCACGGCCTGCCGCCGCCGGCTCCGCACCCGCCCGCGGCGTCGGGGTGCGGCTGCCACCGCAACGTGACGCCGACGTTCGGCTTCCGCGACCCGGCGCTGCACATCGACGGCGACGTCGACTTCTGAGCATCGTCTTGCGCTTTTCCGGGTGCGCGGCCGCCATCCTCGCCTCCGCGCTGTCGACCGGGTGCCGCGACCGCGCCCGTCAACCCGACGTGCGGCCGCACGATGATTCCGATGGGGGCGTACCGGCGGCCGCCGCGCCGGCGCCCGAGCCGGAGCCCGAGACTGCAGCCGTACCCGCGGCGCCGCCGGCGCCGGACGGCGTCGGTCCGTTCCTCGTCCTGCTGGGCGGGGATCTGATGCTGCCTCCGCAGGTCCAGGAGGTGGCGCGGCTGCATGGCGGCGGCGATCTCGCCGCGGGCTACGCCTGGTTGCTGCGGGAGATCGCGCCGGTGCGGCGCAGCATCGAGGCGCTCGGGCGCGTCGTCTTCGTCGCCAACCTGGAATCGCCGATCGCCACGGAGCGGGTCCCGCCCACGTCGAGCCCGCCCGTATTCAACGGTTCGCGCGAGGCGCTCGACGGGTTCCGTCGGGCCGGGGTGGATGTCGTGACGATGGCCAACAACCACGCCTTCGATCAGGGGCGCGAGGGCCTTGGAGAGACGATCGCGGCCGCCAAGGAGGCCGGCCTCGGCGTGGCGGGGGCCGGGACGGCGGCGGACGCGCGGCGGCCGGCGGTCCTGTCCGATGCCGCCCCGCGCGTGCTGCTGCTCGCCTACGCGATGACGGTTCGCAGGCCGCGCGATCCGCCGGGCGAAGCCGAGTGGCGCATCGCGACGCTCGACGGGCGCGTGGAGGCCGATGTGCGCGAGGCGCGCGCGGCGGCCGACATCCTGATCGTCACGGTGCATTGGGTGGGGGAGTTCGTCTCGACGCCGTACGACGGGTGGCGCGACTGGGCGAGGAGCATCGCCGGTTGGGGAGCCGATGCAGTCGTCGGCCACGGCCCCCACGTGCTGGGTCCGGTCGAGGTGTTCGACGCGTCCGGACGGCGCGTGCCGATCGTGTACTCGCTGGGCAACCTGGTCGCCAACATGGGCTGGGAGGTCCACCCAGGCGCGCCGCTCGCCCCGGGGGACGACTCGCGGATGCGGATGGAGAGCCGCGAACAGGCGCTGGCCGCGCTGCGGATCGACCAGGGGACGGCGGGGTGGGCTGTCAGCGGGCTGTGGATCGTGCCGCTGTGGCTCGAAGACAACCGGCCGATCGCGAACCGGCCGGGCGGCCCGCCGCGCGAGGTGTTCCCGCGGCCGATGCCGTGGTGCGTCCCGATGGACCCGGCGGCAGGCTGCTTCCGCGGCGCGGGCGCGTCATGGTGCCGCGGGCGCCTCGACATGATCCTCCGCCGCCGCGTCGCGGCGCTGCGAACCCTGTGGGGAACGGAACCCCAGCCGCTCGAACCGTGCCCGCCGGGCGCCGATCCGTACGCTCCGCAGCCCGATTTCCGCCCGCTCTGACCGGCGCTACCTGGACGCGGGCGCGGCGCCGCCCGCGGCCCGTTCCTTGCGGGCGATGGCCCGCGCGCGCCGCTCGGCCGACTTGAAGGCGTCGTACAGGCGCCCGAGCGTGTAGCGTTCGAATCGCTTGCGGTAGTCGAGGTCCTTGACCCGTCCCTCGATCTCCAGCAGGGCCGAGACCAGCTTCTCGCGGGTGGCGAACCGTTGCTGGACGTCGGTGGCTATCCTGTGCAGGCGCAGGAGCTTGGCGTTGCTCACGCGATCCAGGCCCTTGGCCTCGTTGAACTTCTTCACGAACAGGTCCGTCTTGTCGACCAGCGCGCGGACCTCCCCGATCAGCTTTTCCTTCGATCCGAAGCGTTCCTTGACCTGTTGCAGCGGCGACTTCTTCATGGGAGCCTCCTTCGCAAGCCTCCCGCCGCCCGGGCGGGGGCGCCGAGGGACACCTGGCCCGCGCCGAGCGACCATCGCCCGTGCGCGGCCGCGCGGCGATTAGCACAAGGGCGGCCGACAGTCCACGATCGAACAGGTTGATGCCGCTTGCCGCCTGCTTAGCGCGGCGGCGCCGCAACCAAAGGGGGTTGTCCGGGTGGCGCAGCGGCGCCGCCGCGCCTGCCTGCCGCCTGCCTGCCGGCAGGCAGGGCAGGCAGGCGTCGAGAGTCGAGGGTCGAGAGTTGAGAGTC
>CAMTWF010000107.1:0-8595 GCA_947085355.1 uncultured delta proteobacterium
CGCACGCGGGTGGGTGGCCCGGTCTCGCGGGTCGGCGACGGCAAAGCGGGTGATTTTTTCCGGTTCGCGCAAGCTGTCCTCGGGTTCCCGCGCCTTGGTCTGCGGTATTCCCCCCCCCCCCCCCCCGAATTCCAGATGATGCCCGAAGCCCGAACTGTGGTAGAAGGGCGGCGGCGATGGGAGTTCCCGGAGCCGGTCGAGGCGGGGTGGACCCGAGGCGGACGGCGCCTCGCGCGAGGCCGATCCTTGCGGCGGCGTTCGTGATTGCCGCGTCCGCGTCGCCGTCCTCGACCGCCGGTCCGACGATCGACCGGGTCGCCGTCGTGGTCGAGGGGCAGTCGGCGCGCGACCGGGCGGGGCAGGTGGCCACGCTCTGGGATCTGTTCGTCGTGGCGGCCATCGGGGCGGTGCGCGCGCACGGGCCGGACGCGGCGGGGGTGACGGTCGATGCCGACGCGATCCGCGGCGCGCAGGCCGTCGTCGTGGAGCAGCTCGTCGTGTTGCGCGAGGCCGCGAGGATCGGGCGCGACGCCGTCCCGCCGGACCTCGTCGACGAGGCGCGCGACGCGCTGGCGGAGCGCGCCGGCGGCCACGATGCGCTCCGGCGTTTCCTGCGGGAGCGGGCGGTGGCGATGGAGTTCGTGGAAGCGGCGTTGCGGCGCGAGCTGGTGGCGGCGCGGTTCGCGCGCGACAGCGTGCGGCCGGCGGTGTCCGAGGATCCGGCGGCGCTGCGGGAGCTCTTCGATCGCGGGGACCATGCGTTCGCCGGCCGATCGTGGGAGGAGGTCGCGGAGGAGTTCGAGGCGTCGGTGCGGGTCCGGCGGCTTGCCGAGCTGCGGCGACTCTGGCTCGTCGACCTGCGCGGTCGGTGCCGGTTGCGGGTCTTCGACGTCTCGGCGGATATCGCGCCGGCGACGGGGGCGCAGCCGTGAGCCGCAGTCCCCGCGCGGCCGTGCTGGCCGCGGTGCTCGGCGACTTGACGCTCGCCGTGGCCAAGTTCATCGCCGCGGTGCTGGCGCAGTCCGCGGCGCTGCTGGCCGAGGCGATACACTCCGTGTCGAGCGCGGGCAGCCAGGGACTTCTGCTGCTCGGCGCCGCGGTCTCGCGCCGCGTCGGCGAGGATCGCAACGCGCTGGCGTTCGCGAGGGAGCGGTATTACTGGGGCTCGACCGTCGTGTTCGCGGTCTGCGCCGTCGGCGGGGCGTTCTCCGTGCACGCCGGATTCCGCGCGATCGTCGTCGGCGCGTCGCCCGGGGGCGCGACGGGCGTCGCGTACGTGACGCTTGCGATCTCGGCCGTCTTCGTCGGCTTCTCGATGCACGGCTCGCTGCGGGAGTTCCTGCTGCTGGTGCGCGAGCGCAGCCTGCGGGACGCCCTTGCCGCCGTCAAGGATCCCACCGTGCCCGCGACGATGATCGAGGACGCCGCGGCGGCCGCGGGCCTCGCCGCGGCGCTGGCCGGCCTGGTGCTGTCGGACGTGACGGGCAGCGGAGCGTTCGACGGCGCCGCGGCCGTCGTCGTCGGCCTGGTGCTGGCCGGCCGAGCGGCGGTCGCGGCGTATCGCGCACGCAAGTTCCTGCTGGGCGACGCCGCGGCGCGTTCCGACCACGACAAGATCCGGCGGATTCTGGCGTTGCAGCCCGGGATCGAGCGCGTCGTCGAGGTGGCGCCGATTCATCTTGCGCCGGACGACGTGATCCTGGGTCTCGCCATCGATCCGCGCCAGGATGCCGGCGCGGACGATCTCGAGCGCATCGTCCACAACATCGACTACCGCATCCGCGAGGCGATGCCGCACATCAGGCGCGTGTACATCGAGGCCGCGGGAGTCGTGAGGTTCTTGCAACGGGCGCGTCGGGGGGGAGCGGCCGAATGAGGACGCTGATCCTGGGGTGCTCGTCGGGGACGCTGTCGTACCGGGTCGTGGAGCCGGGCCTGGGAACCCCGGCGCTGGCCGGGACGATCCGGCGCATCGGCCCGGACGCCGAGCACGTCTACCGGTACGCCGCCGGGCGGGGCGAGGGCTGCGCCGAGGCGGGGACGGTCGAGCAGGCGGTCGAGCGGCTGGCCGACCTGCTGGACGACCTTCAGGCCGCGAAGGCCCCGGTCGGCGCCGACGTCGCGGCCTACGTGCTGGGCCGCGCGCCGGCGTGGCTCGGGGCCGCCGCGATCGTCGACGACGCCTGCCTCGCGCGCCTGGAGGCGTCGGAGGGATCGGAGGCTCTCGACGACGACCTGTTGCGGCTCGTGCGCGCGGGCCGCGGCTGCCGCCCGCGGCTGCCGCACGTCGCGGTGGCCGACGACGCTTTCTTCCGGACGCTGCCGGCCGAGTCGTCCGCGTACCTCCTGCCCGAATCGATCGCCGTGCCGCTCGGCCTCCGCCGCCGCGGCCGCCGCGGGCTCCTGCACGACGGCGCGCTGGCCCGGACGGCGCCGCTCCTGGAGCAGGTCGATGCCGCCGTGAGGTCGAAGGGGCAGGCGGCGCATCCCCGGCGGGTCGTGATGTGCTACCTGGAGGGCTCGGCCGGCGTGACCGCGGTGCTCGGGAATCGTCCGATCTGGACGACGTTCGGGTGCTTCGAGGGCGACGGGCTGCCCGGCGAAACCTGCGCGGGCTCGGTGGACGTCGGCGTTCTCGATGCGTGCCTGGGCCGCGGCGGCATGTCGGTGGAACCGTTTCTGAACCTCCTGCGCACCGGCGCGGGACTCGGGCCGCGAGCCGGCGGGACGGGCGTGGAACGCGTGGCCGTGGAGGCCGAGCACGGCATCGAGCCGTCGCGGACCGCGTGGGGCGCATTCGTCCAGAACGTGGCGGTCGCCGTCGGCGGAGCCGTCGCCCTGCTCGGCGGCATCGACGCGCTGGTCTTCATCGGCGCCGGCGCGCTGCACTCGGCCCGCTTCCGGCACGCGCTCTGCTCGAGGCTTTCGGCGTTCGGGGTCCGCGCCGTGGAGGCGGCGCCCGTGGCGGCGACCGCGGAGGTCGCGAGGCTGTCCCCGGAAGGGGCGATGCCGCTGGTGCTGGCGGTGCCGGCTCACGAGGACGAGATGGTCGCCGGCATCGCGCGGGAACTGGCGATGGAGCGGGAGCGCCGGGAGGCCGGGCGACAGCCCTGAGAAAGGGGGTTCGACGGTTCCGATGTCGGCTGCAACCGGCCACGTGGTCGAGTTCGCGCTCCGGCTCGCCGGCCCCGCCGACCTGCCGGGAATCATGGCGGTCGAACGGACGTCGTTCGCGGCGCCGTGGACCGAGCGCATGTTCGCCGAGGAGTTAGGGCGGGATTACTCGCACGTGTGGGTCGCGGAGCGTTCCGCGGACCGGCGGGTCTGCGGGTTCGTCGTGTTCTGGTTGGCCGTCGGCGAGGTGCACCTGTTGAACCTGGCGGTCGAGCCCGGGTCGCGTCGGCGAGGCATCGCGCGCGCGATGGTGGCGGCGCTCGTCGCCCTCGCGACCGACCGGGGGGCGGATCACATCCTGCTGGAGGTCCGACCGAGCAACGCCGCCGCGATCCGCGTCTACCAGTCGTTCGGGTTCCGTCCCGTCGGCATCCGTCCGCGGTACTACGCCGACAGCGGCGAGGACGCCGTCATCATGGTGAAGCCGATCGGGGCGTGACGCGCCGTCCACCGTCCCCCGTCCACCATCCCCCGTCCGCCGCATCTTTGGGCCTTCGATTCCGGACTGTTGACTGCTATGGTGCCGCGGTCTACGAGCGGCGCCGGCGCGTCGCTCCGGGGGCGCCGGGATCGGCAATGATCGTCAGCTTCGCACAGGTTCGGTCGATCGCCATCACCCTCGGGGTGCTCGCCGTCGCGTCCGCATCCGTCGCCGCGGGCGACACGGGCGGCGATCCGGGACGGGCCGGCGAACCGAGGCGCTTCCTGATCCCGCCGCTGCCGTTCTACCAGGAGACGTCGGCCGAGGGCGGCTTCCGGATGTTCTTTCCGCTCTACTTCGAACGGTGGACCGACGTTCCCCAACGGGACCACTCGCTCGGGGTGCTGCCTTTCTACTGGCGATGGCGCGGGCCGGACGATCTGCACGAGACCGACGTGGTGGCGGGTCTGTACTGGCGGTTTCGCCGGCCGGATCGATTCACGGACGTGATCGGGCCGTTCTACGCGAGCCGCACGGCCGACGGCGCCGACGTGGGGCTGCCGCCGCTGTTCATGGCCGGCAGCGGTCCGGACGGCGACTACCAGATCGTCGGGTTGTGGTTCTGGCGCTTCGCGTCCGAGGAGTCGAGTTTCGTGCTGGCGCCGCCGTTCTACAGCCATCGGCGGCCCGGGCTGCTGCGTTACGGGGTCCCGCCGCTGGTGTTCGGCGGCGAGACCGGCGCCGACGGGTACTCGATCTTCCTCCCGGTGTTCTGGCACTTCTACGACACGCAGACGGAGGCGAGCACGACGGTGGTGCCGCCGCTGTTCGTGGACATCGACGACCGCGGCGACTGGTCGGCCGGCATCGCGCCCGTGCTGTTCTTCGGCGGCGGCGAGGACTCGGCCCACTTCACGCTGGTCCCGCTGGTGCACCTGTCGTCCGGGCCGGACCGTTTCCGCCTGATCACCCCGCTGGGGTGGCGCAGGCGCGACGCCGAATCGGACGGCTGGGGCGCGCTGCTGTACCACCAGGACGAACGCGGGCCCGAGTGGTTCCGGACGCTGGCGCCCCTGTGGTTCGCCTGGGGCGACGACTCGACCGGCACGCGCACCGACATCCTGCTGAACGTGTACCACCGCACCGACCCGGTAGGCTCGGACTGGGTCGTCTTCCCGTTCTGGTGGGACTTCCACGACATCGACCGGCACCGCAAGTTCGGCCTGCTGCCGTTCTTCATGCACGACGCGTCCCTGCACGAGGATCGGCGCACGACCTGGGTCTTCCCGACGTTCGAGTACTCCGAGTGGCCGCAGACGGGGGCCGAGCCGCCCGGCTGGAGTTTCAACCTGCACCCGATCCTCTACGTCGGCAGGGACGGCGAGTCGACGCACCAGGTCGTCTTCCCGTTCTGGTGGAACTTCTCCGACCCGCAGGACCGCACGACGATCGGGTTCCCGTTGTGGTGGGACTTCGAGGACAAGGCCGCGCAGACGCGCTTCTTCACGGCGTTCCCGCTCGTGTGGCACTCCGCCGATCCCGACGGTTCGTTCACCCTGGCGGCCAACTCGATCTACACGACGAGGCGCAACCAGGACGGGACCGAAGGGTGGTCGTTCCACTTCCTGCCGCTGTTCGACGTCGGGCGCGAGCGTCCCGGGGACATCGAGTGGTCCGTCCTGTTCGGCCTGGCGGGCTACCAGCGGAGGGGATCGTACGAGAGGATCCGGGTCCTCTGGCTGCCGTTCGAGCTGTAACGATGAATCACCGCGGAGACCGCAGAGGGCGCAGAGAATGGTCTCTGTGTTCTCTGCGTGCTCCGCGGTGACCAACGGGTGCTGGTGCCCGGGAAGGTCCCATGGTAGCGTCACATCGTGGGACGTTGGCGGGACTGGCAGGGGCAGGCGGAGCGCGACCTCGAGATGGCGCGGGCGGCGCGCGCGGGGGGGTTCTTCGAGTGGGCGTGCTTCTGCGCCCACCAGGCGGCGGAGAAGGCCGTGAAGGCCGTGCACGAGGCGCGGGGCGAACAGGCGTGGGGACACTCGGTGCGGGAACTCCTGGAGTCGATCGATGCCGACGCGCCGCCCGGCATCCTCGACGCGGCACGCGAGCTGGACCGCTGCTACATCCCGACGCGCTACCCGAACGGATTCGATCGCGGCGCCCCGAAGGACCATTTCGGAGAACCGGATGCAGCGCGAACGATCGCTGGTGCGGAGGAGATCCTACGGCTCTGTGATGGTCTTCTCCCTCGATAGGCCCGCCGCGCTGGCGCGACTGCGCGAGGCGGCGGCCGTGCTGCGCCAATCCCACCCCGAGGTCGAGGCGGTCTTCCTCGTGGGGTCGCTCGCCCGGGGCGAGGCGGGGCCCGGGTCGGACGCGGATCTGCTCGTCCTTCTCCGGTCCTCGGATCAGCCGTTCGCGGAGCGCGTGCGGCTGCTGCTCGCGGATTGGCCCGCGATCGGCTTGGCCGTCGACCTGCTGCCGTTCTCCCGCGAGGAGTTCGACCTTCGGCTGCGCGACGGCGATCCCTTCGTCCGCCGCCTGGCCGCCGAAGCGCTGCCGCTGTGACGGTCGCGGGCCTTCCGAACGCCGCGACATCCGTTCGAGCTGTGAGTCGTCGGAATCCCGGCACTGCGGCGGGCGTCGAGATCTGGCAGGTCGACGCCTTCACGGACGCCCTGTTCGGCGGGAATCCGGCCGGGGTGGCGCCCGACGCGCGCGGGCTCTCAACCGGACTGATGCGACGGATCGCCCGCGAGATGAACCTGTCGGAGACTGCGTTCGTGCTGCCGCCGTCCGGCGCCGGCGCCGACTTCCGGGTGCGGTTCTTCACGCCGGGCGGCGAGGTGGATCTCTGCGGCCACGCGACGGTCGCGACGTTCCACGTGCTGGCGTGGATCGGAGCGATCCGGCCGGCCGGGCCCCGGCGCACGGTGGTGCAGGAGACGCGAGCCGGGCGCCTGCCGGTTGCGATCGAGTTCCGTGGCGGCCTGCCGGCCCGAGTGGCGATGGAGCAGTCGCCGCCGACGTCGGCGCCGTGCGCGCGGCCGAGCGACGTGGCGCGGGCGCTGGGCATCGGCCCGGAGCGGCTGGATCGCTCGCTTGCGCCGGAGTGTTCCTTCACGGGTTTGTGGGCGGTGATGGCGCCGCTGCGATCGGTCGGCGATCTGCGGGCCGTGCGGCCGCGGCCGGACCTGTTCGACGCGCTGGCGCCGTCGCTGCCGCTGTCGGGCGTCTACGCCTTCGCGTTCGGGCGGGGAGGGCCGCGGGCGCGTTTCTTCGTCTGCCCGCGCTACGGGATCGTCGAGGATCCGTTCACCGGAACGGCGGCCGGCGCCCTGGCCGGGTACCTGCTCCGCCGGGGCCGGTTGTTCGAGGGCGGTTCGCTCGTGGTGCGGCAGGGGATCGAGATGGGGCGTGCGGGCCGCGCCGACGTTCGCGTGCTTCCCGGGCCGCGGATCGAGGTTGCCGGGACGGCGGTCCCGGTCTTCCGGGCGACGATCGGCACCACTCCTAGCCGCAGTCGTCCCAGCGGATGAGCCTGGTGCTGCCGCCGCCGCTGTCGGAACAGCCGCCGGTGCGGCCCGGGTCGGAGCAGGTCGCGTACCACCCCTCGCTGCGCGTCCCGACGGCCTCGCACGAAGCCGTGCACCCGGTGCAGTCGGCTCGGCAGATCAATCCCGGCTCCACGCACGGGTCGAACCAGGCCGCGCCCATGCCGCCCACGGTGCGGCATTCGGGCACGCAGTCCGTCGCGGCGCACTCGCCGACGTGGTCCAGCGCCGCGCCGGCCCGCAGGCGCAAGCACTCGTTCGCGTACGTCCTGCCGTCGCAGCCGCACTCCGGCGCCCACAGGCGCGGGCACACGGCCGGCGGCGCGGGCACGCACGTGCCCCCCGCGCCGGGGAAGCAGCCGTGGATGTTGCAGACCTGGCCGAACGGGCACGGAATGCCGCCGCTGCCGCCGCACGTCGAGACGGTCCCGCACTCGCCCGCGTGGTCGAACTCCGCGCCGGCCCGCAGGCGCTCGCAGTCGTTCCCGTAGGTCACGCCGTCGCAACCGCACACCGGGTCGTAGATCCCGGAGCAGAAATCCGGCCGGGGCACGCACGTCCCGCTCGCCCCGTCGAGACAGCTACGGACGTCGCAGACCTGGCCGAACGGGCACGGCGGACCCATGCCGTTGCGGCATGTCGTGACGGTCCCGCACTCGCCCGCGTGGTTGAGCGCCTCACCGGCGACGAGACGGAAACAATCGTTGTCGTAGGTGACGCCGTTGCAACCGCACACGGGGGCATACATCTCGGGACACGCGCCTGGCTGGGGCACGCACGTCCCGCTCGCCCCGTCGAGGCAGTTGCGGATGTCGCAGACCTGCCCGTCGGCGCACGCGCCGCCCGGGAACGGGCCGCAGTAGCCGACGATTGCGTCCCCGTCCGTTGCGACGTCGGGATTCACGTCCGAGTCGTCACCGGGATCCACGTCCGGTCGCGCGTCGTCGCCCCCGCCGTCGCCGGCGTCCGGCATCACGTCGACGCCGGGGATGTCCCCCGTCAACGATTCGCCGCCGCTGCCGCACGCGGCGAGCGACAGCGCCGATACGAGCCATACCCAGTTGCCTGCCAGTCGCGTCATTTCCCGATCCTCCTTCTTCCCCCGGCTTGCGAGCCGCCGGACTGTAGCACCGTGGAGCCGTCACGCAAGGAGGGTGCGGCGGCGGGTGCAGGGCCTCGGACAAAGTCCTCGGCCGGCTCCAGGCTACAGGCTTCGGGCTTCAGGAAACACGGGATTGCGGCTACCTGAAGCCTGAAGCCTGAGGCCCGAAGCCTGGTCCCGGCGACTTTGCCGGGACCCTGGGGCAAGCCCGACGACGGCGGCTCACCAGGCGTCGTCGATGTAGCCGAGCGCCGCGAGGCGGCGCGCCAGGACGCGCCGCTCGGCCCCGGTGAGCCGGTCGTCCGTGAACTCGTCGCGCGCCGGCGGGACCGGCGCGTGAA
>CAMTWF010000108.1:0-4442 GCA_947085355.1 uncultured delta proteobacterium
GTCCGCCGCGGACTGCGACATGGACCGGTACAGAGCACACCGCAGCCGTCAGGGCAAGAAACTTGCCCCCGGACGGACGAGTGACGTATGGTCCCCTCATGCGGCCCCAAGTGTAATGGTTATTTTGCGGAGGGCACTATGGTCAAGGGGCGGAGCCTTTGGAGGGTGCATTGGGACTAGGTAGATATCCATCCACCTTCGGTGGACCCTGAGGGATGGAACGCGGTATAGTCGCCACGTGTCGGCCAGAGGTCGTTCGCACTTTGGCGCCATGAGCCCGTTAGGTAGATGGACCCGGAGCCCTGGAAGCACCATGAATTGTCGCCACGGGGCGGATCTACGATCCGCCCCCGGAGCACGCTTTGCAGTATTTCGCATTTCGGGCTCCATGCCGGCACATTTTCCGATTGCAGAAGGAGGTGCAGATGTAGCTTCTGCATGAGCCATGCGGCGGCCTCGCCACCCGCGTGAGGGTGCAACCGACACCCCGAACGGAAACGGCGGCAGCCCGGTTCCTTTGCAGTCCGACGGTCTTTCGGTTTCTGCCGCGCCGGTGGTCGGGACTTCTCGCACGGGAGGATCGGTAGCACGCGGAGGGGGATCGGTCAATCGCGGTCGGCGCGAAACGGCGGCGCGAAACGCGGTGAGGGTCAGATCTCGGCGTCCCCCGGAACGACCTGGTTGCCGCCTGCCTGCCCTGCCTGCCGGCAGGCAGGCGGCAGGCAGGGCAGGCAGGCAGGCAGGCCGGATCGTGCTGCTCGTCCGTGGGGTCGCGGGCGCACGACCGGCGGGCCTTCGGCGGGGAGGCCCGCCGCTTGGAGGATGCAGCCTGCGTTCTCGGGCGCGGTCACGACGTCCAGGACGTGCAGCCGGCCGTGGCGCCGCGGGCAGTCGAGCGCGGGAACGGCCAGGGACCGCCGCAACAACGAGGCCCAGTCCACCCGCGGGGAGCGGGCGAGCAGCAGACCGTCGAGCAGGCGGCGCCGGCGCGGGACCGTGATGACGTTGGGTGGCGCAGCCGGGTCGTCGCCGGGAGCAGGGACGAACAACGAAGCACGCACGGCTCCGTTGCACGAGATCCCCGGTGCTGCCGACGGCGTTGCAGTCAATGTAGTTCCAGTTGCCGGCCAGGAACTGGCCCGCGTGGAACCGGCCGGCTTCCGTCGGGACGGCTGATATGGAGATGCCGCCTTGTGGCCTCTTCTCCCGCTGGCGATCAGTCGCGCCTGCCGTTCTGTCGGTTCGCGCTTTCGGCGCCGTGGTAGCATCCCGCCCACGAGAGCCGATCGGGCGTCGGCGGCCGCCTTGTTGCCGCCACCGAGGACATCATGCCGACGAGCATCAAAGGGTACGAACTGATCTCGCAGATCGGGTCGGGGGCGTTCGGGAAGACGCACCGCGTCCGGAAGGGCGGGAAGGTCTACGCCATGAAGATCTTCAAGCCGGACGCGATCCGGACCGACATCGACCTGAAGCGCTTCCAGCGGGAGTGCCGCGCGCTTCAGAAGATCGTCAGCGATCATGTGGTGCGCTACCACGACCACGGGGTGTTCGACGACGGCGGGGTCGAAACGCACTTCATCGTCATGGACTTCGTCGAGGGCCACGACCTCGCGAGGCATCTGCAGGGGAAGAGCTTCCCGCGGCCGGAGGCCGAGATCCGCGGTCTGCTCTCCCAGGTCCAGCAAGGCCTGAGCGACATCCACAAGCACCGCATCGTGCACCGGGACCTGAAGCCGAGCAACATCTTCCTGACGAAGGACGGAACGGTGAAGATCCTCGACTTCGGGCTGGTGAAGATGCTGGACTACACGACGCTCACGATGACCGGCGAGATGCTGGGCACGCCGCTCTACATGTCTCCCGAGGAGATGCTGGGCAAGGACGTCGATCACCGCAGCGATCTGTTCTCCTTCGGGGTGCTGCTGTTCTATCTCCTGACAGGCCAGTACCCGTTCCCCTGCCAGAACCTGATGCGGCTGATGCGGGCGGTGACGCAGGAGCTGCCGGAGCACCCGACGCGCTTCAATCCGGAGATCTCGAACCGGCTGGAGAACCTGGTGCTGCGGCTTCTCGAGAAGGAGCCGTACCTGCGTCCGTCGAGCGCGCAGGAGGTGGGTGAGCTCCTCGCGCGCACGCCCTTCGTCCGGGCGCAGGAGTTGCCGGCGCCGGCGGCCGCCGTTTGGGGCTTCGGCCGCAGGATGTGCTTCATCCGGTGGCTGCCCAACGAGAAGAGCGCGCTGGAGCGCTTCCTCAACGACCACTCGATCGACGGCGTGGTCTTCCAGGCCAACTACCTCCCGCGCTACGAAGGACACCTCGACCTGCTGAAGGCACACAGGGTCCCGCATCTGTTCGACCCGAGCACCAACCGGTTGACGTACTCGAAGTTCAGCCAGACCGAGGGCTTGAAGAACCTGCCGTACGTGTTCGACAAGATGAACCGCCTGACGGTGGCACAGCTCCGATCGATCGCCGACATCCGGCGTTACGTGCGGGAGGTGCTGAACTGGCAGATCTCCCACAGCTGCACGTACCTGGTGGCGCCGTTCCACTTCAGCAAGACACTGACATCGGAGTGGTTCGAGGTCGACCTGAAGCTCTTGTCGGAATCCCGGGAGTACCTCAACTCGAAGGGGCGGACGGAAAAACTCTTCGGTGCGATCTGCACGAACATCGAAGACCTGACGGACGAGGAGAACCGCAAGGTCCTGGTGAACCGGTACTCCAAGGAGCCGGCCGACGGCTACTTGTTCTACGTGGACCTGATCGACGAGCGGACAAGCGTGCCTGGCCAGCTCTACAGCTACCTCTCGATGCTCCAGGACTTCAAGACCCTGGGCAAGCCGCTCGTCGCCTGTCGCATCGGCAACATGGGCCTCGGCGTCGTATCGCTGGGCATCGACGCGTTCGAGACGGGCATCGCGTCGTTGAGCTTCTTCTCCGAGAAGACGCTCCTGGAGGATCGGCCCGTCGGCTACACGATGAAGGTCAAGTACTACGTGCCGCAGCTGCTGACCAACCTGCAGATGGAGACGGTGATGGACATCCTGCGGTCGCGTCAGTACGGCGCACTCGTCTGCAACTGCCCCTACTGCGGCGGCCGTACCGACGACAGCCTTCGCAAGGTGGCCAAGGAGCACTTCCTCTATCACAGGACCCAGGAGATGGAGGGAATCAACGCCCTGCCCGAGGCCGACCGGCTGCCGGCGTTCCTGAAGAAGACGGAGCAGGCGCTGCAGCTGAGCGGGGAGATCCGGCGCAACCTGGGGATCGAGATGCCGCCGAGCCAGCACTTCAAGACGTGGCTGGAGGTGTTCCCCGCGGTGGCGAAGCGGCTCTGAGCGAGGGCTCAGCCCGGGTGGATCTGCTCCCAGATCCGTTCGTTGGTGACGAAGAACATCTCCTCGTTGTGCGGTTGGCGGCGTTGCGGGTGGAAGATGATGTCGGCGCCGGAGGGCGAGACGGCGATGAGACCGACGTTGAGGCGGCGCAGGGTCTCGTCCCGGACCCGGTCGCGGTGGGGCGCGAAGATCGCCAGGTAGACCCGGTGCGCGAAGTGTTGGTACCGCCGCGCCTGGCACAGTCCCTCGAACCAGTTCTTCATCTTCGCCTCGACGGCCCAGATCTCCCGCGCGACCGGCAGGTACCGGCCGCGGCGCCTGAAAACCCCGGCCTCCACCTCTTCGACGTAGTTCTCCTCCAGCAGGAATCTCAGCGTCTCGTAGCGCAGGCGCTTCGGCGAGATGCCGGTGAGGGCAAGCAGGTCTGCCACGCTCGCCTCCTCGACGTGCTGTAGCGCGCGGAGCACCTGGACCTCGGCCCGGCGCGGGAGCGCCGCCGTCTGGCCGAGGCGCCGGCGCCGGTCGATCCCGTGATGGCTCGGCTGCACAGCGATCACGTCGGCCACCCCATACCCCACGCCGAACTCCTCGAGCAGCACGCCATCCTTCCAGCGCTGGGACAGGCGCTTCCTGATCGGGGCGATCATGTCACTCTCGAAGCGCATCGGGCTCCTCTACTGGCGCCGCTCGGAGAATTCCGCTCCAGGAAACCCAAGCGCGTTTCGCTCCGGCATCGTGGCCGTTCCTGGTGGGCTTGCGGGCGCCTGGCGCGACCGTCCTGACATCGGAAGGACCGTATGCGACGAGGGGAAGGGCGTCAAGGTCCCCGAAAGACGTGGTGCAAGGCCCCAGGGCGCGCCAGCAGCGGCGGGCGCACGTACACGGCCACGCGGTTCCAGTGGAGCCTGCGGCGCGCCTCCCGCCGGGCCTGCTGTCGCTGCACGGCGTGGAAAGCCGGCAGGACCGCGTTCTCCAGCTCGGGGATCGCGACGAGGCGCCCCGCGGCGTCGCGCACAGGCTGCATCTCGCGCACCTCCGCGAACGCCAACAGCCGCTCGTCCCGCTCGTTGCCCCTCGCCCGCGCGGAGAACAGGTACA
>CAMTWF010000109.1:0-57544 GCA_947085355.1 uncultured delta proteobacterium
CCTGCTCCTGGTACAGGATCACGCCGTACGTCTCGCTGCACACGCGCTCGACGATGGAGATGGCGCACCGGGACGCCCCCTTTTCACCTTCCCTGCGGGGCTGTTCGGCGCTTCGCGCCTCACCGCCGTGCTTGCGCCGTATGTACTGCTCGTCGGCGCCGACCTTGAGCGGCCCGGGGCGGTAGAGCGCCACGGCGGCGACGATGTCCTCGATCCGGTCGGGCCGCAGGCGCCGCAGCAGCTCCCGGAAGCCGCGCGACTCGAGCTGGAACACGCCGAGCGTCCTGCCGGCCGAGATCAGTTCGAAGACTTTCGGATCGTCGAGCGGCACCTCGGAGATGTCGAAGCCGGCCGAGCCGTTCTTCCGCCGCACGAGCTTCACGGCGGCGTCGATGGCCGTGAGGTTCTTCAGGCCGAGGAAGTCGAACTTCACGAGGCCGACCTTCTCGACCGACGACATGTCGTACTGGCTCACCAGCGCGTCGTCCTTGCTGCGGGTCACGGGGACGATCTCCCACAACGGGCGGTCGCCGATGACGATCCCGGCGGCGTGCTGCCCGGCGTGGCGGTGCAGCCCTTCGAGCCTCCCGGCGAACTCCAGCAGCCTCCGCACGTCCGGGTTCGACTCGTACTCGGCCCGCAGGCGCGGCTCGACCGCCAGCGCGTGCTCGATCGCCCCCCCGTCCGACTCCTTGTCGTCCGGCGCCGCCGGCGGGATCATCTTGGCCAGGCGATCCCGCTCGGCGTACGGCAGCATCAGCACGCGCCCGACGTCCTTGACCGCCGCCCTGCTGCGGAGCTGGTGGAACGTGGCGATCTGCCCCACCCGGTCGCCGCCGTATTTCCTCGTGACGTACTTGATCACCTCGTCGCGCCGGTCCTTGCAGAAGTCGATGTCGAAGTCCGGCATCGACGGCCTCATCGGATTGAGGAACCGCTCGAACAGCAACCCGAACCGGATCGGATCGATGTCCGTGATCCGCAGCGCCCATGCGACCAGCGATCCGGCGCCCGAGCCGCGCCCCGGACCGACCGGGATTCCCTGTTCGCGGGCGTACCGGATGAAGTCATGCACTATCAGGAAATACCCCGCGTACCGCTTGTCGCAGATGATCGCCAGCTCGTGATCCAGCCGCTTGGGGTACTCGCCCTCGGAACCTCGCGGCAAAGCCGCCCGGGTCCTTCCGCCGGACGCCGCCGGGCGCGCCAGCCGCTCCCGGAGACCGGCGTGGGCCAGGCCGCGCAGGTACGTCTCCAGCGTCTCGCCGCGCGGCACGGCGTAGTCGGGCAGCATCGGCTTGCCGAGCGGCAACTCGACGTCGCACCGATCGGCGATCTCGATCGTCCGCTCGATCGCGTCCGGGAACCCGGGCAACGCCTTGCGCATCTCCTCGCCGGAGCGCAGGTGGAGGGCGAGCGTCGAGTGCCCCAGGTTGACCTCGTCCCGGATCGTCTTGCCCTCCTGGATCCGCATGAGGATGTCGTGCGCGGAGGCGTCGTCGCGGTTGAGGTAGTGGACGTCGTTGGTCGCCGCCAGCGGGATGCCGGTGCGCGAGGAGATGTTGCGGAGGGCGGCGTTCAGCTCCTCCTGCCCCGGGTAGCCGGTCTGCTGCACCTCCAGGTGGTAGCATCCGGGCTCGAACAGCTCGCGGTACTCCAGCGCCGTCCGTTCGCCCGCCGCCTCGCCGCCGTCGCGCACGGCCCGCGCGACGTCGCCCGCCGTGCAGCCGCTCAGCGCGATCAGCCCCTGCCGCCGCTCGGCCAGCAGCTTCCGGTCCACCCTCGGGTTGTAGTGGAACCCCTTCAGGTGCGCCTGGCTGACCAGGTAGACGAGGTTCCGGTAGCCGTGGAGGTCGGCGGCGAGCAGCACGAGGTGGCCGGAGGCGCGTTGCGACTTGTCCTCCATGTCGCCCGGCGCCACGTAGACCTCGCAGCCGATGATCGGCTTGATCCCCGCGTCGCGCGCCCGGACGTAGAAGTCGATCGCCCCGTACATCACGCCGTGGTCGGTGATCGCCACCGCGGTCTGTCCCAACTCCTTGAGGCGCCGGAACAGGTCGGACAGGCGCACGGCGCCGTCCAGCAGCGAGTACTGCGTGTGCAGGTGAAGGTGGACGAAGTCGCCGGGCCCCATCGCCCCGGATCTGCGCGCCGCCGGAGGCGAAGGTCAAGAGCGGGGTGGAGGGGCGCAACCAAACGGCGGACGGCGCGGACGGCGGACGGCGGACGGCGGACGGGGGGCGAGGGGCGAGACTCCGAATTCGTCGCGCCGCGCGACAATTCTCGGGAGTAGATGGACAGGATGCGATTCTCAACCCGGAATCCTGTGCATCCCGTGCATCCTGTTTCGTCAAGGCCCACCCATGTTTGCCTCTGTTGCGGCGCCGCCGCGCCTGTGGCAGAGGGGCTGCCGGTGAATGCATCCTGCGCTCTGTTCGCGTTCTTCTGCGCCCAGCCGTGGCTGCTCTCCCAGATCCGCGCGGAGGAAGCGACGCCGGGCGCCGGCATGCTCGCCGGCCAGGTCTTCCTCCGCGGCACGCGCGACGTGCTGCCCGACGCCCGCATCGAGGTGGCCGGGGAGGTCGCGTTCGTCGACCAGGAAGGGCGGTTCGAGCTGCGGCTGACGGAGGGGACGCACGAGGTGTTAGTGGCGCACGAGGGCTGCCGTCCCCTGGTGACGGTTGTGGACGTGGAGGCCGGGCGGCGGCTCGAGCTGGCGTTCCGGCTGGAGCGGGAGACCGGAGAGCGGCCGTACGAGACGGTGATCCGCGGCCGGCGGGACGCGGAGGAGGTGACGCGGATCAGCCTGACCGACGAGGAGATCCACTCCCTGCCGGGCACGATGGGCGATCCGTTCCGGGCGATCGAGGCGCTGCCGGGGGTGACGCCGATCATCACGGGCATCCCGTACTACTTCGTCCGCGGCGCGCCGCCCTCGGGCACCGGGTTCTACCTGGACGGCGTGCGCGTCCCCGCTCTGTTCCACATGGCGCTCGGCCCTGCCGTCGTCCATCCGTCGCTCGTCGAGCGCATCGACTTCTTCCCCGGCGGGGCGCCAGTGGATCTCGGGCGCTACGTCGGCGGGATGGTGCGCGCGACGACGCGCCTGCCGGGGGCCGACAGGTGGCGTTCGGAGTGGGATCTGCGGCTGACCGACGTGGGGGCGATGGTCGAGGCGCCGCTGACGGACGAGCTTCGCGTCGCCGTCTCGGGACGCTACGGCTATCCGGGGTGGCTCATCCAGCTCATCGAGGAGCGGGCGTACCTGCGCTACTGGGACTACCAGGGGCGGATCGAATGGGAGCCGCGGCGCCGGCACCGCGTCGTGCTCTTCGGCTTCGGGTCGTTCGACGAGATGGGGGAGATCCGCGACGACGGGGCGATCGACGGCCCGCGGATCCAGTTCCACCGGCTCGACCTGCGGTACGCCTACCGCCACGGCGAGACGTTGCGGGCGGAAGCGGCGGGCTGGTTCGGGTACGACGCCACGCGGATCGAGGAAGACGCGGAGATCGCCATGTGGGCGGGCGGACCGCGCGCGACGATCGCCTGGGCCCCGGCGCCGTGGATCGAACTGTCGGCCGGGACGGACGTGGAGGCGCGCGGGTTCCCGGACCCGAACCTGGACGACGAGGACGACGACGCGCCGGAGGTGCGCGAGCGCGACGCGGCGCTGGTCGGCTCGTGGGTCAAGGCGACGTTCCGCCCCACCGCGGCGACCGAGATCGGCCTGGGCGCCCGCATGGACGTTCACCGCGTGGACCGGGCGGTCGAGACGTGGACCGACGTCCGGTTGAACGTCCGGCGCCGGCTCGCCGACCGGCTGTGGCTCAAGGGCTCGGCCGGCACGTTCCACCAGCCGCAGTCGTTCATCATCGATCTGCCGGGACTCGGCTCGTTCGTCCTCGACGCGGGCCCGCAGCGGGCATACCAGCTCTCACAGGGCGTGGAGATCGCCCTGCCGTGGGGGTTGGGTCTCGACGTCCAGGCGTACTACAGCGACTTCGCCAACCTGAGCGAGCCCGATCTCTTCCGGTTCCACGACGACGAGCCCGCGAACGGCGACGAGGAGTTCGGCCAGGCGTTCTGGAGCCTCGACGGCGCGGCGTACGGGTTGGAGATCCTGCTCCGCCGGAGACTGGGCGAGGACCTCTTCGGCTGGGTCGCCTACACGATCGGCCGTTCGGAGCGCGACTACCGCGACGGGCGCGCGCCGTCCGACTTCGACCAGACGCACGTGCTCAACCTGGTGCTTTCGTGGAACGTCGGCGCCGGCTGGCGGATCGGCGGCCGGTTCCACTTCCGCTCCGGCCGGCCCTACACGCCGGAGCGCCTGGTCGTGCCGACCGGTCCTCCAACGCCGATGCCGCCTTTCCAGATGATCTGCAGTCCCGCCGGCGAACGGAACTCGGCACGGCTCCCGCCGTTCTACCGGCTCGACGTGCGCGTGGACAAGAAGTGGACCTTCGAGACGTGGTGGTTCGGGCTCTACTTCGAGTTCATCAACGTCACCTTCACGCCGGAGGCGCTGCAGATGCTGTGCGACGAGCACGCGGATCCGCCGATCCGGCTGGAGGAGGCGCCCTACATCGTCATCCCGACGCTGGGCTTCCGCGGCGTGTACTGATCTACCCAACCTCGACTGTGCAGGATAGCCAGCCGGAGCGCTGCGATCGGAGGATGCCGCGTACCCGAGGTCCCGTACGTGGGCGAGGTACTTACTCGTGTGCGATTGCCCCGGGCGGAGGGCCAAGTTGATCGAGCGGCGGGTCGCCGGGGATGCCGGTCCAGTTGGCCATCACGCCGTCGGTCCACACTTCGATCACGGGAGCCTCTTCGAACTGCTCGCGAACCCGCTCGTCGTAGCGTCTTGTGAGAAAAACGAACTCCTGGTTGCGGCTGCCGTGCCAGCCGCGGCCATCGGTGGCCAGGGCGGCCACGTACGGGCCGGCGATGAGGAGGTCGGTGACCTCGAGCAGGGCGCGGACCTCCGGGAGGAGGCTCCGCTTCAGGTGCGCGAAGGTGTAGCCGCTGTAGGTCACCACCGAGCCACCGAGACGCCGGGCTTCGCTGGCGAGGCGCGCGCACGCGGCGGCCTGCTCGAAGGGCTCGCCGCCGCTAACGCTGATGCCCTCGACCTCGCCCTCCATGAGATGGGCGGCGAGTTTCTCGGGCTGCCAGAGGCGGCGGCGTTCGTGGGGATGGGTGTCGGGGTTGAAGCAGCCGGGGCAACGGATGGTGCAGCCCTGGACCCAGACCGCCGCGCGCCAACCGGGGCCGTTGGTTCGGGTCCGGGGTCTGATGGCCGAGACGTTGAGAAGCGCTTCAGGCATCACGCAGCTCCAACTCGATCAGCTTGCCGTCCACGCGGGCGTGGACGATGCGTCCGCAGCGGAGCTTCCCGTGGTGCTCGAAAAGGAAGCGCGCCAGCGGGTTCAGGAGATCGCGCTCCACCGCGTTGAGGAGGCCGCGGCCGCCGTGGTCGACGCGCGCGCTCGCGGCGAGGTGTGCGACGACGTCGTCGCCGATGTTTAGGCCCACCCCCCAGCGTTCCTGAAGATGAGAGCGGAGCGGCTCGAGCTTTCGCTTCAGGATGTCGCGGCGAAGCTCCTCCTTCTCGATCGCGCGGAACACGACGATGTTGTCGCCCAGGCGATTCAGCAGCTCGGGACGGCGGAGGTCGCGGACGAAGTGGTCTTCGACGGCCTTCCGGAAGTGGCGCTCGTAGTCCCCTTCCTTGCCGTCCTTCGGCACCTCGGCCGCGCCGATGTTGCTCGTGAAAATGATCACCGACTCGCTGAACCAGGCGGTCTCGCCACGACCGTCCGTGAGGCGGCCGTCCTCCAAGATCTGGAGGAACTTGTCCAGTACCCGCCCGTGCGCCTTCTCGATCTCGTCGAAGAGCAGGACGGAGAACGGCCTGGCACGAACCGCGTTCGTGAGCTGTCCGCCATCCTCGAAGCCTACGTAGCCGGGCGGCGCGCCGACCAGGCGCTGATCGCTGTGCTCGTGGTTGAACTCGCTCATGTCGAACCGGATGCATGCGGCCTCGTCGCGGAACAGGAACTCGGCGCAGGCCTTCGCGAGCTCGGTCTTGCCCACGCCCGTCGGCCCGACGAAGAAGAGGGTGCCCTTGGGCTTCATCCTGCGTGCCGAGTGCTGGAGCCCGGCGAGTCCGAGCCATGCGCGGATTATCATCGTGGCGACGTGGTCGACCGCGGCGTCCTGGCCGATCACGCGCCGGCGGAGTTCGTTGTCGACGCCGGCGAGGCGCTCTTCCGAAAGCTCCTCCCAGGGCGAGCGCTGATCCCCGAAGCGGTAGAGGTTCAGCAGGCGGTCCGGCGGCAGCTTGCGCGCCCGTGACAGCGCCACGATCTGGCGCAGGTCGGCCATCGTGAGCTGATCGGTGAGGTCGGCCATGGCTTCGATTCCCGCGCGCCGCTCCGGGACTGGCGGCGCGCCGGGCGCCGGGCGGGGAGCCTCAATCTGGGTGTCGTCCGCGTGCCGATCGAAGAAGGCCCGACGCTCATCCCGTCCCGGCGTGGGCACGGACACGATCCGCACGCGCGGCTCGCCCTGGTACAGGGCCGGCGGCACCGCGCCCAGGTTGGCGCTCACGAGCACGACCAGACCGCCGCCGCGGCGCAAGCGGTCGCTGTCGATCCGCTGCGATGGCTCGCCGACGATCGCCTTCGCGAGTTGCAGGATCCACTCTCGCTCGGCCGCATCCGGGTGCGCCGGCTGCGTAACAAGGAGGTGAGACCAGTCGATGACCAGCAGCGGGCGCACCTGGTCCTGGCCGATCACTATCCGGTACTGCGCGATCAGCTCGGGGAGGTCCACTCGCCGGCCCGCCGTAGGCGGCGCCGGCTCGGCGCGATCCTCCCCGCCCGCGTCGTACGGCTGTCCCCGCCCGGCGTCGGGCGCGACAGTTCGCTTGACTGCCTCGTCCCACCTCCGGGCCTGTTCCTCGTCGGTGAAACGGAGGCCGTCGACTCGATCCCAGGTGGCGCGGATCGTGAACTGCCCCAGGCGCCGCGAGAGAAGGGCAGGCAGCGTCAGGTAGTCCGAGCCCGTTCCTGACCAGAACAGATCCCGGGTGTTGCCGAACAGGACAAGGCCGGAGCGAACGTCGGCCTCGCGGTGAAGCGTAGCCAGCCAGTCAGGATCTTGAGACATCCCTACCTCCCCTTGCTTCGACCACCGGCCGGCAGGTCGCGGGCCCCCTTCGACAGGCGATCCGGGTTCTTCCACACGACCTGGGGCGGACCGAGCTTGACGCCGAACCGGTCGCGCATCGCCACCTCCACCTTCTGCATCTCGTCGGCGCACGAACGCCCTTCGTAGCCGTCCAGGTCGAAAGCCATCTGACCGTCGAGCTTGACCTCGAACCGCGCGCGCCGGCCGCTCGCCAGACGTCCCTCCAGCACGACCACGCCCTCGTCGAGCCGCGGCCCGACGACGACGAAGCCCATGTCCTTGAGCGTGCCCAGAAGCCCGCGCACTACCTCGCGACGGACGCGCTCGTCGATCGCTCCCGCGGTGGCGGCGCGTGCGCGCTCGTCGGCGGCCGTCACGCTGCGGCCGGCTTCATCGATCCTCCCGGCCTCGGCGTGCTTCTCGGCCTCCGAGGCGAGGCGCTCGGCCTCCTGCGCGCCGGTCGCGAACCCCTGAGACGCGGCTACGACGGCCCGCGCCCCGGCCGCGGCCGCGCGCGCCCGCGCGACCGCCTCGGCCTGCGCTTCCGACCAGGCCCGGGCCTGCGCCTCTCCCCGGGCGATCGCCCGCTGGGCGGCGAGTTGGATCTCTCGAATCCGGTTCATGGCGGCATCCGCATCGCCGGCAATCTGCCTCCGCGCCTCGTCCAGCGTCTTGGCGACCGCGCTGATCTCCGCCGCGGCGAACTGCTGAACCGCCACGTCGCGCACGCCACGTATCGTCGCGGCGCACGCGTCGGCGAGCGCGGTACACTCCGCGCGGACTTGGGTGAGTCGGAGAGCCTCGACGCGCTCCCGCTCGAGTTCGAGACGTCGCTGACCGCTCATGCTCATTGGCGCTTTCTCCTCGTCTTCCCATGCCGACGGTTGCGGGATGGATCGTGCGCCGGCCGCGTGCCTTCCTCCACCAGAGCGATGAGCCCGGCTTCGGAAAGGCCGATCTCGCTCCAGGCGCTGAGGGTATCGCGCCAGATCTGCGTTGTCCTCGCGCGCGCCTCGCGGAGAGGCACAGCGAGACGACGGATGCGCTCGGTGACGCGGCTCTCGACCTCGTCGCCCAGGAGGGGCCGGAGCGGTGCCAGCTCGCGGAGCCACCACGCGATCCAGGCAGGCTCGGTCGGTGCTGGAAAACCGCCCACGAGGCCACTCGCCCAAGCACGGCCCACCTCCGCGATCTCGTGCCAGTCGGCTCCGGCGGCCGCGAGCAGGCGGACGGTTTCCCTGGCTGACTGCGCGGTCGGCAGGGCGTCGGGCGCGGGCAGGATCTGCCGCAGCGCCTGCTTCCACCACCCTGCGTCGAGGGCGTAGCCGAGCCGTCGCAGCGCTCGCCACAGAGCGTCCACGTCCCCGGTGGACGGCTTCGGACCCAGGAGGCTCGGCGCGATGGCCTCGGCGGGGACAACGCCCACGGCCTGCCGGAGGAGGTCGTCGCGCTCGTCGGGCCGGGCCGCGAGCAGGCTCTGCCAGAGTTCGATCGCCCGCTCGCGAAACGCTGCGGGGACGATGTCGCGCAGGGCGCGGGTCTGGTCGATCCAGACCCGCAGTCCTTGCGGCGAGACCGGCTCCGGCACCTCCCGGAGCAGCCGTCGAGCCCAGTTAGCCAGCTCGGACCTGTCGAGCGTGCGCTGCGCTGCGGCCGCCACAGCGGCGATGTCCGAGCCGGTCCAGGAAGCGACGCGAAGGCACGCATCCCGCGCGTCACGCCATCGCGGGGTCCCGCGCGCCGCGTCCTTGCCCCATCGACCGGTGGCCGCACTGTCGATCGCGAGGAGCGTTTCGAGCGGCTCCGGATCCTGTGCGACCGAACGTGGTCGCACCCACGCTTCCACTGCGCCCTCCACAAGCGTCGAGGCTGCAACGCCATCGGGCGCGGCCCTGGCCAGGACCGAGAGCAGAGCGTCCCGGGTGCCTCCGCCGTGCGCGAGCACCGCCTTCAGGCCCTCGTTCCACGCCTCGACGGCCGGGGCCTCGATCACTCCCCGTTCCAGCGAGGGCACGAGGACCCGTACAAGAGCTCCGAGACGGCGCAGGACGACGATCCGCGCCAGGCCAGGGCACAGTTCGACGGCCAGCTGGACGAGTTCGCGCCACGCCGCCTCGTCCGCCCGGAAGGTGACGCGCGCAACGGCCAGCCGCAGGTCCGTTCGTTCGAGGGCGGCCGAAGCTTCGACATCGGGATCCGGGCGCGCCTCGTCGAGGGTTCCCCCCGCGGACAACGCCGGGGCGCGGCCGGCGCTGGTGCGCGCTTGCGCTCCGAACGCCGCCCCGATCAATCCCGCGCGTATTTCGACGGCGGCTCCGGCGGCGAGCACGCCCACGAGTTCCATAGCGATGCGCTGCGGACCGGCGCCTACCTGGACATCGTCCAGGACGAGACCAGAACGTCCATCGGCAACCATCGCGCACGGCAGTGCATCCTGCGACGACGTGCGCACGCCCAGGACGGGGCTCGAACCGTCTCCCCACGCCAGCACGCCCGCCGACTCTGCACCGACGACAAGCACGCGGACGCCGCGCTGGGCGGCCGCATCGATCTCACGTTCCATCCCCTCCATCTCGGTCCAGGCCGCGTGGAGCACGATCTCGGCGCGCGCGCCGCCGACCAGGCGCGCGGCCGCAGCCGGCACGTCGGCGACGGGGACGGTGGCAGCCACCTTGCGGCGCCACTGATCGAACGTCATTCCGACCGACCGCCGCAATCGGTCACTCGCGGACCAGGCGCCCGATACGGGTCTGTTGGCAAGACCCACGTCCGCGACGGGGTCGCACGCGCGAAGGTAGTCCAGCGACTTCCCCGAGAGGCCAGGAGCGCGCAGGTCGAGGTCGCCGGAGAGACCGATCCGCATCTCCACGCTCACGGGCGTCCACTGGACGCTCGGAAAGCCGCTTCTCGGCGGCCCGACTTGCCGAACCTCGCCGTCGCCGCGGACCAGGTCGGCGTGATAGCGACGAACGATCTCCCGCGCGCGGTCTAGGCCGACCGATTCGCGGGCCGTCGGCAGGTCGCGCGTCCGGGGAAACGTCATCGGGACGGTCGCGCGTCGCTCCGGCGGCTCCCTGATCGACTCGTCGGTCAGGGCGTCGAAGTAGAAGGTCTCCCCGTGCGCGGCCGGTTCTCCCTCGATCAGCCCGCGCCGGTATAGGTCGTAGCCCGTCGGAGAGAAGTCGAGCTCCGGCAGGCCTGCCTGTTCGGGCGGCGGATTCTCCGAACCGTTGTTCCGGGGGCGAAGCGCGCCAAGACGGATCGTCGCGCGCAGCGCGTCCGAGAGAAACCCGGCGTCCACCCCGAGTTCCTCGGCCACCTCTCCGAGCGTCGGCGGCGCTTCACGAAACTCATCAACGACCCGCAGGACTGCGAACTCCAGGGCCGTCAGCCTGCGCGGGTGGACGATCTCCAGGGCAACCGGGACGCACTCCACCGGCCACCAGATCTGGACGCGATGCCAGGGGGCGCCGTTTTCAGCCGAGGATCTGTCGGGCAAGGCGCCTTCCCCCTGACCTGCGGATCTGTTCGATGATGTTCAGATATGCGGGGACATCCACGGGCGAGCCGCCGTCCAGCGGCGGCAGGGGAACCTGCGCGTTCTTCCACGTCTCCTCCGCGCCAACCACGACGAGGAGTCGCTGTGCGCGAGAGAGACCCACGTTAATGCGCTGAAACTCGCGGACGAAGCTGCCGAGCCTGCCCTCCTTCGAGCGCACTAGGCTGGCGATGATGATCGGCTTCTCCATCCCCTGGAAGCGGTCCACGGTGTTCGTCCGGAGCTCCATCGTACCGAAGGGCTCGGGATGCTTCGCCTTGCACGCGTCGATCGCGCCCCGGAGCAGCTTGAGCTGTGCGCCGTAGAACGTGATCACGCCGACCTCGCGCTGTGCCATCACGCGCAGACGCGAACCCGGCCGTGCCGAATCGCCTGGCTTCTGGCTGCGCCCATCGACGCGTACGCGTCGCTCCTCGAAGAGGTCGGCGATCGTCTCCGGCGCGGCGCCGCCCAGGAGCCGCGCGACGATTTCGCGCAGCGCCTTGCCCTCGTCGCTCTTGTCGATCTCGGTTTCGCGCGTCGCGCCATAGCCGAGCTTCACGAGCTGCTGCCCGATCCGGAGCAGCAGTGCAACGACCAGGTCGACCTCCAGCCGGTTCACCTTCGAGCTGCCGGCCTGCTCGTCCCAGGCGGCAGTCCCACCCGGATCCTTGGACGAGTCGACCCAGAGCAGGTGCTGCCGCAGCTCCAGCAGGCGACCGCCGTGGCCGTCGTCGATGTCGAGGTGATGGTCCCTGGACTTGCCGAGTGCTTTGCGGCTCGGCCCGGCCTCAAGACGCCCCTCGTAGAACTGGTTGACGGCGTCCATGATCGCCGGGTGCATGCGGTACTGGGTCCAGAGCATCGCCTTGATTGCGTCATGGGCGTCCTCGAAGAGCTCTTGGAACAAACTCGCCGTGACCATCCGCTTGAACCGATCGTAGTCCTCCCGGCGGATCTCTCCGTCCTCCGTCGCCTCGCCGAAGCTGGCGTCCCGCTCCCGGAACATGGGTGGGAGCTGCCGATGGTCGCCCACGAGCACCGCCTTGTGCCCGAGCAGCAGCGGCAGGATCAGCTCGGGCGGCGTTGCCTTGCTCACCTCGTCGACGATGACGATGTCGAAGGGCCGGAACTCGGGATCTTGCCAGACCTTGCGCTTGCCGGCCTCGTTGCAGGTCATGCCCACGACGTTGGCCCAGCGAACGTAGAGGATCTGAAGCTGCTCGCGGTCGGTGTCGCTGGCCCTGTCCAGGCGCGCGAGCCACTCTGTCTGGACCCGCCTCCACCTCCTCGCTCGCTCCACCCGATGGCCTGCTTCCTTGCGCGCGGCGGCGACGACCAGCCCGGCTTCGCGCAGGGCGGCATCGGTAGGGTCCCCGACCTCCTGCACGACGCCGGCGTCGCCCCAGGCTCGATCCCACGCCTGTCGCGCGGCCCGTAGTTCCTCTCCCACGACCCGCTCGGTCCAGAGGGCACCCTCGACGGCGGCTTCCGCTTCCCGCCGTTCCTGCTCGCGGCTTCCCAGAGCCCTCATGGCTCGCTCGTGCTCTGCCGCCACGACCGACGCGCGGTCGCGCCAGACCAGCGCGAGCGCGCCGATGGCTTCCCGCGCGCGCTTCGCGGTCGCAAGCTCGCGCTCGACGAGATCGCCGGCTTCGCGCAGCGCATCGCGGGTAGCGTTCGACGGCTCGAGCGTGTCCACGATGCCGGCAATGCAGGGTGGCGGCGCGTGGGGCCACGCGGTACGCGCAGCCCGGTGAAGATTGCCCGTCAGACGGTTCCATCCGGCCCCCTCGATCTGCTTGATCCGGCGATTCACGACCTGGAGGCGGCGGAGTTCAGGCGCGCTGTCCGAGTCGATGAGGCCCGCCTTCTCGGCTCGCAGGCTCCTCAACTCCTGTCCGGCCTCTGGATCCGGATCTGAGCCTGCCATCAGCACTTCGATCGCGACCATGACGGCACGAAGGGGCACCTCCCGCTGGCGGGCCCGGTCCAGCGCCGCGAGCGGTGGCAGGCTGCGGTCGAGGCCGCGAGGAAGCGAGACGAGCTTGTCCGACCACTCCACGCCGGCGTCGGCCGGCAGCGGGGCGTCGCTGGCGCACCATCGGATCAGCGAGCGCAGGCGCTCGTCCGACTTCGCGGCGTCGTCCGCAGCGCGTCGGGCCGCATCGAGTCGGGCTCGGGCGTCCTCCTCGGCGCGCCGGGCGCGCTCCGACGTGGAACGCGCGTCGTCGCTCGCCTTCGCGGCCCGCTCGTAGGTCGCCAGGGCGGTGGCCAGCGCGTCGATGGCCCGCTCGCGCCGCAGCAGCGCGGCCTCGGACTCCTGCGCGGCGTCCATGCGTCCCCGACAGTAGCCGGCGATGTTGGCGAACCACCGGTCGATCACGTTCCCGATCAGGAACTCCTTGAACTCGTCGTCCACGCGGTCAGGGTCGCCCAGACGCAGCGCACGCACGGCCGGAGCGTCGGACAGCCGGGCCAGCGCGTTGTCCACTGCCAAGTTGGTCTGCGAGGCGACCAGGACGCGCTTGCCCTCGACGGCCGCCCGCAGGCAGATGTCGGCGATCACCGTCGTCTTGCCCGTGCCCGGCGGTCCTTGGATCAGGCACAGGTCGGGCGCGGCGAGCGCCTTACGGACCGCCTCCCGCTGGCCGGGGTTGAGATCGCGGCCGCCGCATACCGGCGGCAGATCCTCCGGCACGTCGAGGGGCACGCTCGCACTCTTCGCGCTGAAGATGAAGTCCGCCAGCCGTGGCGAGAAGCCCTGGCTGTTGTTCAGCCGGTTGACGCCCCCGCGCTGGTTGAACAGCGGCGCCAGGTCACCCGCGATGCTCGACACCAGCAGGCCCACGGCCGGCAGGCCCTTCTCATCCTTCCGAACCTTGTGCCGCAGCAGTTCGGCCTGTTCCTCCTCGACCCGGATCACGACGCGGCGGTGTCCGCGATCGACGCGAACGTCGCCCCACCCGTCGCGATCGCGCTGAAGATCGATCTCCTCGACCGCTTCCACCTCTCCGAGCACGGTGACCTCCGGCTCTCGCCGCCTTCCGCGTTGCGGGTGCCTGCCGTTGCCATATCGATGTTCGCCGGCGTCCTCCTCGTCGCCGTTGTCGGCGGGCTGCACCGTCGCTCCCAACGCGAGACCGACCAGCCTGGGAGGGGGCAAGTCCCTTGCGCGAACCAGGAAGCCGAGTAGCGTCTCGCCTTCCCAACGCCATCCGTCGTAGGGCACCTTGAGCTGGTTTCGGTGGACGAGCGCCTCCTTCCAGTCGAGGTAGAGGCGCCAGGACTGGAGGCGCTCGGCCGTCACGGCGCGATGGAACGGCAGGCCCGCCAGAGACGCGAAGTCGGCATCCGTCATGAAGAAGTCGCCGCCCCAGCGAACTGGTCCACTGACCCGGACCTCGAAGTCCCGCCGCAGCACGTGTGGCGTCACCTCGATCCCCTTGATGTTCAGCCTGTCCTGCGCACGATATGCCCGGAACGCCAGTGTCAGCCCGCCCACTGCCGGCCGACGCGCCTTCGGACCTTCACACAGGGGCCGCAGGAGCAGGTCCAGCCGGTGCGCCGGTACGCCGGGATCGTAGCCGATGTTCGACACGTACATCGTGGCCGGCGCCCCGTCCGGCCAGACCTCCGTCAGGAAATCCGCAAGGCCGAACTCCTCGGGGTCCCATTCGTTCGCATCGGCCCACGCGCGGACGAGGTCGCGGACGGGCTTCGGGATATCCACGCGGGCAACGAACGTGAGAACCAAGTCGGAGACGGGGATATCCACGACCAGCGGAGGATCCTCGCATCCCGCTTGGTCGCTGCGCGAGCAGACGCCCGCGAAAGCCGTCTGGTCATCGGGCTCGCTCACGCCCTCTTCCTGATGGGGTGGATGAAGCAACACGTCTTCCGACGCGCGCCGTGCGCGAGCGATTCACCGGAGCCGGGCCGGGGGGGGGGGGGGGGGAACGGTTACGTTATTTGATGGTTACGGCCACCGTCACCATATCAGCGTAACCCACCGGAATTCCGGGCGTTACCCGGTTCTTGTCAGCCGCCACCCGGTTCTTGTCAGCCGCCACCCGGTTCTTGTCAGCCGCCACCCGGTTCTTGTCAGCCGCCACCCGGTTCTTGTGACGCATCTCCAGGTCTGCTCGATCCGCCTCCCGGTTCTCGGCGGCCACTTCCAGGATCGTGGAGACCAGCGTCGCATTCTTGCCGGCCATCTCCAGGTTCATGTCGACCGGCCATCCGTTCCTCGCGCGGCGTCACCCGGTTCTCCCGCCTCGCCTCCGGCTTCGCGGGGCCCGGCTCCCGATTCACCCGGCCGACCGCTCCGTTCGCTGCCGGCGCTTCCGGGATCGTCCCGGGTGTTTCCTCTGATTTCCGGGGGGCTGTAGTCAGGGGGTGGTCGGCGGGCTGGTGTCGTCCTCGTCGCCCGGCTGGCGGCGGTCGAGCAGGCTGCGATACTCGCGCGACTCCCGGCCGAAGGTGTTGCGCACGACGCGCCGGAAGCGGACGAACAGCGGACGCGCGAGCATCGCCGTGTCGGCGCGGCACTGCTGCGCCTTCTGCAAGGCGTCCAGCGCCCCGGACGCCTCGCCCTGCTCCTTCACCGCGCTGTCCAGCAGCCCCACCATGGCCTTGAAGAGATCCTTCGCCCAGGCCGACGCGGCGTGTTCCTCGAGCACATCCTCCAGATCCTCGGCCGCCCCGAGCAGGTCGTCGGGCGTGGTGAAGCTCGACGCGGCCAGGAAGGTCCGCCCGGGCGACTTCGTCATCACGACCTCGCGGGTCTCGTCGTAGAACTTCGCGAGCGGCGCGACCGCGGCCAGCGCCTCCCGCACTTCCTTGCTCGCCCCACGCAGCAACCTGCCGACCTCGGCGTCGGCGGCGTTGTACTTGACGATCTCGACCACCATGTCGGGCGCGATCGCCTTGATGGCGAGCATCTGGCCCTCGGGCGTCGCCACGGCGTTGGTGATGATCCCCTGTGCCCGAGCGAACTGCCGCGTCGTGATCGTTACGGACTGCTGTGCCATCGCATGACTCCCTTCTCTCCAGGCGCGCCAAGCCTCCCACCACGGCCGGCCTTTCTTCGCGCCCGTCTACCGGGGAGGGTGTCTACCAGCGGCCGGCGGGTGATGTCAACCCTCGGTGTGCGGTTTTTTTTCAACGACCCGCCAAGTCGCCAAAGACGCCGATGCCGTCCCCACATCCGATCTGCCGCAAACTTGCCCGCGCGTGCAGCAGGATGAATGATAGCGGCGGAGGTTGGAGGATGAGCGCACCGATTCGAACGGCGGCACTGGCGATCGTTCCGGCGGTCCTGGCGGCCGCCTGCGGCAGCTCGGTGGTCGGTGGATCGTGTCCCCCGGATCGCTCCGCCTGCGGCGGGGTCTGCGTGGACACGGCGTCGGACCGCGCCAACTGCGGCGCATGCGGCGTCGCGTGCGAGGGCCACGAGGAATGCCGGGGCGGAGCGTGCGTGGCCGTCTGCCTGCCGGGGCAGGTCTTGTGCGACGGCGAGTGCGTCGACACGCTGCGCGACAGCCGCCATTGCGGCCGGTGCGGGAACGCATGCGCCGCGCCGAGCGTCTGCGGCTTCGGCGAGTGCATGGGCGAATGCCCGGCCGGCGCCGAGCCGTGCGGCGCGGACGGGTGCGTCGACACGTCGAGCGATCCGGCCCATTGCGGCGGCTGCGGGCGGGCCTGCGCGCCGGGGCTGCGATGCGCCGGCGGCGCGTGCGTCGAGGGGTGCCCGGACGGCCTGGAGGACTGCGGCGGCGCGTGCGTCGACCTGCGGACCGACTGGGCGAACTGCGGATCGTGCGGCGCGGCGTGCCCGAGCGGCCGCTTCTGCCAGCGCGGCGAGTGCGTCTCCAGTTGCCTGCCGGGGTACGAGCGGTGCGGGCAGTCGTGCGTGGATCTGTCGGCGGACGCGCGGCACTGCGGCGCCTGCTTCTCCCCGTGCTCCGGCGGCCTGGTCTGCCTTGCCGGCCGGTGCGCGGACTCGTGCCTGCCCGGGCAGACCGAGTGCGCCGGGGCGTGCGTCGATCTCTCGGCGGATCCCGACAACTGCGGCGCGTGCGGCCGGGCCTGCCCGGTCGGCACGCCGTGCGTCCGCGGCGTTTGCGAGAGCCCGTGTCCGGCCGGCATGGAGGACTGCGGCGGCGCGTGCGTCGACCTCGATGCCGACCCGGCGCACTGCGGCGCGTGCGGCCGGCGGTGCGCGAGCGGCGAGAGGTGCCTCTCCGGGGCGTGTCGGATCGTCTGCCCCGCAGGGCGGATCCCGTGCGGGACCGAGTGCGTCGATCCTTCGATCGACCCGGCCAACTGCGGGGAGTGCGGGCGCACCTGCGACCCCGGCCGGTATTGCCATCTCGGGTCGTGCGTCCTGGACTGCCCGCCGGACCTGGCGGCCTGCGGATCGTCGTGCGTGGACACGACCGAGAACCCGGACCATTGCGGCGGGTGCGGCGTCTCCTGCGACACGGGCATCTGCGAGGAGTCGCGTTGTGCCGACGCGTTCCCGGGCCACGTCGTGCTGATCGGCCACAACTACGCATCCTACCGCGGCGCCCAGGGCCGTCTGCTCGGGAACGCGGTCTTCCTGACGCTCCGCACCCAGGCGGTGCGCGCCGTGGCGTTCTCCGCGTGGGCGCCCACCGGCCCCGGCGCCACGGCCGACAACGTGGACCGCCTGATCACGACCGCGGCCGTCGGCTCGGGCCGCACGTGGGACAGGGCCTACGCCGCAGACGCCGCCGAGATGGCGGCGGCCCTGCCTGCCGTCGACCTGGCGCTCTTCTACGAGCAGTCGTCGGCGTCCGACGCCGACCTGCGCGCCGCCGGGACCGCCATGGCCCCGGCGCTGGCCGCGTTCGTGGCGCGCGGCGGCGTGGTCGTGGTCGTCGACTACATCACCGGCAACGCGGGCACATGGCAGATCCTCGACGCCGCCGGCCTGCTCTCGGCGAGCGGGGCGGAGGACATCACCGGAGCGCAGGTCAACGTGGACGGGTCCGCCACGCTCGCACTCGGCCTCCCGACCAGGTACGTGGCCGAGCGCGGATCCGTGAGCTTCGCGAGTTCCGAGCGGACCCAGGTGGTGAGACACGCGACGGGTCCGGTCGTCATCCACAAAATCTTCGCGCCCTGAAATCAGTGGTCAGTCGAGTCCAGTTTCGGGTTTCGGGTTTCGGGTTTCGGGTTTCAAGCTGCTCCAAACTCCAAACTCCAAACTCCAAACTCCAAACTCCAAACTCCAAACTCCAAACTCCAAACTCCAAACTCCCTGCTTGGTTGCGGCGCCGCCGCGCTATGCCTCCGCCACGACGGGCGCCGGTGCGTACGGCTCCTCCGGCCGCTTCTTGCGTAGCATCAGCACCAGCGACGCCGGGTCGAGCTGCGCGCGGTCGAGCGTGGTCGGCGCCGTGATGATGAACTGCGCTCCCGCCGCGCGCAGGAAACGACCGACGTGGTCCACGCGGTCCACCGACAAGTGCGCGAACGGCTCGTCCAGGATGAAGAAGCCGCGACCCTCCAGCTCCACCATCGCCATCAGCAGCACCAGTCCGGCGACCACCTGCTGCCCGCCGCTGAACGACGGGTCGCCCAGCGGCAGCGGATCCTTGCCGTCGAAGCCGAAGCGCGCGTGGATCGCCGCTTCGTCCAGCACCCGATCGTCGTCCTCCAGCCGGGGCAAATCCATCTCCACCACGACCTCCGCCGTACGTCCCACCTCGACCGCGCGGCGGCGGTAGTCGCCGAGCGCCGCGTGCACCGCCTCGATGTGGCGCCGCCGGCATTCGGACAGCTCCGCGCGCGATTGCTCCGCTTCCGCGCGCCGCGCGGCGACGTGCCCTTCCAGCTCCTCCACGTTGCGCGTCAGGTTGTCGGCTTCCGCCCGGACCTCGGGCCTCGGCGGCTCGCCGAGACGCTCCAGGTCCGCGCGCGCACGCTCCAAGTCGGCCCGGACCGTGTCCGCACCGTCCAGCTCGCCACGCTCCGCCCGCTGCCGCAGGGCCGCCGACACTCCCGCGAACTCGACGTCGATGCGCCGGTCGCACGACGCCACGAGATCCTCGGTGCGCCCCAGCGCCTCGCGTTCTCCGGCGAGCTGCCGCGCGAACTCCTCCACGCGCCGGTCGGCCGACTCCGCGTCGAACCGCGCCGTCGCGGCCTCCGCCGCCGCGGACGCACGGGCGGCATCCCGCGCTTCCGCTTCCGCACGAGCTTCCGCCCGCACCCGTTGCGCCGCGGCATCGGCCTCGCGCGCCCGCGGCAGATCCGCCGTCTCGCGGACGAGCGCCCGGCGGCGCCGCTCCCGTTCGAGCGCCTCGGCGGCGTCGCGTCGTTCCGCGCCCGCGACACCCAGGGCCTCGGAAGCCGCCGTGCAGCCTCTCTCCGCGTCGGCCGACTCGCTCCGGGCCCGCTCGAGCGCCGCTCGGCGGCCGGCTTCCCCCAGCACGCGGTCGACCGGACGAGCCGCCCACGCCCCGCGCCGGTCGCGCCACGATCCGTCCGCCGAGGCGTCGATCTCCGCGGCCCACGAGCGCAACCACGTCGGGGCCTTCGCCGACAGCTCCAGCGGCCCGCAACGCTCGGCCGTCTCCGTCCGTTCACCGGCGAACACCGGCCCCGGAAAACCGTGCGCGGCGGCCGCCTCGAAAGCCGTTCGCGCGACCGGCTCGTCGACGAGCAACGCGAAGCGGGCGTCGCCGAGCGCCGCCTCGACGGCGGCGCCCTCGGGTCCGGGCGCCTCCACGGCCGTCGCCAGGAGATCGGCGGTGATGCCCCGCGAGCGCAACTCGATCAGCGTCGCCTCGACCGCCGGCGGATGCACGGGCATCCCTGCCTCCAGGCGCCGGACGCGCTCGACCGCCGCGTCCCGCCGTTCGCGCGAAGCCCCGGCTTCCCGTTCGGCGGCGAAGAACGCGCGCGCCGCCTCCTCGTCGCGTCGTTCCAGCGCATCGAGGTCCTGCGGCGGCAGCCGCGCCAGCTCCGCCGACTTGGCTTCCAGGTCGGCCAGCGTCCGGGCCGCCCGCTCCGCCGCGGCCGCGGCGCGCTCGAGCGTCCGGCGCGCTTCCCCTGCGGCCAGGGCGGCCGCCTCACGGGCCGCCTCGGCCGTCCGCTCCCGCTCCCGCGCCTGTTCGGTCGCCGCCCGCAGCCGCAGCGCTTCGGTCTCGCCGTTGCGCACCTTGGTCCGCAGCGCGGGCAGCTTCGCCGACGCCTCCGCCCGCTCGCGCCAGAGAGCCTGGAGCTCCGCGGCGGGCAGACGCTCCTCCAGTTCCGCCAGCCGATCGCGCGCCCGCTCCCACTGCTCGAGCCGCTCGACGGAGCGCAGAACCGCCGCCAGCTCGGACTGGCGCGCCTGGAGCGCCGCCGTCTGCCGCGCCACCTCCCGCTCGGTGTCCTCGTAGCGCCGCCGCGCCTCCTGGTAGCGCTCGAGCACCGTCCGGTCGCCGAGCATCTCCAGCACGTACTGGAGCAGGTGCCGGGGCGACAGATCGAACAGGGCGTTCGTCCGCCCCTGCTCGATGGCCAGCACGTTCATCAGGCTGCGCGTCACCCCCGCCTGCTCCAGCGCTCGCGCGTACCGTTCCGGACCGTAGAACTCGCGCGAGTCGAGCAGAGCGCGCCGGCACGTCTCGACCGGCGCGCGGCCGGGCAGGATGGCGAAGCGCTTCTCGGGCGAGCCGCCCGAGGGAACCAGCGCGCAGGCCAGCGTCACCTCGGCCTCCACGATGCGCTCGCGGCGGAACGGCGGGCCCGCGCCGGGGAGGTTGCGGTTCTCCACCACCGCGCGAAGAAGCACCGGCGCATCCGGGCGCCGGACGTAGTGCTGGATCCGCCGGCGCGAGGAGAGTCGCGGCGCGTTGAGGAGCTGGCGCAGGGCGTCCAGAAGCGTCGTCTTGCCCGAACCGTTCGGGCCGACCAGGAGGACGACGTCGCGGTCGAGGGGCACGCGGACCGCGGACCACAGATCCCAGCCGTTGACCGACAGCTCGAGGAAGCGGAACACTACTCCTCCGCGATCGCGTAGCGCGTCTTGGCGCGCTCGCCGAGCTTGCGTACGCGACCCGATTCGGCGAGGTCGCGCAGGATGGCCCGCAGGCGCGCGCGCTTCTCGCCCGTCTCGCGCTCCAGATCGGTCATCGCCGCCTCGCCCCCGAAGCGCCGGAGCACCGCCAGGACCTGCTCTTCCGGACCGGTAGGCGATTCGCCCTGGGCGATCCCCGCCGAGCGTTCCTCCAGGAGTTGGGCCAGGACGTTGCGGCGGATGAACGCGGACATGCGCTCGCCATCGATGCCCAACTCCAAGAGCGGGCCCGCCTCGATCAGGTCGCCGCGGCCGCCGATGAACTTGAGGTTCCGCAGTCGGCCGATCAGCCGCCGGATGTTCGTCTCCGAGCCCAGGATCTTGTGGAACTCGCGCACGAGCGCTTCCATCCGGACCGAGGGAACGAAGTCGCGTGCGGACGCCGCCCGGTCTTCCGGGAGCAGGGCCGCCTGTCCCGGGACCTGGCGGGTGTCTTCCGCGGTCCGTTTCTGGAGGACCAGGCGTGACCACAGGACGACCAGCAGCGCGCAGGCGTCGCTGCGCAGCCGCAGGTTCGAGGCCGCATCGAAGGCGGAGTCCGCCAGGACCTCGGGCGAGAGCCGGATGCCGACGTGCTCCGAGTAGGCGCTCGCGGCAAGCACGAGGCCCACCGTCGTCAGGCGACGCTCGACCTCGCCGCGCACTTCGGGGTGGTCCAGGCACGGCAGCTCCGAACGGGCCACCGCGCCCTCCCGGAGCAGGCGCGCGCAGATGTGCCGGGCGTCATCCATCCCCGCCTCCCGGCACGCGCGGCCTCACCTGGCCCGGCGTGAGTCGACGCAACGGGCCGTCGGCCAGTTCCTCCGGAAAACCGTCACCGGGCGTGCGGACGTCGACGGGAAGCGCGCCCAGTCGTCCCGCCACGCCCTCGCCTTGGCGCTGGTCGCCGGCGAGGGCGAGGAGGCTCAGCCGGAGGAACGACTCGCCCGCGCTCCGGCGCGGAACGATACCCGACAACGGGACCGGCGCCGAGCCGCGTGCGACGGCTGCCAGGTCGGCGAGCAGCGCGGCGGCTTCTTGCGGCGCCGGTTCGGCATCGGTGGTTCGTGCGGCCGGCGGCGGCTCCTCCCACGCCGCCGCTTCCGTCTCGGGACGCTCGCGCAGGACTTGCTGTTCGGCGGCCGAGGCGACGACGTCGGTGGTGAGGAGCGGGGGCGGCTCGAGGATGGGCAGGAGGGCCTCGCGCGCGACCGCGGCCAGCTCCTCGCGCGTGCGGCGCATCAGCGCGCGAACGATCTGCTCGGTGGTCAGGCCGGCGGTCAAGCGGATGTACTGGCGGCCGATCTCGGTGATGTCGCGGTGCAGCTCCGACCCGGCGCCGTGCAGGCGCGAAAGCAGGTCGTGGACCTCGCGCACGACGGCGCGGGCGGCGGGATTGTCGAGCGGCACGCGATCGAGGACCGCGCGGATCTCGGAGGAGAGCCGCAGCGTCTCCTGGAGCCGCGCCGCGGCGCGGCGCAGGACGACCTCGGAGTGCGACGCGCGCGCCGACTCGATCGCCTCGCGCAGCGCGGTGAGGCGGCCGCGCATCGATACCAAGTGGCGCAACGGATCGATGCCGATGCGCAGGGCGTACTCGATGCCCGCCACCGTCGGCAGCATTCCGGCCTCGCGCAGGCGCTTGTGGAGGAAGGCGAGCACGTCGTAGGCCCACCGACCGGAGTCGGTGATCGACGTGCCCGTCCGCGGGTCGAACTCGAGCCAGCCGCTCTGGCGCAGCACGGCGAGGACGGAACGTCGCGCGTCGTCGGAGAGCCAGTAGAGGCGCTCATCGAGGTCCGCGGTCGACAGGGCGGCCGTGTCGGCGGCGACGACCGATTCGATCGCGGCGGCGCGGACGAGGAAGTCGCGCTCCGAGCGGCCGACGAGTGCGTGGAGCAGCGGGTAGACGGCCTCCAGCTCGGCGACGGCCCGCAGCTCGGGAACGTCGTCCGGCGCGAGGCCGCCGGTGAGGTCGGCGAGGGTCTCCCCGCCGGTCGACGCGTCGGGCGGGTGGGTACCGCTCACCGCTGCATCCGGAGCGACGCTGCTCCCCTCGGTTCTCCCCAGGGGTCCGCCGCCGGTCGCGACGGGAGCGTCGTGCCCGCTCCTCTCCTGTTCCCGGCCACGATCGGTCACGCCGAAGCAGATACCACGAGAGGACGCGGCGATCCACGGCCGTTCCGCCCGTTCTGCCCGATCTACCCGATCTACCCGTTCCGGCGCCGTAACCGTTCACCGGGGGGGTCGGATTCCGTGAACGAGCCCGTGCCCGTGCCCGTGCCCGATGGGTACTGCGCGGACCGCGCGCCGGCGTCGCCCAGCAGGCGCGCCAGATCCCGATCGAAGCGGTCGGCGTGCGTGGACCTCCAGTAGATCCGCCCGCAGCGCGCGCAGCGCCCGAACCGGTCGCACGTGACGGCCACGTGCGCGGGGACCCATGCCGCCGCGGCGCCGGGCTCGTGCAACGACAGCGGCTCGTTGCACAGGGAGCAACGGGTGAACCTCCGGGAGACGTCCGGCAGATCCCAGCGGGCGGCGACCTGACGGATCTGGCCGCCCAGGCCGGCGGCATCGAGCAGCAGCACGGGGAGGCCGGCGCTTTCCAGGCGCGCGGCGCGGCGGCGGTGGCGCGTCAGCACCGTCCGCCCGGAGGCCCGCGCCTCGGCGATGAGGTCGGCCTCGCCGCCGGGCGCCCTCGCTTCGGCGTCGACTCCCAGAAGCCGCAGCCACCGGCCGAGGCGGCCCAGCATGGCGTCCACGACGACCGCGGGGAAGTCCCGACCCCGGGTTCCGGGGTTTCCGTTCACGTTCACGTCCACGTCCACGTCCACGTCGACGATCCCCCCGACCGCCGACCGCCGAATCGTCCGGGGTTGCGGCCTGACCGAACCGATCGTAGTCTTTCGCGGTCCCGGCCGCCAAGAGGGCCGGACCGACACGGGTGCGGAGGCGATCGATGCAACCGATTTCGGATTTCGGATTTCGGATTTCGGATTCCGGCACACCGCGGCTCGGCTGCGACGTGCGGCAGGCAGGTGGTGTTCCTCCAATCCGAAATCCGAAATCCGAAATCCGAAATCGCAGGTCCGGCCTGCTCGCTCTCACGGCGTTGGCGGCGGGAGGATCCGCGCACTGCGCGCCGACGGGCGGCGAGACCGCGTCGGGGCCGTCGTACGCCAGGTCGGCGGAGGAGAACTACGAGCGCGGAATGGAGGCGCTCGAATCGGACAACTGCGTCGACGCGCAGCGGTACTTCGAGCAGGTGATGCGGCGGTTCCCGTACAGTCGCGCGGCGACGCTGTCGAGGCTGCGGATGGCGGACTGCGATTTCGAGCAGGGTAACTACCGGGCGGCGGCGACGGGGTACCGGGGGTTCATCGAACGCTACCCGTCGGACGAGATGGTGGACTACGCGATGTTCCGCAGGGGGCTGTCGCACTTCGAGTTGATCCCTTCGTCGTGGTTCGTCCTGCCGGCGTCGCACGAGCGGGATCAGACGCCGACGCGCGAGGCGCTGCGGGAGCTGCGCGAGTTCGTGGACCGGTTTCCGGCCAGCGCCCACGTCGACGAGGCGCGGGCGAGGATCCGCGACTGCCTGGCCGAGCTGGCGCGGTCCGAGTTGTCCGTGGCGGAGTTCTACCTCGATCGCGGCCGGCCGGCCGCGGCGGCGCGGCGGGCGCGCGTCGTGCTGCGGGAGTACCCCGAGTCCGGCCTGGCGCCGGAGGCGCTGCTGATGCTCGGGATAGTCGCGCTCGACGCCGGCGACCGCGACGCGGCGCTGAGCTACTTCGGCCTGCTGGCCGCGCGCCACCGGGAGTCGCACGAGGCGTCGAGGGCGTTGCGCTACCTTCGGTTCATGCAGGGGACCGCCGAGGGGGGGGACTAGGCCGAGGCGCGGCCGGTCCGGCGCGCCCGGAGGAACTCATGGACGATTCGATCAAGAGCATGCTCGCGAAGGCGCGCGAGCACTACCGGCGGAAGGAGTTCGCCGCCGCCGGGCCGTTCCTCGAAAGGGTGGTCGCGGAAGGCGGCGCGTTCGCGGACGTCCACAACATGCTGGGCGTGATCCACCACGACGCCGGCGATCTCGCGCGCGCACGGGAGCAGTTCGAGGCCGCCCTGCGGATCAACCCGAACTACACCGAGGCGATCCTGAACCTGACCGTCACGTACAACGAGACCGGCCGCTACGACGACGCCAAGAAGCTGATGGAGCATCTGGGCGGCGCCGGCGTCGCGGGGAGTTCGAGGCTCGAACCGTTCGCCAAGGGGAAGATCGCCAACCTGCACGCGGACGTGTCGCAGGCGTACCACGACGTGGGGCTCATGGACGAGGCGATCGCCGAGATGTCCAAGGCGATCGGGTTGTGTCCCGAGTTCGCCGACCTGCACGTCCGTCTGGGCAACCTCCTGACCGAGGCGCAGCGCCCGTCCGAGGCGTTCGCGCGGTACCAGGAGGCGGTCCGCCTGCGTCCCGACTACCTGCAGGCCAAGATCCACCTCGGCATCGCCCACCACAAGGCGGGCCGCCGCGCCGAGGCGGTCGACTGCTGGCGATCGGTCCTGGAGAAGGACCCGGCCAGCCGCTCGGCCCGGATGTACCTGCGCCTCGCCGGCGAGCCGGTGCCGGATCCGCCCGACACGTCCGGCGATCGCTGAACGCGGCGCAGCGCACGGCGGCATGCGTGCGCCCTACTCGTCCAGCATGCACCACAGGACGTAGGTGTCCTCTTCGATCGCGGCATGGACGCGCCGGCCCGTCTTGCGGAACAGCGCGATCATCGCCTGGTTGGTCGGGAACATCTCTGCGCGCAGGCCCGAGACGCCCCGGCCGCCGCCGACGCGCACGAGTTCGCGCAGGAGCTGCGTCCCGATCCCCATCCGCCGCCACCGCTCGGCCACGATGAACGCCACCTCGGCCATCCTCGTCGCCGGGTCGACGATCGAGTGGGCGACGCCGAGGATGCGTTCGCCGGCCGTCGTGTCCACGGTTGCGACCAGCGCCATCCGATTCTCGCAATCGGGCACGACCATCGGCTGCACGACGCTTCGCGGGAACCGCCGCACGTGGCCCATGAACCGCATCCGCACGTCGTCCTCGGAGAGCGCGTACAGCAGGTCCGTGAGGCCGCGCTCGTCCGGCGGGCGGGCGGGACGCGTCCGCAGGACGAGCCCGCCGGCCGTGGCGAAGGTCGACTCCCACTCGCCTCCCGGAGGCGAATCGAACGCGGGGATGCACTGGTCCGCCCATGCGTAGCCGAGACGTTTGGCCGCATCGAGCAGCCACGGCCGGAACCGGGGGTGCGCCACCCCGATCAGCTCCAGCGCACGCTCGCGGATCGACCTCCCGGCCAGGTCCGCGACGCCCCACTCGGTCACGACGAACTCCACGTCGCCGCGCGTCGTCATCACGCCGGCCCCCTCGCGCAGGGTGGGCACGATGCGGCTCGCCTCGCCGCCGAGCGCCGTCGACGGCAGCGCGATGACCGACCTGCCGCCTTCCGAGCGGGCGGCGCCGCGGACGAAGTCGACCTGCGAGCCGATCCCCGAGATGAAGCGCGGCCCGATCGAGTCGGCGCACACCTGGCCCGTGAGATCCACCTCGATGGCCGAGTTGATCGCGACCACCTTCGGGTTGCGCGCGATGACGAACGGATCGCCGACGTAGTCCGCCGGGTGGAACTCGAACGTCTCGTTGCGGTCGACGCAGTCGTACACCCTGCGGCTTCCCATGCAGAACGTCGCGACGATCTTGCCTGCGTCGATCGCCTTGCGCGCACCGGTGACGGCGCCCGACATCACCAGGTCGATCAGGCCGTCGGAGAACATCTCGGTGTGGACGCCGAGGTCCTTCCTGCCGGCCAGGGCGGCCAACACGGCGTCCGGAACGCGGCCGATGCCGGCCTGGATCGTGGCGCCGTCGTCGACGAGGCGGGCGACGTTCCGGCCGATCAGCCGCGTCGTCTCGTCGGGGGCCCGCGGGCGCCATTCGAGGAGTTCCTCATCGAACGGCACGAGCGCGCCGATCCGGTCCACGTGGATCAGGCTGTCGCCGCAGGTGCGCGGCATCCTGGGGTTGACCTGCGCGACGACGAACCGCGCGGCCTCGGCCGCGGCCTTCATCGCTTCGACGCCGATGCCGTACGAGCACCAGCCGTTCTCGTCGGGCGGGGAGACGTGGACGAGCGCGACGTCGACGCGGATCCGCCCGCGACGGATCAGTCGGGGCACGTCCGAGAGGGAGACCGGCGTGTAGTCGGCACGGCCGGCCGCCACCGCCGCGCGGGCGCCGGCGCCGATGAACGGCGCGTTGAGCCGCAGGGCGTCGGCGAACCGCTCGTCGCACAGCGAGGTCTCGCCGAGGCCGAGCAGGTGGGTCACCTCGTTGCCGCCCAGATCGTCGGCCATGGCCGCCAGCTCACGCACGAGGCGCCGCGGCTCGGCGCACCCCGACCCGACGAACACGTGGTCGCCGGGGCGCACCTCCCGCAGGGCCGCGCGGGCATCCACCACCTTGCCGGACCAGCGACCCTGCCCCCCATCCGTCGTCATCGGCGCGCCTCGGCGGCCCGCGCGCCTTCCAGGGCGCGCACCAGGGCGGCCAGAACGGCGTTGACGGGCGTGGCGACTCCGTGGCGTTCGCCGAGCCGCGCCACGGCGCCGTTGATCCGGTCGATCTCCGTCCTGCGCCCGGCCTCGATGTCCGACAGCATGCTCGATCGGTTGGCCGCGGTCCGCCTCGCCACTTCGCGCGCCATCGACACGGTCTGGGCGCCGTCCAGCGGCACACCCGCCGCACCCGCCACCGCCGCCGCCTCCAGCACCGCCGCCTCCAGCAGCGAGTCCGCGTCGGCGTCGCGGACCACGAAGCCGTTGGGCACGCCGAGCAGCGCGGTGAGCGCGTTGATGCCGGCGTTGACCGCCAGCTTCGACCAGATGCGGGACGCCACGTCCGACACCGCGCGCGCCGGCACGCCCGCCGCCGTCAACGTCGCGGCGATCCGCTCGGCCCTCTCGGACACGCCGCCGCCCACCTCTCCGACGAACGTGTCGCCCTCTCCGGCGTGCCGTACGCGGCCGGGGCCGAGGCGCCGGCAGCCCATCGTCGTCGTCCCGCCCAGCACGCGTTGGGCCCCGACGATCCCCGCGATCGCCTCGACGTTCCCGATGCCGTTCTGGAGCGTCACGACGGCCGTGGCGGGGCCGACCGCGGCGGAGTGGGCACGCATCGCGGCCGCGGTGTCGCACGCCTTGACCGCCACCACCACGACGTCGACGGGGCCGACGGCCCCGGCATCCCAGGCAGCTCGCGCCTCCACCTCAAGGTCGCCGCGGACCCCCTCGACGCGAATGCCCGATCGCGCCAGCGCCTCGGCCGACTCGCGATCGCGGTGCAGGAGAACGACGTCGAGGCCGCCCCGGGTCAGGTAGGCCCCCAGCGTGCACCCGATCGCACCGGGCCCGACAATCGCGATCCTCACGCGATGCGCGTACCACATATGGCGGTCGGCAGTCAGCATCGGGAGGAATGATACCTCGAAGCTGAGTGCTGACTGCTGACTGCTCAGGCGGCGGTGACTTCGATGGTGGGGGTTTGTGGTCGAGGGGTCTTCATCCGGATGACGACCACGGCGTTGCCGGCGCGCTTTTCCGCGTCTGCGGTGTTCAAGTTCGCCGCGGCCAGTTCGGCGTCGTCGTCCGGAACGAACACGAGAACCGCCCGCGGAGGAATGCGATCCAGCACGTCAGGGTTCGCGAAAACGTAGCGCATCCACTCGGCATGCAGGTCGAGATTGCGCTCCACCATCTGGTCGGCGGTCATGGCAACATCTCCTTCCTGTCGAAACGTGCCCGATACTCGGGCCACCGGGCCTTCAGCTCCAGCGACGCGAAGGTGAAGGCCAGATTCCGGTTGGCGAACGGCAGCGGCATCTTCAGGCGATGACCGTCCGGAAAGAACTCGTCCCGGTGCACGAAGCCATGGGCGGTGTCGTAGCGGACGACAGCGTGCCAGGTTCCCCCGACGAGCGCCTCGTACTGCACGACGAACTCCACGATTCGCCCGGCTGCTTTCGTGGCGCGCACGCGCAGGCGGTTGGCTCCATCCCGGTCGAGCCGTAGCGTGTACTCGATCTCGGGCGTTCCCGTCGATCCGGGACATGCGTCCCACCCGGACCATCTCCTCGGGAAGGAATGTAGACCACAGTCCGGCGATCTGCAAAAGGCCGCCTGTTGTCGATGCAGGAGCGCGAGCAGTCGGCAGTCGGCAGTCAGCAGTCAGCTTGGAGGAATCGTCCCTCCTGATGCTGACTGCCGACTGCTGCTTGCCGCCCCCCGGTTTTTCGGGTTTCATCCCGTGAACGAGCCCGTGCCCGCGCCCGAGCCCGATCTCGCGGAGGAGGAAGGGATCGGGCTCGGGCTCGGGAAAAGAGGTATCGATGGCGGAGCGGAAGTACCGGCCGGGGGAGGTGGAGGGGAAGTGGCGGCAGGTGTGGGAGGACCGCGGGCTGTTCCGCGCTCCGGACGTCCCCGGTCCGGAGCACTGCTACGTGCTCGAGATGTTCCCGTATCCGTCCGGCCGTCTGCACATGGGCCACGTCCGCAACTACGCGATCGGCGACGCGGTGGCGCGTTTCCGGCGGATGCGCGGCGCGACGGTGCTGCACCCGATGGGGTGGGATGCGTTCGGGCTCCCGGCCGAGCAGGCCGCGATCGAGCGGGGGCTGGATCCGGCCGAGTGGACCTTCGGGAACATCGCCCAGATGCGCAGCCAGCTCCGCCTGCTGGGACTTTCGTACGACTGGACCCGCGAGGTGACGACCTGCGTTCCCGAGTACTACCGTTGGGAGCAGCTCGTCTTCGTCCGCATGCAGCAGGCAGGCCTGGCCTACCGCCGCAAGTCGCTGGTCAACTGGTCAGAGGCGCTCCAGACGGTGCTCGCCAACGAGCAGGTGATCGACGGCCGCGACTACAAGCTGGGGGAACCGGTCGTGCAGAGGGATCTGGAGCAGTGGTTCTTCCGGACGACGGCGTACGCCGAACGGCTGCTGGCCGGCCTCGACGCGCTGGAGGGGAAGTGGCCCGAGCGGGTCCTGTTGGAGCAGCGGGCGAGGATCGGGAAGAGCGTCGGGGCGGAGATCGCGTTCCCGCTGGAGAAGCCGGTGGCGGGGGAGAAGGCGATCGTCGTCTTCACGACGCGGCCCGACACGCTGTTCGGCGTCACGTTCATGAGCCTGGCGGCCGAGCATCCGCTGGCGATCGAGTTCGCCCGCGGCACGGAGCGCGAGCGGGAGGTGCGGGCCTTCGTCGAGCGCGTGCGCGGCGAGGACAAGCGCAGGCGGGTCGCGGAGGACCACGTCAAGGAGGGCGTGTTCACCGGCGCTCGATGCGTGAACCCCGCGACGGGCGAGCACGTGCCGATCTTCATCGCCGACTTCGTGCTGATGGATTACGGCACCGGCGCGGTGATGGCGGTGCCGGCGCACGACCAGCGCGACTTCGAGCTCGCGCGCAAGTACGACCTGCCGATCCGCGTGGTCATCCGCCCACCCGACGGGACGCTCGACCCGGCGACGATGGAAGCCGCCTACGCCGGCGAAGGGGTGCAGGTCGCCTCCGGCGAGTTCGACGGGCTCCACAATACCGAGGGGATGCGGCGGATCGCCGAGTGGCTCCGGACGCGCGGCCGCGGCGGTCCGGCCGTCAGCTACCGCCTGCGCGACTGGTGCGTCTCGCGCCAGCGGTACTGGGGCTGTCCGATCCCGATGATCCACTGCCCGGGTTGCGGGATCGTACCCGTGCCCGAGTCGGACCTGCCGGTGGTGCTGCCGCGCGACGTCGCGTTCCAGGCGCACGGCGGCTCGCCGCTGGCGCGCCACCCGGCGTTCCCGAACGTCGCGTGCCCGCGCTGCCGCGAGCCCGCCCGGCGCGACCTCGACACGCTCGACACCTTCGTCGAGTCGTCCTGGTACTTCCTGCGCTACCTCGATCCGGCGTGGGACGGCGGCATCGCGCGCCCCGACCGCGTGTTGGGCTGGATGGCGGTGGATCTGTACATCGGGGGGATCGAGCACGCCGTCGGCCACCTGATGTACGCCCGGTTCTATCACATGATGCTCAAGGACCTCGGCTTCCTCCCGCCGGGGACGCCCGACGAACCGTTCGAGCGTCTGCTGACCCAGGGGATGGTGACGAAGGAGACGCACTACACGCTGGACGACGCCGGGAACCCGGTGTGGCACTACCCGGAGGACGTCGAGGACGGCCGGAGCCGGATCGACGGCAGGCCCGTGCAGGTGGGGCGCGTCGAGAAGATGTCCAAGTCGAGGCGCAACGTGGTCGGCCTGGAGGCGTTCGTGGAACGCTACGGGGCCGACACGGCGCGCCTCTTCGCGCTGTTCGCGGCGCCGCCGGAGAAGGACCTCGAATGGCGCGACGACGGCGTCGAAGGGTGCTGGCGGTTCCTGGCGCGGGTGTGGCGCATCGTGCACGAGGCCGCGGCGGCGCCGGCGGGCGGCGGCGAGCCGGTCCCGTTCGACGAGCTTGCGCCCGAATGGCAGGCGGTGACGAGGATGGTCCACCGGACGATCCGGCGCGTGACGCACGACATCGACGCCAGGCTCCACTTCAACACCGCGCTGGCGGCGATCATGGAGCTGACGAATGCGATCGCGGCCGCTCCGCCGCCGTCGGCGTCGGAGCCGCCGGGAGCCGGCGCAGCCCGGCGCGAGGCGTCCGACGCGCTCCTGCGCCTGCTGTCGCCCTTTGCGCCGCACCTGTGCGACGAGTTGTGGGAGACGCTCGGCGGCGCCGGCACGACGCTCGAAGCCGGCTGGCCCCGGTTCGACCCGGCCATCGCGGCGGCCGAGACGGTGACGATCGCGGTGCAGGTCGGTGGAAAACTGCGCGGGCAGGTCGAACTGCCGGCCGGCAGCGGCGAGGAGGAGACGGTTGCGGCCGCGCGGGCCGAGCCGAACGTCGCGCGCCACCTCGAAGGCAGGCGGGTCGTCCGCACCGTCTTCGTCCCGGGCCGCCTCGTCAACTTCGTGGTGAAGTGAGCGGATCAGCGACGTGTCCATCCTCGTGGACGTGGACGTGGACGTGGACGTGGACGTGGACGTGGACGAACATCGCTCCCCCGGCAAGATGTCGGCGCCGTTCGGTGCGGTGGCCGTCGCCGCGCTGATCGGCGCGCTCCTGTTCGCCTCGTGCGGCTACTCGCTGGCCCAGACCGGCCGGACGGTGCGGCTGTCGATCTCGGCGCACGGTCCGGTCCGCCCCGATGCGGTCCCGGCCGTGCAGGCGGCGGTCGCGCGCCGGCTGCGCGAGGAGGGCATGAGGATCGGCACGGGCCCCCAGGCCGAGGATCTGGAGCTGATCGTGCTCGCGGCCGAGGAGGCGCCGGCGTTCCCGGCGGGATCGGCCGCCGCCGGGTTCGAGGCGGCGGCGTGGCTCGTGCGGCTCCGCGCCTCGGCCCGGATGCACACGGCCCAGGGCCGGTGGATCGACCTCGGGGAGTTCGAAGCAGACGGGCTGGAGCGCCCGGGGCGGACGGCCGCGTCGGACGGCGCCGCCCAGCGTTCCGCCTTCGCCGCCGCCGCGGAGGAACTCGCCGAGCGAATCGTCGGCGCCGTGCTGGGCGCGAGGTGACCCCGCCCGGCGTCGCGCTTGACGCGCCGCCGGCTCATCCGTAGCGTGCGGCCATGGCAGGGACGGTCGGAGCAGACGTCGTCGAGGACATCCATCGTGATCCGGGTGCCGGCCACGGCGTTCGAGGAGACGCTGGACGCTCCGGGCGGGATCGGCAGGGTCGTCGAGCGGACGGTGTCCGGCGAGGATGTTTCGGAGCAGTACTACGACCTGAACATCCGCCTTTCGTGTGGGACTGATCCGGTCCCGGTGGTAGCGTCCGGGCATGTCCGTCGCCGCTGATCGGGCGGAAGGGCCCCTGCTTCGCGTCCGCGATCTAGTCACGGTCTTCGACACGGATGGGGGACCCCTGGTTGCGGTGGACCGCGTCTCGTTCGACGTGGGGCGCAGCGAGGCGGTCGCGATCGTCGGCGAGTCCGGCTGCGGCAAGAGCGTCACGGCGCTGTCGATCCTCCGGCTGCTGGACCCTCCGGGGCGCATCGCATCGGGTTCGATCGAGTTCGAGGGGCGCGACCTGACGGCGCTGACGGAGAAGGAGATGCGGTCCGTGCGCGGGACCCGCATCGCAATGATCTTCCAGGAGCCGATGACGTCGCTGAACCCGGTGATGACCGTGGGCGATCAGGTCATGGAGGTCTTCCGCGTGCACCAGGGGCTCGATCGCCGGTCGGCGCGGCTGCGGACGATCGAGCTGTTCACCATGGTCGGGATTCCGGGCGCCGAGGATCGGATCGGCCAGTATCCGCACCAGCTCTCCGGCGGGATGCGCCAGCGGGTCATGATCGCCATGGCCCTGGCGCTCCGACCGGCGATCGTCATCGCCGACGAGCCGACGACGGCGCTGGATGTCACCATCCAGGCCCAGATCCTCGACCTGCTGGAGAAGCTCCGGCACGACCTGCGGACCGCCCTGCTGCTCATCACGCACGACCTGGCGGTGGTCGCGGAGACGGTGCAGCGCGTCGTCGTGATGTACGCGGGTCAGGTCGTCGAGGCGGCGCCGGTGCGCGAGATCTTCGCCGAACCGAAACACCCGTACATGCAGGGGCTGCTCGCGTCGATCCCGCGGCCGGACGATCCCCGCGACCGGCCGCTGCGGGCGATACCCGGAACCGTCCCCGACCCGCGCAGGCCGCCCGCCGGGTGCCGCTTCAGGGAGCGGTGCCCGCGCGCGTTCGACCGCTGCGTCGAGCCGCCGCCGGCGATCGAGACGGGGCCGGGGCGCGTCGTGCGCTGCTTCCTGTACGCGTGAGGCACACGGGCATGGCAATCGGCAGTCAGCAATCAGCAGTCGGCAATCCGCAATCCGTAATCCCCAATCCCCTCGTGAGGGTGCTGAACCTCGCGGTGCACTTCCGCTCCGAGGAGGGGTGGGGCCGCCGGCGGCGCGGGCCGGTGCGGGCGGTGGACGGCGTCGGATTCGAGATCGGCCGGCGGGAGACGCTGGGGCTGGTCGGCGAGTCCGGTTGCGGCAAGTCGACGCTGGGCCGCGCCGTCCTGCGGCTCGTGGAGCCGACCGCCGGCAAGGTGTTCTTCGACGGCGAGGACGTCACGCGGATGTCGCGGCGGAAGCTGCGGGCGTTCCGGAGGCGGGCGCAGATCGTCTTCCAGGACCCGTTCGGGTCGCTCAACCCTCGCCTCACCGTCCTCGATGCCGTTGGCGAGGCGGTGCTGGTGCACGGCATCGCGCGGTCGAGGGCTGCGATGGAGGAGCGGGTGCGGGAGCTGCTGGTCACCGTGGGCCTCGGGGAGGACGCTGCCCGCCGCTATCCGCACGAGTTCTCGGGCGGCCAGCGCCAGAGGATCGCGATCGCCAGGGCGCTGGCGCTCACGCCGGCCTTCGTGGTGGCCGACGAGCCTCTGTCGGCGCTCGACCTGTCGGTCCAGGCCCAGATCGTCAACCTGCTGGCGGGCCTTCGGAACGAGATGGGCCTCTCGTTCCTCTTCATCTCGCACGACCTTCGCATGGTCCGGCGGCTCTCGGATCGTATCGCCGTCATGTACCTCGGGCGCTTCGTCGAGGTGGCTCCGGCGGAGGATCTGTTCGCCGGGCCGCTCCACCCGTACACGAAGGCGCTGCTCGCCGCCGCGCCGGTTCCCGATCCTTCATTGGGGCGGAAGCGGATCGTCCTCGGCGGCGACGTGCCGAACCCGATCTCGCCGCCGTCCGGCTGCCATTTCCATCCGCGGTGTCCGGAGGCCGTCGTGCGCTGCGTGCGGGAATCGCCCCGCCTGATCGAGGCGGCGCCCCGGCGGTGGGCGTCCTGCCTCCTGGTCGGCGGTCCCGTGAATCCGGCGTAGGAGGTGTGACACCGCCGCCGCGTTCAGTACGGCGCTCCGGATGAATCACCGCAGAGACCGCAGAGGGCGCAGAGAATGGTCTCTGTGTTCTCTGCGTGCTCCGCGGTGACCAATATCGTCGCGCCGTGCGACGAAGTTCGGGGGTAGTAGATCAGACCTGGCGCCCCAGCATGTCCCGCAGCGTCTCGCGGCGGCGGATCAGCCTCGCCCGGCCGCGCCGCACGAGCACCTCGGCCGGTCGCGGCCTCGAGTTGTACTGCATGCTCATCGAGAAGCCGTACGCCCCGGCGCCCAGCACGGCCGCGACGTCGCCCTCCCGGAACCGCGTCATCTCCCGGCCGTGCGTGAACAGATCGCCGCTCTCGCAGACGTTGCCGCACACCGCCGCGAACTCCGTCGGCCCGCGCACGCGGCTCGCGTTCACGATCTCGTGGTGCGCCCCGTACAGCGAGTGCCTCACGAGATGGTTGAAGCCGGAATCGGTGCCGACGAAGACGCGCCCCGGCGTGCGCTTGATCGCCGTGACGCCGGCCAGCAGCACGCCCGACTCCGCCACGACGTACCTGCCGGGCTCCAGGACCAGCTCCAACTCGCGGCCGTAGCGCCGGCAGAACCGGGCGAAGCGCGCCGACAGAAGGCGCCCGAGGCGCGCGACGTCGAGCGGCTTCTGTCCCGGCGAGTACGGCACGCCCAGCCCGCCGCCGGCGTCGAGGAACTCCAGGCCGACCCAGCCCGCGGCCACGCCGAGGAGCACCTCCATCGCGTCGAGGAAGACCTCGGCATCGAGGATCCCGGACCCCACGTGCTGGTGGAGCCCCACGATGCGCAGGCCGCGCCGGCGCGCGATCCGCCTGGCCTCCGCAAGCTGGTCGATCCAGATCCCGAACTTGCTCTCGGGACCACCCGTGATGACGTGGTCGTGGTGCCCCTCCCCCACGTCCGGGTTGACGCGCAGCGCGACGGGTAGGCCGGGGGCGAGCCTGCCGACGCGATCGATCTGCGGAATCGAGTCCAACGCGATCCGCACGCCGCGCCGGATCGCGTAGCGGAGTTCGTCGTCGCCCGCGTTGTTGCCGGTGTACCAGACGTCGGCCGGACGGAAGCCGGCGCGCAGGGCGAGGAATATCTCGCCCGGCGATACGGCGTCGATGCCGAGCCCTTCGGATCGCACGACGCGGAGGATCGCCAGGTTGGAGTTCGCCTTGCACGAATACAGCACGCGGCTCCGGGGCCACGTCAGCGCGGCCCGCAGGGCGCGCGCCCTCTCCCTGACGACGTCCTCGTCGTAGGCGTACAGCGGGCTGCCGAAGTGGCGCACGAGCGCCTCGCAGGAGAGGCCGCCCCAGTAGAGCTTGTTGCGCCGTACGTCCGGCCTCATCGGGGCGCTCCGGCGCAAACGTCCCGAGCGGCTCTGTCGCGAGGTTCCGCGGGGGTCCGGGGGGCGGTGAGGCGCCCGGCGCCGAACAGCCCCCCGGCGCGGGCGCGGAAGAACCGGCGGTGCAGCGCACGGACGGCGCCGTCGGCCTGGTCGCCGCGGACGACGAACGAGATGTTCAGCTTCGACGCGCCCTGCGAGATCATCTCGACGTTGATCCCCTCGCGGCCGAGCGTGGAGAAGACCTTGCCGGCGAGGCCCGGGACCTGCCCGAGGCCCTCGCCGACGACGCAGACGACCGCTCGGTCGCGGTTGATGCGGACCTGCGCGAAGCGACGGATCTCCCGCACCGCCTCGCGGAGGCGATCGCCGCGATCCACCGTCATCGAGACGGAGACCTCCGACGTGGACACCAGGTCCACGACCACGCCGCGGTCGGCCACGACCTGGAACAGGCGGGCCAGGAAACCGTGGGCCAGCAGCATCCTGGTCGAGACGACGTCGACGACGATGATGTGCTTCTTGGACGCGATCGCCTTGACGACGCCACGGGAGCGGGTCGCGGCGCGGGTGATCAGCGTTCCCGGGTGCGCCGGGTCGCCCGTGTTCAGCACCCGCACGGGGATCTCCGCGGCCATCGCCGGCAGGAGCGTCTTGGGGTGCAGCACCTTCGCCCCGAAATACGCCAGCTCGGCGGCCTCCGCGAACGACAGCCGCTCGATCGTCCGCGCTTCCGGCGCCACCCGCGGATCGGCGCTCATCACGCCGCTCACGTCGGTCCAGATCTCCACCTCCTCGGCCCCGAGCGCTGCGGCGAGGATCGCGGCCGTGTAGTCGGAGCCGCCGCGGCCGAGCGTCGTCGGCCTGCCGTCGCGCGTGCGGCCGATGAAGCCGGTGACCACCGGGACGCCGGGGCGGCGGCGCAAGCCGCGCCGCAACGCGGGATACGCCTCGGGCAGCGGCTCGGCCTCGCCGAAGGCCGCGTCGGTCACCAGCCCGGCGTCGCCGGCCGGCGCCGCGGCGGCCTCGACTCCCGCCGAATGGAGAGCGCCGGCCACGAGGTGCGCCGACAGACGCTCGCCGAACGAGACGATCCGGTCGCGATCCGCCGCCGACGACCCGCGGCGCCCGCGCACCGCCGCCAGCGCAGCCTCCATCCCGCGAGCCTCGCCGCGCACGTCCTGGAGCGGCAGGCCGAGGTCGCGGGCCGCGGCGAGGTGCCTCGCCGCGATCGATCCGCCGGCGCCGCGGCCGCGCGAGGCGCGCTCCCAGGCGGCGATCAGCGCGTCGGTCACGCCCGCCATGGCGCTGACGACGACCACGGGCCGCCGCTCCAGCCGCGACCGCACGATCCCGACCGCCGCGCGGATGCTCCGTGCGTCGCCGACCGACGTCCCCCCGAACTTCATCACGATCATGCGGCCCCTCCTTCCGCTTCTCCGTGAACGCGCCCGAGCCCGCGCCCGCACCTATCTCTGCGTCTTGCTCCGCGAGACCGGGCGCGGGCTCGGGCGCGTTCACGGGATGAAACCTGAAAAACCGGGGGGCGGCAAGGTGGTGACGCCGGGGCGGGTCGTGCTATGCGTTCGCGGCTGGTGCAAGGAGGGACGATGAACGCACCGATCGACACGCTGTTGCTGCTGGCGCTGCCGGCCTCGGGCAAGTCCGAGGTGCGGCGCTACATCGCGTCGCTTCCGGCGGACCGCTGCCGCCGCGACTTCCACCTCGGCCCGACCGTGCAGATCGACGACTTCCCCTACGTCCACCTGATGCGGCGCGCCGACGACGAGTCGGCCGCCGCCGGCAGGCCCAGGGTCTTCTTCGAGTCGCCCGGGAGATCGTTCCGCGACCCGCGCGACTGGGGGACGCTGATCGAACTGATCAACCGGGATCACGCGGCGCTGACGGCGCCGCCCGCCGCGCCGCCGCGCGCCGAAGGCGACCATCTCCTGCGACGGCTCGACGATGCGGCGGAGGCGGCCGGCATCGCCCGGCGTCTCGATGCGCTCGATCCCCCCGTCCGCGAGGCCCTCGCAGCCTCGCTTGATGCGGAGGCCGGCGCGCTCGCCGCGGACCTTCGGGCCGCCCGCCCGGAGACGCTCGAAGGAAGGACGGTCGTGATCGAGTTCGCCCGCGGCGGCCCGCGAGGGGCCACGATGCCGCTGTCCCCGCCGCTGGGCTACGCCTACTCCCTGGGCATGCTGTCGCCGGCGATCCTGGAGCGGGCCGTCGTGCTGTACGTCTGGGTGACGCCGGAGGAGTCGCGCCGCAGGAACCGCGAGCGCGCCGACCCGAACGACCCCGGATCGATCCTGCACCACGGCGTTCCCGAGGAGGTCATGCTGGCCGACTACGGGTGCGACGACATGGAGTGGCTGATCGGGCGGTCGGACCGGCCCGGCATGATGCGCGTGGAGGCCCACGGCAGGTCGTATCGCCTCCCGGTGGCGCGTTTCGACAACCGGGTGGACCGCACCTCGTTCGTGAGGCGCGATCCTTCCACGTGGACGGCGGCCGAGGTCGAATCGCTGCACGGCGCCCTCGCGGAGGCCCTCGCCGGCCTTGCGGCGACGGAGCGGTGAGGACCCGAGCGGTTCGTGGGCGGCGTCCCGGAAGCTTGCCGCGGGCGGATCGGGGAGTATCCTACCGGCGTCGGCTCCGGGCGGGGGGGCTTGTTCGGGAGCCGGGGAGGTTGTGCGAGATGTCCGGAATGAGACTTGTCCGGTTGTGCGCCGCGATCGCGGCCGTGTCCGCGGCGTCGGCGTGCGGCGGCGCTGAGAGCGATTGCAGCCCGGCGTGCCGTTCGGGCTACGAGTGCTTCCACGGCATCTGCCTGCCGGCTGCGGACGCCTCCGACGCGCCGGACGACGCGCCGCCCGGCCGGTGCAGCACGCACGCGGCGTGCGCCGACGGCAATCCATGCACGGCGGACCTGTGCGACGTCGACAGCGGCACGTGCTCGAACCCGATCGTCGCGGACGGGACGGCCTGCCCCGACGACGGCCGTGCCTGTACGCCGGACGTCTGCGCCGCGGGGGTCTGCACGCACCCCGAGGAGCCGCCGTACTGCTGCCGGTTCGGCTGGCAGTGCGACGACGGCGATCCGTGCACCGACGACGCGTGTGTCGAGGAGCAGTGCCGGCGCACGCCGCGCGACGGATGCTGCACGCGGGACGCCGACTGCCTCGCGGACGGCCGGGAGTGGGAGTGCAACGCCGCGACGACGACATGCTACGACCCGCCGGCCGGCGGGATCTGCGCGGCGTGCATCCGGCGCACGGACTGCGGCGACGGCGGCAGCTCGTCGGACGACTGGTGCGTCTACTACGGCGGCGCGACCGACGCCGGGTGTTCGAAGGACTGCATCGACGACCTCGACTGCCCGAGCGCCACGCAGTGCGTCAGGGAGGGGAGGCCGTGCCGTCCGGCGGAGTCTGGCTGCTACTGCACGGTGCGCGTGGGCAACTGCAACGTCTACAACCGCTTCGGCGATCCGTGCGGCAACGATGCCTTCTGCCGCACGTGCTCCGGCTGCTCGGTCATGGTGTGCCGCGGCGGGTACTGCACGTGGCCGTGCACCGGCGACCGCGACTGCCGCTGGGGCTCCCGCTGCACGGACAACGTCTGCGCGTAGCTTCTTAGCGCGGCGGCGCCGCAACCAAAGGGAGTTGTCCGGGTGGCGCAGCGGCGCCGCCGCGCTAAGAAGTTACGTCTGCGCGAGGCCGTAGCCGCGAGGGCCGCGACCGCGGCGAGCGCCAATCCGGCCCCGATCGGCGAGGACCGGCCGGCCGCGCGGCACCCGCAGCTCCCGGCATCGCTTCCCGCGCCGTTTCCGCCGTCGCCGCCGCCGCAGCTGGGCCCGGGCCCGTCGGCCTCGTACCGGGCAAGCGACTCGTACATGCCGCCGGCCCAGCCGACGTCGCGCGACGGGAAGTCCAGGACGATCAGCCGGGGGTACACGGGAAACGGGAAGGGCAGGGGGATCCGCAGGCCGGACAGATCGACCTGGTTCCACGCCGCGCCGCGATCGGTCGTGTAGAACAGGCGCGTCTGCTCGTTGCGCTCGGCCAGCAGGAACCCCTCGCAGCGATCGAAGAAGAAGACGTCGAGGACGGCATCCGGAGCGCCGCCGGTCCCCTCGGGGATCGCCATCTCGCTCCACGCCGCGCCGCCGTTCGTCGTCCGCTCCAGTCGCGGCCCGGCCATCGAGGCGGACAGCATCCAGCCTTCGGTCGCGTTCAGCATGAAGACGCGCATGACCGACCGCGTCTCGCCCCGGAAGATCGTCGTCCACGTCGCCCCGCCGTCGGTCGATCGCGCCAGCATCCCGTCCTCGTATCCGGTCACCTCGCCCGTTGAGGGATCCTCGACCGCGCTGCCGGCCCACAGCCAGACGCGACCGGCGCCGAGCGCCAGGACGCCGCCGTGATCGACGTCGGGAACCGGGGCGTCGGTCGGCGTCCAGGCGGCGCCGCCGTCGGTGGTCTTGCGCACCAGACCGGCCGAGCCGACGAAGAACCCGGTCGACTCGTCGGCGAACGAGACCCCGGTGACGAGCGGGCCGCGCATGGGTCCCCATTCGGTCTCCGCGTAGTGGGTCCACGTCGCGCCGCCGTCCGAGGTGACGTACAGCCTTCCCAGCGCCCCGACGTAGGCTTGCCGGGCCGACGTCATCTCCACCGCGAGGTACATCTCGATCGCGAACGGCCCGGGCGGGCCGGCCATCGGCCTGACCTGCGTCCACGAAGCGCCGCCGTCCGACGTCACGGCGACCACGGCCTCGGAGTTGCCGCCGCCCGTGTCGCGCACGCCGACCGCCATTGCGTGGTCGGCGTCCCAGGCCGAGATCCCGAAGAAGCCCTGATTCTGCCCCGTGCCGTTGGACTGGAGCGTCCAGCCCGCGGCGGCGACCGCGGGAAACGCCAGCACGACCGCGGCCGACATGGCCGCCGCTCCGGCGCCCCGGGACCGCCTCGGACGAATCGTGGCGCCGGCCAGAAAGCCGCCCTTGTCGACGTCGCCCCGGAAATCAACCACCAGCCGGGCGGCGCCCAGCATGTCCAGCAGCGCCCCGTCATCGCGCAACATGGATCGGCTCCGCGCTCTCCAGGATCGCCCGGCGCCGGATCCAGTTCCGGCTGCGCTCGACCGCTCTCCTGGTTACCAGATCGACCTGCCGCCCGACGATCTGCGACACCTCGTCCTCCATCACTGCATGATCGAAGAGGTCCCAGTCGGCATCCGGCGCGAACGTCACCGGGATGTCCACGTCGCTGTCGGGCCCGAAGTCCTCGCGCAGGACCGATCCGAACAGTGACAGCTCGGCGATCTTCCACCGCGCGCAGAACGCGGCGATCTTCTCGCGATCGATCGGGATCGGGAACGGCATCGCTTCCCCTCCTTCGCCTCCCCGGTGGCGAGTCTACCACGTCACGACCAATCCGCCGGGCCACACCCGGCCACACCCCGGCCACCCCGTCACCTTGCCCCCGATACCGGCAACGCCGCCCCGACTGCCGGAAACGGAAGGAGTTTGGAGATCCCCATCCGCCTTCGGCGGACCCCGAGGAATGGAACTTGCGCGGTCCAAGGATCACGGTCACTTGCGCGCGAGTTCCTTGGCAGTGCGGCGGCTTGCCGCCGCTTTCCCCCGCCGCAGCTTGCTGCGGCGGGGGGACTGCCATCCCGACGTTCCGTAGCGCGGGCGTGAATGAACGGTTACGTCACGGGCACTCCCCGTCCTCCACGACCACCTCGTCGATGTACCAGCCGCGCGCGTTGGCGGTCGAGTCCGAGCCGAAGTAGAAGCGGATCCTCACGTCCGCCGTCCGGAACGCCGTGACGTCGAAGCACTCGCGCTCCCAATCGCTCCGCGGGGGCGCCGGCAGCGGGTCCCCGGACCTGCAGGCGAACCCCGGCCTGCCGTCGACGTACGCCGGCCCGCCGGAAAAGAAGGCATCCAACGACCTGAGGGGATAGCCGCCGTGCGGCGCGACGGCCGCGAACGGCGCTCCGCCGCCGGACGCCTCCACCAGCCCGCCGTCGTTGTTCGCCGACGAGCCGGTGCAGTCGCCGGCGATGCCCTCTCCTTGCATCCAGTGCCGGAAGGTCAGCCGCAGCGGCCCGGAGCCGCCGGACGCATCGATGGACGGGCTCTGGGCGTAGCAATCCGAGCGATCCGAGTAGTTTCCGCCCAGGCGGGTCCCGAGGACGCCGCCGGCGCCGTCGCTCCCGCGGTCCGGCTCTCCGGCTCCGGTTCCGCACTGCCAGTCGTTGATGCCGCGCAGGGCGGCGGTGCGCCACTCGGTGCACTCGGTCGCCGCGAACGTGCACGAGTAGTGCACGCCGGCAGCGGCCTCGGCGTCGGCGTCCCCGGGCCGATCGTCCGGCGCGTCCTCGACATCCTCCGGCACGTCCTCGGCGTCCGGCGCCTCGTCGTCGGCGTCCGCCGCATCCTCGGCCGCGTCCGGCTCGACCTCCATGTCCTCGCCGGCTTCCTCCGCGGCGTCGTCCTCGGCGTGGTCGGTCGAGTCCGCGTCATCGACGTCACGGCCGTCGTCCGGGACGTCCGCATCCCCGTCGCCGCCGTCCTCGCCGACCGCCGAGAGTCGGATCAGCACGGTCGTCCGCTCTCCGGGGGCCAGCACCTGTTCGGAGCATCCGGTCGCCAGCAGATCGGCGACTCCCGGGACGCCGTACACCTCGGCGTAGAACGTTCGCGCGCCGGGCGGCACGTCCATCCGGGCGGTCGCGCCCGGGGCGACGTCGCCCGTCGACGCCAGGGCCGGGCCGCGCGGGTCCGGGACGGCGTCGCCGGCGCACCGCTGGACCGCCGCGTCGAACGCCCAGACGCGGAACCGGTCGGCGCGCGACAACACGTCGCCGGAGGAGATCAAGCCGATCCATGTGCCCGTGCCGGACGGCTCCCGGTCGCAGCCCGCGCAGGCCGCCGGGACGGCCGCCAGGACCAACGATGCGAAGACCGCCTCACGGGTGGAGATCCGCATGTTCGGCGGGACGATACCGCCCGCCACGCCGCTCCGCAACGATCCCCGCGATCCCGCCGTCAGCCCCCCCCGGCCTCCGCCACCATTCGCTCGTACAGGTCGACCTCGACGAGGTTGCCCATGACGATCGGGACGCGCTGGTGGAGTTCGGTCGGCTGCACGTCGAGGATTCGCCGGGTTCCCGTGGTCGCCGAGCCGCCGGCCTGCTCGGCCAGCATCGCCAGCGGGGAGCACTCGTAGAGCAGCCGCAGCTTGCCCTTGCCGGTACGGCGGTCCGCCGGGTACATGTAGACGCCGCCGTACAGCAGGTTGCGGTGGAAGTCGGCGACCATCGTGCCGACGTAGCGCGACGAGGTCCGGGCGTAGCGCGGGTCGTTGCCGTACCGGACGTGGTCGGCGAACCTGCGCGACGGCTCGTCCCACGCGTCGTAGTTCGTCTCGTTGGCCGAGAAACAGCGGCACTCGTCCGGGATGCGGATGTTCTCGTGCGACAGGACGTACTCGCCGACCTCGGGGTCGAGCGTGAAGCCGTGGACGCCCTGGCCGGTCGTGTAGACGAACATCGTGCTGGCGCCGTAGATGACGTAGCCCGCCGCCAACTGGCGGCGCCCGGGTTGGAGGTAGTTGTCCGGCGAGAGGCGATCCGGGACGACGGGGTGGAGGATGGAGAAGATCGTGCCGACCGGGATGTTGGCGTCGATGTTGGATGACCCGTCGAGCGGGTCGAACAGGACGACGTAGCCGTCCTCGTCGCCGCACTTGGCCGGCAGGGCGATTGGCTCGTCCTCCTCCTCGGAGGCCAGCGCCACGACCGACGGCATCCACCGCAGCGTGGCCTTCATGATCTCGTTCGCGACGACGTCGAGTTTCATCTGCCGTTCGCCCTGCACGTTGACGGCGCCCTGTTCGCCCAGGACGTCGAGCAGACCGGCGCGCTGCACCTTCGAGCTCACGATCTTGGTGGCTACCCCGATCCGCCGCAGCAGGTCCGAGAACATCCCGCGGCTGCGGGCGTGCAGGTGCTCCTGCTTGGCGATGTGGCTCTCGAGTGTGTCGAAGTCCTTCCAGGCTGTTTCCGGCATGGCGTGCCCCCTCTTTCCGTCTCCGCGAGACCGGACTCGGGCGCGGGCTCGGGCCCGTTCGCGGGATGAAACCCGAAAAGCCGGGGGGCGGCAAGCGGAAAACTTGACGAGCGGAGCCTCCGGGCGCATATGCGTTCCCGCGGGCTCGGGCTCGTTCACGGGATGAAAGCGGAAAGGGGGCGGAAGGGGATGGAGAGGCGGCCATGGATCGGCAGGATGGTAACCGTTCACCCCCTCCTCGCGACTTCCGGGGAGCGGGGGGCTGGCCGCCGAGGGCTCCGCCCGAGGCGGCCGGCGGGGAGTCCGGGGAGGACGCAGAGGCCGCGCCGGCGGTGCCGGGGAATTCCGGCAGTCCTGCGGCCGGGCGGTCCCCCCCGGTTGAACGCATACGGCAGGATCTCCTTCGCATGCGGCTCGACACGCTCGTGCGGCGCAGTCTCATCGCCCGGCGCGACGCGGACCGCTTCGTCACGCTCGATGCCGCGATGCGCGCCGAGGTGGAGGAGCGGGACCGATCCGGGATCTCGGCCTTCCACGACGGGCGCGAGTACCGCGTCCTGTTGCAGAAGGTGGTGGAAGGGCTCGACAGGATCGGCGAACCCCACGCGCCCGCAAAGCGGACCGCGCTCATGGAGGAGATGGGCACGATGGGGCCGGCCGTCTTCCTCACGCCGTGGGAGATGACGCTGGACTACCTGGACGAACGGATCGGATCGACGGACGACGTGGAACGGTTCCACTCGTAGACGCCCGCCGGGGGACGCGGCGCCGTGCGCGGCGGCGGCGATGCGGGAGGGGTCCGGCGGCGATTGACGTTCGCCGTGCGGCCCGCGAACATGCGGTCGATGCGTTCGAATGCGGACGAGAAGGCGCTACTGGCCGCCGCCGAGATCGGCAGGCGGATAGGCCCGGACAAGGTCGTCGACGATCCCGACCTGCTGGCGCCGTACGGCGCGGACGAGTCGGGCCTGCCGCCGCGCGTGCCGCCCGCGGCGATCCGTGCCGAGTCGGCCGATGACGTCGCGGCGACGCTGGAGGCGGCCGAGCGGCGGCGCGTCGCGGTGACGCCGCGCGGGCGCGGAACGGGCAAGAGCGGCGGGGCGGTGCCGGTCGAGGGCGGGCTCGTCCTGCTGACGGAGCGGATGGATCGCATCGTGGAGATCGATCGGCGCGAGCGGATCGCCGTCGTGCAGCCCGGCATCGTGCTCGGACGGTTCCAGGATGCCGTCGAGGCCGAGGGGCTGTTCTACCCGCCGGATCCCGCGAGCCTCGACTCGTGCGCCGTGGGGGGGAACGTGGCCGAGAACGCCGGCGGACCCAGGGCGTTCAAGTACGGCGTCACCCGCGAGTACGTGCTCGGCATCGAGGTCGTGACGATGGGCGGAACGCGGATGCGCGTCGGGCGGCGCACCGCGAAGGGCGTGATGGGCTACGACGTCACCGCGCTGCTCGTCGGGTCCGAAGGGACGCTCGGCGTCTTCACCGAGGTCACGCTGCGCCTGCGATCCCGGCCGGCGGCGACCCGCACGATGCTCGCAACGTTCGCGGACGTGGTCGCCGCGGGCGAAGCGGTCCAGGACCTGCTGGGCCTGGGCCTCGTGCCCTCGGCGATCGAGATCCTGGACCGGACCTGCATCGAGGCGATCCGGACGGCAGGCCCGAATCCGATCCCCCAGGGCGCCGGCGCGGTGCTGCTCGTCGAAATCGACGGCCGGGACCCGGCGGCGGTCGATGCGGATGCGGAGACGGCCGGATCGGCGCTCGCCGAACGCGCCGCCGACGTGCTGATCGCCTCGGATCCGGGACGCCGGAAGGCGCTCTGGACCGCCCGCCGGGAACTGTCGGAGACGCTCGGCAAGGGCCGGCTCGGCAAGCTCTCCGACGACGTCGCCGTGCCGCGCACCGCGATTCCGGCCGTCCTGCGCCGCCTCGCCGAGGTCGGCGAACGGCGCGGCGTGACGATGGCCACCTACGGGCACGCGGGCGACGGGAACCTCCACGTCAACGCCCTGTGGGACGACCCGGCGCTGGAGGCCGCCGCGCGCGGCGCCATCGAGGACGCGATGCGGATCGCCCTCGAACACGGCGGGACGCTCTCCGGCGAGCACGGCGTCGGCGCCGCGAAGCGCGCCTACCTCGCATGGGAGCAGGGGACGCCGCTGATCGATCTCCAGCGCCGCATCAAGGCCGCATTCGACCCGCTGGGACTCATGAACCCGGGGAAGCTGCTGCCGTAGCGCCGGACGGTCCTTCGAGAGCGACCACCGGGAAGCCGGTCCACTCGCGGACCATGCGGGCCTCCCGCTCCGTAGGCACGAGGACCATGGCGTCGTCGCGGGGCCATGCGGACAGATCCACGTCGCCCGCCGCGCGCCACTCGCGCTCGGCCGACCAGTCCACCCGCGGCGGCTCGTGAAGCTGGAACAGGTGGCGATCCGGTTCCGGCAGGGAGGCGTACAGCGAAGCGGGGCCGTACGCGACGGGGCGGATCCCGAGGCGCATGGCCGCGTCCCGGCGCAGGCCGACGGCATAGGGCTCGAAGGACCAGCGCACCAGGTGCCGCGCCCAGCAGGCGATGCGGGCGACCTCGGCCGGGTGCAGATCGGTCATGCAGACGACGCGATGACCGCCGCGGATCAGCCGGGAACCGGCGCGGATGACGCCGTCCGAGAGGATGCGGCGCAGCGTCTCGAACCCGTCGCGAACGCCGGGGCCGTCCGGCCGCAACAGACTGCCGACGTAGTCCCAGCGGCTCTCGCCGGGGTACTCGCCCCAGCGGCCGCGCGTGAAGTGCAGGAGGTAGTCCCGCCGGCCGACAAACACGGCGGACGGCCGTGCCTGCCGGCAGGCAGGCGGACGGCCGTGCCTGCCGGCAGGCAGGCGGACGGCGGACGGGAAAGGGATCCGGGCGCGGGAAGGCCGCGCTTCGGCCGGCTCGAACCAAGCCGCGGTCGGCAGCGGCGTCGCGCCGTCGTCGAGCAGGCGGGCGTTGCCCGCGGTGGAACGGGTCCCGTCCGGCGGACAGACGAGGACCGTTCGGCCGCGCCCGAGGCGCTCGCGGCAGATCGTCTCGACGACGCCGCCGGGCCTCGCCTCCGCCACTACGACCGCTTCCGCCGACTCCGAGATGCACAGGTCGCGCTCGGCCCGCGACGAGCGGGCGCCGATGTCGGCAACGACGCGGGCCCGCGGGTGGTTTGCCGCCTCCGGGTACCGGCGGGCGAGCGTCGCGGCGCCGCCGTCGGGTCCGCCCAGCGCGAGCAACGCCCGGCCGCCCGCATCCAGTGCGGCGCGGAGCGCCACGTCGTGGTGGAGGCACCCGATCCCGGCCACGAGGATTGCATCGGAGGACGCCGCCGTGCGCGCCAGCGCCGCGGTGAGGCGCACCCAGCGGTCGGCGGACGAGACCGCCCGCGGCTTGCGCGAGTTCAGCAGTGCGATGAGGGTCCCCGGCCGGAAGGGCGTCACGCGCGCCCGGTCGCGCCGCGGCGGGCCGCGTTGTGCCGCCGGAGTAAAACAGGATGAACAGGATGAACAGGAGGAGGAACGGCCTATCCGTGGAGTCTCTTGAACTCCAACTTGGGCATGACCTCGAAGCACGCGCCGATGATTTTCTCGGTCCTCATGCAACATCCCATCCTGTCTATCCTGTCCATCCTGTTTGTCCCCATACCTGCCGGAAACTTGCGGGATCCGCGGAAGCGGCGTAGAAACGCCGAATGCAACGGCGGGCATCGAAAGGAACCGGGCCGGCCCGACTGCTGCTGCTGGTCGTGTCGCCTGTCCTGCTCGCGCCGACCTGCGGCGATCCACATCGCAACTCCGCCACCCCAGACCATTCGGCGCGCAGCGGGCCGCCGGAGGCGGCCGTTGCGGCAGGGCGCGATCCCGATGCGGTCGCGCGGCCGGGTCCTTCGCCGCCGGTCTCCGGCGATGTGTCCACTGAGCAGGGCGGGCCGGAGGCCCGCGCACCCAGGGCGGAAACGGCGGCCCGCGGCGGCACGCCGGAACCCGAGATGTGGGCGCGGGCCGAGACGCCCGCGGTGTCCGGCGACGGGGCGTTCCGGACCAGCTCGTGGCGGACGATCCTGCCGGACGGGACGGTTCTGCCGCACTGGTCGTTCGACGGCCAGGTGCACACGAACGTGTCAACGGACGCCGACTACCCGCTCGAGGCGGTGCTGCGCCGTGCCGAGGCGATCGGCCTGGATGCGGTTGTCATAAGCGATCACGGCAGCACCGCGGCGCGCAGGTCGTTCGGGGAGGTGCGCTCGCGCGTCCTGCCGCTGCTCGGCGTCGAGATCGGGTGGAATCTGGGCCACGCGGTCGTCTGGGGCGTCGAGGAGCACCCGGTGCAGGGCGGCAGCATACCGCTGGACGAGGTCGCCGCGCGGACGCACGCGGTCGGGGCGTTCGTGTCGCTGGCCCACCCGACCTGGAGGATGAGGAGTACCGGGCGGCAGGCGATCGACCTGATGGTGCCGGAGACGTTCTGGCGCCCCGATGACCCGGCGCGCGCGATCGACGCCGTCGAGCTGTGGAACGGCATCTACGCCAAGGGAACGGAGGAAGTGGTCGTCGCGTGGGAGCGGATCCTCGAGCAGGGCGTCTTCGTCCGGGTCGTGGGCGGGAGCGACTTCCACCGGATGCTCCCGAGGCTGGGCATGCCGCGGAACGTGGCGCTGGCGCCCGAGCCCGGCATGCGGCAGTTCATCGAGGCGGCGCGGCTCGGACGGCTCTACATCACCGGGCGCACGCTGCTCCACTTCACCGTGAACGGGCGGATCCTCGGCGACATCGTGCGTGCGTGCGGCGGCGCCGCCGCGGCGGATCTCACGATCGAGATCAACGCGCTGTCGCGCCGCAATGCGGTCCTGCGGCTCTTCGAGGGGCGGGACGCGGCGGTCGAGCGGCCCCTGGAGGCCGGCGTCGAGTTCGAAGAGCGCATCGTCCGGCCGCTGCCGGCCGCCGACACGTGGTACCGCGTCGAGGTGCTCCTGCGGGACGACGAGAAACCGTGGTGGCGGCGGCTGGAGACCTTCTCGAACCCGATCCTGGTCGACATCGGCCCGTGCGGCGACTTCTGGAAGAATCCGAACCCGTGACCGAGCGCACACCAGGGATCTTGTCACCACAGAGACACGGAGATCACGGAGAAGAATCGAATCTCTGTGTCCTCTGTGTCCCTGTGGTGAATCTCACGACTTCATGGGCGCTCCGCGGGGGGCGTGTGCTTCTGCCGCCACCGGGCCATCGCCAGGCGGATCTCGTCCCACGTGAAGTCCGCCGGCACGGCGGACTTCACCGGGGACAGGAAGACCGTCTCCCCCGTCTTCTCGACCGCTTGCTCGATCGCCGCGGCGCGATCCGCGGGGACCTCGGACGAGATGTCGACTGTCTCCCCCTCGTCCATGCAGACGACGAGGTGGCTGACGATCGTCGAGCGGGCCAGGTCGCGATCCTCGGCCACCGCCGCGATGCTCCCCAGCCGCCTCCAGGCATCGAGCGTAACGCGGGCGGAGGGGTTCCTCGGGGCCGCGGGCGCCGCCGTGGCGGGTTTCGGCGCCTCCGGACGCCGCTTCGTCGCGTCGGGCAGGCGGATCGCGACGTTCGCGCGCTTGAACATCACCTCGCGGCCGAGCGGCGTGATCTCCACCTTCGGGTACTGGGTGTCGGAGAGGTTCACCGCGACGCAGCCGACATCGATCATCTCGTCGAGGATGGCCTCGATCGTCTCCTGGCGCATGTGGCGGAGGAGTCCGTACGTCGAGAGGCGGTCGAGTTTCCACTCGATGAGCTTCTTCTCCTGCGACCCGCAGAGGACCTGGACGACCTTCGCCTTCCCGAACCGCCCGGCCATCCGGGCGACGCATGAGAGGACCTTCTGGATGAGGACGACATCGTCCTCCGTCGCCTCCCGGCGCCCCGCGTGCCGGGTCTCCTCGCACGCATCGCAGGCCGGGCAGCGCGTGGGGGTGGAGGGGTCGCCGAAGTACGACAGCAGGTACCCGCGCCGGCAACCTCGGCTCCACGCATAGGCGACGATTCGCGACAGGCGCTCCTCGTCGTTGGCGCGCTTCGCCTCCGTGCGGCGGAAGTCGATGGCGAGCTTCCCGCGCTCGACGAGCCTCACGCGGACGGCGCCCTCGTCCTCGGGGCCGCCGAGGCGGACGAGGTGCCCCTCCCGTTCGAGGAGCTTGATGCAGGACTCCGCGGTCGCGGAGCGGACCTTCCCGGGGAGCTGTTCCGCGAGCCGTTCGAGCCAGACGTCCTGGACGTCTTCCCTGGAGGAGGTCAGGATCCGCCAAGCCGCCTCGACGACGGCGCGGCGGGGGTTGGCGAGGTCGACGAAGAACTCCTGGGTCCGCGTGTCGGCCTGGTTGAAGAGGAGGGTGCACGTCGCGGGCTCGCCGTCGCGCCCGGCGCGGCCGGCCTCCTGGTAGTACGACTCGACGCTCCCGGGGACATCGTGGTGAAGGACGGCGCGGATGTCGGGCTTGTCGATCCCGAGGCCGAAGGCGTTCGTGGCGACGATGACGGGGGCGTCGTCGGCCATGAACAGGTCCTGGACCTCCCTGCGGCGCGCGTCGCGGAGGCCGGCGTGGTACCCGACGGCGGGGATCCGCTCGACGCGGAGGATCTCCACGACGCGCTCGACGTTCTTGCGCGTCGCGCAGTAGACGATCGCGGAGCCGCGGCGGGCGGGCTTTCCGTCCTTGACGAGGCCGAGGCGGTGGACGGTCTCGACGATCTCAGCGATCTTCTCGTCGTTTCCCCCGACCCGGCGGACTCGGAGGAAGAGGTTCTTCCGGTCGAACCCGACGAAGAACTCGCGCGTCTCCGACGTGAAGAGCTGGGCGCGGATGTCGTCCTTGACGCGCGGCGTGGCCGTGGCGGTGAACGCGGCCACGGGCGGGCGGCCGACGCGATCGACGGCGTCGCGGATCTTCATGTAGTCGGGGCGGAAGTCGTGCCCCCACTGGCTGATGCAGTGGGCCTCGTCGACGGCGAGGAGGGAGATCTCGGCCTTCGCGAGGGCGGCGAGGAACCGCTCGTTCTTGAACCGCTCGGGGGCGACGTAGACGAGCTTGTAGGCGCCCCGCGCGAGTCCCTGGAGGCGGTCCCACGCCTCCTCCATGTCGAGGGCGCTGTTGATGAACGTGGCGGGAAGGCTGCGCTCGGTGAGGCCGTCGACCTGGTCCTTCATGAGTGCGATGAGCGGCGACACGACGAGGGTGACCCCGGGGAGGAGGAGGGCGGGGAGCTGGTAGCAGAGGGACTTCCCGCCGCCGGTGGGCATGACGACGAGAGCGTCCTTGCCCGCGAGGAGGGTCTCGACGACGTCCCGCTGCCCCTCGCGGAACGCGTGGAAGCCGAAGTGCTTCTTGAGGGCCTCCTCGAGGTCGATCGACATGGCGGGCAGGATATTGCCGGCGTGTCCCGCCGGTCCAGCATCCTCCCCCGTCCCGGAGTCGCGCCCGCGCCGAGTTGGAGTCGCGCCCGTGGGTGTGTCCCCTTGAACGACCACGGGCGCTCATGCCGCGGTGGGCCTGCCGAGCGTCGCGCGCGCCCGGCCGAGCTGCTCGGCCGTGCCGATCAGCACGACCGTGTCGTCGGCCTCCAGGCGCGTCTCGGGCGCCGGGTTCGCGCGCATCTCGCCGCGGCGCATGATCGCCAGGACAGACGCGCCCGTCTCGGCCCGCAGGTCGAGGTCGCGCAGCGTCCGCCCGACGGCCGCGGACCGATCCGTCACCTTCGCCGCCTCGACCGGGATCTCCGCGGGCGGATCGGCCAGGTCGTCGATGGGCGCCACGCACTGGCCCGACCCGGGTCCACGCACTTGATCCCGCCGGGCGGCGGGTGTAAGGAAGGCGGCTCCGGCGGCGGCGCACGCGATGATGCCGCCGCCCATGGAGGTCCGGGCGATGCCGAAGATGAAGACCCGTCGGGCGACCCGCAAGCGGATGCGGGTTCTGCCGAGCGGCAAGGTCAAGAGATGGAAGGCGATGCACAGCCACCTGCTCCAGCACAAGTCGCCGCAGAGGCGGCGAAGGCTGCGGAAGGGGGCGATCGTCACCGCCGCGAACGCGAAGCGGGTCCGGCGGATGCTCCCCAACGGGTGAGCCGGCCGGCGACGGAAGGAGAGGACCTATGAGGGTCAAGCGTGGCTTCAAGGCGCGCAGGCGCCGCAACCGCATCATGAAGCTTGCGAAGGGGTACTACGGGGGCCGGCGCAAGATGTTCCGCAGGGCGGTCGACGCCGTCCATCATGCCTGGATCTACGCCTATCGGCACCGGCGCGAGCGCAAGGGCGACTTCCGGCGGCTGTGGATCGTGCGGATCAACGCCGCCGCCCGTCTGCACGCCCTCTCGTACAGCCGCCTCATCGCCGGCCTGGCGCGCTCCAACGTCGGCCTCAACCGCAAGTCGCTCGCCGACCTCGCCGTGGCCGATCCGAGCGCTTTCGGCGCCGTCGCCGCGATCGCCCGCGGGGCCGCGGCCTAGCACTCCGACCGTGCCCGTGGTGGTCGTCCCTGCCGTAAGGCCGCCCGCTTTCGAGGACATGCCATGAGCGCGGACGGGGAAGGAACCGGCGGGGCCGCCGATGTCGAGGCCGAGATCCGGCGTCTGCTTGCGGACCTCGACCCCGCGCTGGCCGCGGCACGCAGCCCCGACGAGGTGCGCGCCGCCGTTTCCCGCCTGACCGGCCGGAAGGGAGCGATCACCGCGCTCCTCAAGCTGCTCCCGTCGGTCGCACCCGACCGCCGGCCGCGGATCGGGGCCGCCATCAACGCGGCCAAGGATGAGATCGCCCGCCGGGGCGACGCTCGCCTGGCCCAAATCGATCGCGACGAGCTGCGACGCGCCGCGACGGAACGCCCGGTCGATGTCTCCCTTCCGCCGCGCGGTCCGCGAGTCGGCCACGCGCATCCGTTGTCGTCGACGATGCAGGACGCCGTCGACGTCTTCGCGGGTCTGGGGTTCGAGGTCGCCGACGGGCCGGAGGTGGAGGACGACTTCCACAACTTCGGCGCGCTCGGGTTCCCCCCGGACCACCCGGCCCGCGACATGCAGGACACGTTCTTCCTGGAGGGCGACGGGCTGCTGCTGCGGACGCACACATCCCCGGTCCAGATCCGCGAGATGCTGTCCCGGCCGCCGCCGATCCGCATCGTCTGTCCCGGGGCGGTCTACCGCCACGACGACGATCCGACGCACTCGCCGAGGTTCTTCCAGATCGAGGGCCTTCTCGTCGACGAACGCGCCACGTTCGCGGACCTCAAGGGGCTCCTTGCGCTGTTCGTCCGCGAGTTCTTCGGGCCGGAGTTCCCGGTGCGGTTCAGGCCGTCGTTCTTCCCGTTCACCGAACCGTCCGCGGAGGTTGATTGCGGCTGCGTCGCCTGCCGCGGCGCCGGCTGCCGAGTGTGCAAGGGCACCGGCTGGCTCGAGATCCTCGGCTGCGGGATGGTCGATCCGAAGGTGTTCCGCAACGTCGGCTACGATCCGGAGCAGTGGCAGGGGTTCGCGTTCGGCATGGGCGTCGACAGGCTGGCGATGTTGCGGCACGGCATCCGCGACATCCGGCTCCTGTACGAGAACGACGTCCGCTTCCTGGCGCGGTTCTAGAGGCGACGGATGCGCGTCTCTGTTTCCTGGCTGCGAGAGATGGTCGACCTCCCGGAGGAGCCGGCGGTCGTGGCCGAGCGCCTGACGATGGCCGGGCTGGAGGTGGAGGCGATCGACGAGGCCGGGCGCCGCCTGGAGGGCGTCGTGGCCGCCGAGGTGCTCGCGACGGCGGCGCACCCGACGCGCCCGGACCTGCTGATCGTGACCGTGGGCGACGGCGTGCAACGATTCGACGTGGCGTGCGGCGCGCCCAACGTGCCGCCGCCCGGCGGCAAGGTCGTGCTCGCCCGCGTGGGCGCGAGGATCGGATCCGTCCAGGTCGAGGAGCGCGGGATCGGCGGCGTCGCATCCGCCGGCGTCCTGTGTTCCGAGACGGACCTGGACGTCGGGAGCGACCCGTCGGGCCTGCTGCTCCCGCCCGACTCGACGCCGCCGGGCGCCGACGCCGCGGACGCGCTCGGCCTGCACGATACCGTGCTGGAACTCTCCGTCACGCCGAATCGTCCCGATGCGCTGGGCCACCTGGGCGTCGCCCGGGAACTCGGCGCGATCCTCGGACGCCCCGTCCGCGTCCCGCGCCCTCCGTGCCCGCTCGCGATCGCCGACCCCCGACCCCCGAGCCCCGACGTCGTCGTGGTCGTGGAGGATCCGGCCGGGTGCCCGCGCTACGGCGCAAAGGTCGTCCGGGGCCTGACCGTGCGGCCATCGCCCTGGCCGCTGCGCTACCGGCTCCACCTGCTCGGCGTCCGCGCGATCTCCAACGTGGTGGACGTCACGAACGCCGTGATGCTGCTGTTCGCCCAGCCGCAGCACGCCTTCGACCTGGCGTGCGTCCGCGGCGCGAGGATCGTCGTCCGCCGCGCCCGGCCCGGCGAGTCCATGCGGACCCTCGACGGCATCGAGAGGGCTCTCGCCCAGGACGACCTGCTGATCTGCGACGGCGAAGGTCCGGTGGCCATCGCCGGCGTCATGGGCGGCGAGGGAAGCGTCGTGCGGCCGGAGACGACGGACGTGCTGATCGAGTGCGCGCACTTCGATCCGCGATCGGTGCGGCGAACGGCGCGGCGGCTGGGGCTCTCGACCGAGTCGTCGTACCGGTTCGAACGCGGCACGGACCGGACCGGCGTCCCCGGGGCGCTCGCCCACGCCGCGGCCATGATGGCCTCGCTGGGCGGCGGCACGGTGGCCGAACCCGCGATCGACGCCGGAGGCCCGGGCCCCGACCGCGCGGCGGTCAGGCTGCGGCCCGAACGCCTGGCGCGGATCGTCGGACGCAGCTACGAGGACGACGAGATCCTCGGTACGCTCGAACCGCTCGGCTGCCGCGTCCGGCGCGCCGGCGGCGGAGCGTTCGACGTGGTCGCACCCGGTTGGCGGGCGGACCTCGGGCGGGAGATCGATCTCGTGGAGGAGATTGCCCGCATTCGCGGCTTCGATTCGATCCCGGCGACGGCGCCCGCCCTGCCGGCCGGGCCGCGGCGGCGCGGCGCGTTCGAACGTCACCGCCGGATGCGCGAGATGCTCGTCGCCCGCGGTTTCTCCGAGGCGGTCAACCACGCCTTCGCCGGCGCGGAACCGCTGCGGATGCTCGGCGCGTCGGACGGAGAGATGCTGCGCCTGCGCAACCCGATCGCCTCCGACCGCGCCCGGCTCCGCACGACGCTTCTCGCCGGGTTGCTGGCGAACGTGCGGACCGCCTTCTCCCACCGGGAGCCTTCGGTCGCCCTGTTCGAGATCGGCCGCACCTTTCACCATGACCCGTCGCGGCTGCCGATCGAGGTCCAGCGGCTCGGCATCGTCATGGCGGGGGCGCGGCCCGAATGGCTGGCGGCGAAGCCGGCGGCGTACGACATCCACGACGTGGCCGCGGCCGTCGCGGCGGTCGCCGAGGGGGTCCTGCGCCGGTCCTGGGCGCTGCGGCCGGACGCCGGTCTCGCCGCGTTCCACCCGCGCGCATCGTGCCGCGTGTCGATCGGCGGAGAGGATGCCGGCGTGTGCGGCGAGATCCATCCCGCCGTCGCCGATGCGTTCGGCGTGCCGCGCGGCGTCGTGGTGGCGGAGATCGGGATCGGGCCCGAGCGGTTCGACGCCGAACCGCCCCCCGGCATGGCGGACCTGCCGCGGTTCCCGGGAGTGCGCCGCGACCTTGCGGCCATCTTCGATGAACGGGTCACGGCCGGCGAGGTGGAGGATGCGATCCGTTCGCTCGGCCCCGATTGGCTCGTCTCCGTCGGCGTGTTCGACGTCTACCGCGGCGAGCCGGTGCCGCCGGGGTGCAAGAGCATGGCCTTCTCGCTGCTGTACCGCGTCGCGGACAGGACGCTGGTCGACGCCGAGGTGGACGAGGCGCATGCCGGCATCGTGAATGGACTTGCGGCCCGCTATCGGGTAACGATGCGCACGTGATGGATGCCGCGCGAAGTCCGGGCCGATCCGCGAGGAGAAGCAACATGACGAAGGCCGACCTTGTCGACAAGCTGCACGAGACCGTGGGCGGGTTCAGCAAGAAGGAGGCCGCGGAGATCGTCGAAACCGCGTTCGACGTGGTCAAGGAAACGCTCGGCCGGGGCGAGTCGATAAAGCTGTCCGGCTTCGGCAACTTCGTCGTCAGGCGCAAGGCGCCGCGGACGGGCCGGAACCCGAGATCGGGGATGCCGATCACGATCTCCGAGAGGACCGTGCTCACGTTCCGGCCTTCCAGCATCCTCCGGGCGGCGCTGAACCCGGGCCGCTAGTCAGATGCGCGCCGACGACGACCGCCCCGCGATCCGTCTCCCCAACAAGCTCTACTTCCGCATCGGCGAGGTCGCCGCGATCGTCGGCGTCCGGCCGCACGTGATCAGGTACTGGGAGACGGAGTTCCCGGCGATACGGCCCGCCAAGTCGAAGACGGGCCAGCGCGTGTATTCGCGCCGCGAGGTGGAACTCGTGGCGATGATCCGTCACCTGCTGCACGAGCGCCGCTTCACGATCGACGGGGCGAGGCGGGCGTTGCGCGAAGACGGCATCGGCGGTGCGGTCCGCAAGGTGCGCCGCGACATTCGGGCCGGCGGCATCCCGGTGGCGCGCGAGACCGCCGAGGCGCTCCGTGAAATCGCCGCCGCGCTCCACGCCCTGGCGGCGAGGCTCGATGTGCCGCCGCCGCGTCGCGCCGACCCCACCCCGGCGGCGCGCCCCGGGCGCGCCGTCGCGCCCGTTGCCAAGCCTTCCCGTTCAGGCTAATGATCCGTGCGTCGTCGGCGACGCCCGCCGCGACGGTGCTCTCGGGGCGTAGCGCAGCCTGGTTAGCGCACCAGACTGGGGGTCTGGGAGTCGGTGGTTCAAATCCACTCGCCCCGACAAGTCCTTCGGCGTGGGACGCCGGCGCCGCGTCACACGCGGCATCTGCGGGCGCATCCGCGATTTGTGGGGGGGCCGGCGCAGCCGTTCACGGCCCCGGCTGCAGCCTCCCGCCTGCCTGCCCTGCCTGCCGGCAGGCAGGCGGCAGGCAGGGCAGGCAGGCGGACGGGCTACCCCCAAGAATCTCGAATGCACCCGGCATCTACGGAGGTAATGAGCCGGGACCTCGTCACCCCCCCTGCGAGTTTCGGTGATGGGTAGGACGTCGCGGAGAAGCTGCGGCAGGGGTCCGAGTTTGTCGAGAAGGATGGGCGGGAAGAGGGCGACGTCGCGGCGGAGTTCGGGGAG
>CAMTWF010000110.1:0-7079 GCA_947085355.1 uncultured delta proteobacterium
GCCGCGACGGCGGCGATCTCGCCGCGCAGCGACGCCGCGAGCCGCGCCGCCGCCGCCTCGCGGCACGCCGCGCGCCCGAGCGTCTCGATCGTGCGGTACACATCGTCCAGCCGCGTATCGGGCGCCACCGCCACCGCGACGCCGAAGCGCGCCATCTCCCGCGGCAGCCGCGCGTCCGTCGCGGCCGTCACCACCAGATCGGGCCCGAGCGCCACGATCCGCTCGACGTCGGGATCCACGTACGACCCGAGTCGCGGCAGGCCGGCGGCCTCCGGGAGGCTCCCCGAGAACGCGTCAACGCCGACGAGCGAGTCGCCGGCGCCCATCGCGAGGAGCGCGGCCGTGGCGTGGGGCGACATCGACACGATCCGCCGCGGGCACCGCGGCGCGCTTGCCGGGGCGTCCCCGCCGAGCGAGGCGACCACCGCGGGGACGGCCGCGAGGATGCCGGCGGCGACGGCGATCGCGATCCGGGACATGGGCCGCCATTCAAGTCGCGCGGACGGCGGAGGTCAAAGGGCGATATCGAAGCCGTCCCCAGGGCATGACCGCGACCGCCGCCGGAACGGCAAGCGGCACGTGAGGGAGCAGAACGGCCGCCGCCGGCGACAGCACGCCGTCGCGGCAGAACGGCTCGGCCGTTCGGAGCAGCGCGAACGCCAGAAGGAAGCCGCCCGCGGTCGCCGACCACGCCGCCGCGCCGCCGCGCCGCAGGATCGCGAGCCCCGTCGCCGCCACGGCGAGCAGCAGCGCCTGCAGCGGCGGCGCCAGCCGGCGCAGCACGAGGTAGCGATCCCACGGCCCGAACGCCCCCAGCGCATCGGGATCGATCAGCGCGGCCGCCGGCGCCACCTGCCCCGCCGGCAGAAGGCGCTCGACCGCGCCGCGCGCGTCGCCCAGGTCGAGCGGCAGCGTCATTGCATCGAAGGCGACATCGACCTCGCCGCCGGCGCCGGAACGCCTGATCGTTCCGCGTTCGAGCGCCATCTCCGGATCGCCGGCCGCCCCGCGGCGCAGCACCATCGAGCGCGCGAACACCTCCACCGACGCGCCCCCCGGCTCGCGCCGCGCCACGAGCACGTCCGACAGGATCCTGCCGTCCCGGCCTCCGACGAAGAGGTCGATACCGCCGGCCACGGACGTGAACTCGCCGGGCGACGCGCGTCCCTCGACGGCCGAGGCGACCAGCACCGGCACGTCGTCGCGCAGCGCGGCCAACGCCGACGGCTCGGCCGCGACCGAAAGCGCCGCGGAGGCCAAACCGGCGGCCAACCCGACCGCAAGGAAGGGCTGCGCGATGCGACGCGGCCCGATCCCGCACGAGGCGAGCGTCTCCAGAGTGCCGTCGCGGCGGCACGAGCGGGCCGCGACAAGCAGGCCGAACGCGGCCGCCAACGGCAACGCGAAGGCGGCCGCGGGAACCAGCGGCAGAAGCAACGCCCGCAACGCCGCGCCGACGGGCGTCGCGTCGGTGAGCACCTCGGGGAGCACCCGGACGGCCTGCAGCGACCAGATCAGCGCCGCGGCCGACGCAGCCACCGCGGCCGTCGGCAACGCAACGCGCCGGAAGAGGTAGCGAAACACAGTGGTCGGTGGTCGGTGGCCGGTGCTACGGAACGATGTTCACGGCGGTGGCCGAGAAGGCGCCGGTGAGGCTGTAGGCATCTTCGCCGCCGACCGTCGTATCGGGCATGTTGCGCCACGGCCGGCGCGCGTCGACGCAGTCGTCCGTCGGGTCGCCGGGGCGTCCGGTGTCGCCCGAGAGCAGGCCGCAGAGGCTCATGCCGAGCGCGTCGATCGGCACTGCCCTGGCGTCGGCCACCGTGATCTTGCCGGCCAGGTTGCCCCCGTCGGTCCACTCTTCAGTTGCGGCGTCGTAGCAGCCCACGGTCAGGTGATTCGCCGCGAAGCTGCCGCCGATGTCCAACTCGCGCAGCGGCAGGACGATGAGCGGCGGGTCGGGATAGGCGTCGCCCTCGGCCCAGATGGCGACCCCGAGCGACTCGATCGGGTCGCCCGACAGCTCGAAATCGAGCCCCGTCTCGGACAGCGCGAGCGTCTCCGGCGGGTAGTCCGGGGCGAGGAAGCGGTAGTCGCAGGGCGTCCCGGCCATCTTGTCGCCCGAGCCGGTCGTGAGCGCAATCGAGCCGGTGCCGACGCCCTCGAACCGGATCAGCCAGATGAACGTCTCCTGGATCATCGACTCGTTGAGGATGCCCTGGAACAGCCCTCCCGTCATCGCCGGGGGCGACGTCACGGTGAGCTGGACCATCCGCATCTCGGGGACCGCCGGGTGCGGCGTCGTGGGGCACGCGCCGGGCGGGACGCCGCACTCGTCGGTCACGTCCGGCGTGACGCCGTCGTCCGGCGTGACGCCGTCGTCCGCCCCCACGTCCGGGGTCCCGCCGCCGTCATCGCCGCAGACCGGCGCGAGCGTCGTCGCCCCGATCAGCAGCGACGCGAACAACCACATCCTGTTTCCAACCATTGTCATCTCCTCCTGTCTTCTATTCTCCCGCGCCGTGCGGGGCCCCGGAAACCATCTTCGTCCGGGGGCGACGGCGGAGTATGGATCGTCGGCATCCCGGCGTCCAGCCTGTTGTTGCGGCCGCCTACCCCACCAGGCCCGCCAGGATCGCGCGGCGCTCCTCGATCCGTTCGGGCGTCACGGCGGCCAGCGCGTCGGCGCCGACGCCCTCGACCGCGAAGCTCCCCGCCGCCGCCGCCGTGCGGAGCGCCTCGCGCAGCGTCGCACGGTCGCAGGTCCCGGCGCGATCGACGTGTCCCATGAAGCCGCCGGCGAAAGCGTCGCCCGCGCCCGTCGGATCGATCACGCGACGCACCGGCACGGCGGGGCTGAACGCGAGATCGCCCCGGTCCGACATGTACGCCCCGTGCTCTCCGCGCTTGACCACGATCACGCGGGGCCCCATCGCGTGCAGCACGTCGATCCCGTCGAGGATGGAGGAAGCGCCGGTCCATTCGAGCAGCTCCTCGTCGTTCACGAAGACGGCGTCGACGCGGCGGACGAGCGCATCGAGGTCGGCCCGGGCGCCGCGTATCCAGAAGTTCATCGTGTCGATCGCCGTGAACCGGGGCCGGCGCACCTGGTCGAGCACCCGTGCCTGGAGCGACGGCGCGATGTTGCCCAGGAAGACCGTCTCCGAGTCCCTGCTCGCCTCCGGAATCGCCGGGTCGAACCGCTCGAACACGCCCAGCCACGTCCCGATCGTCTCCCGCCCGGCGAAGCCCGGCAGGTAGCGCCCGGCCCACCGGAAGGTCCGCCCGGGCTCGCGGCGGACGCCCCGCACGTCCACTCCGCGCGCCGCGAGCGCCTCCAGGACCGCGGCCGGGAAGTCGTCGCCGACCACGGCGACCACCCGGCAGTGCGTCAGGGCCGAGGCGACGAAGGCGAGGTGCGTGGCGGACCCGCCGAGCACGTCGCGAAACGACCCCGATGGGAGTTCGAGATCGTCCAGGGCCATCGATCCGACGACGAGAAGGCTCACGGGCCGCCCCGGGCGCGTCGTTCGAGCACCCGCGAGAGGATCGGGTCGAGCCTCTCCCGCGCCTCGGCGGGCATGGCGCCGGCGTCCGTCAGGATGGCGTGGTCCAGGGCGCGTCCGCAGGCGCACGGCCGGGGGACGCGCAGCGTCGGCGCGGCGGCGCGGATCACGTCCTGCGCGTGCCGGACGTTCCTGTGCAGCGCCTCCACGATGGCGGCGACATTGACGTCGGCCCCGCCGTGGCGCCAGCAGTCGTAATCGGTCGGGACGGCTATCGTCGCGTAGCAGAGCTCCGCCTCGCGAGCGAGCTTCGCCTCGGGCAGGTTCGTCATCCCGATCACGTCGACGCCCCACTGGCGGTAGGTGCGGGATTCGGCCCGCGTCGAGAAAGCCGGGCCCTCCATGCAGAGGTAGGTGCCGCCGAGTTTCGCGGGCAGCCCGAGCGATTCGGCGGCGGCGTGGAGGGACCGCGCGAGGTCGGCGCACACCGGGTCGGCGAACGCGACGTGGGCGGCGATCCCGCAATCGAAGAAGGTATCGGCGCGGCGCCGGGTACGGTCGAAGAACTGGTCCACGATCACGATGTGGCCGACGTCGATCTCCTCCTTCATCGAGCCGCAGGCGGAGACCGAGATCACGCAGTCGGCGCCGAGCTTCTTGAGCGCCCAGATGTTGGCGCGGTAGTCGATCGCCGACGGGATCAGCCGGTGGCCGCGGCCGTGCCGGGGCAGGAACAGCATCCGGACGCCGCCCAGCGCGCCCCGCAGGATCGCGTCCGACGGCGGGCCGTACGGCGTGGAAACCTCGACCTCCTCGACGCCCTCCAGGCCGGGCATCCCGTAGAACCCCGACCCTCCGACGACCGCCACCGCCGGCGCACGCATGTCCGCTCCTACCGCACCCGCCCCCACGTTCCGCGGCGCCATCAACGGTTCCACGGCATCGTCTTGCAGACCGACCTGTCCCACTGGACCGCCGATCCGGCCACGATCGCCGTCCCGTCGACGATGAATCGGAGATCCTCCGGCGCGAACTTCGACAACGGCGCCACGCCCGCGCGAGTGCAGTCCCGCTCGGAGTTCCGGTGCACGCCGTCCACCACCTTGGCGGGCTCGATCTCGCGGCACGCCATGATCACCGAATCCGACAGGCGGTCGCCGCGGATGCCGAGGTGGCCGTCGAGCGGCCTGCCGCAGACGGCGATCTCGACCTTCTCCCACGGCAGCACGCACACGCGGCGCTCGGACGCCGGCCCGCAGTCGTCCCCGCGGTTGCGGAACGCCATCATCGGCGGCGCCTCGGCGATCACCGGGACGCCGTCCTCGCCGGGGAACGAGTGGATCCTCCCGCCGTTGAAGCGCGGCCAGACCCGCTCGGTCCACCGCCGCCCGGCGTCCTCGAACTCGCGGGTCGACACCGGCGTGTGCACGAACAGCCTCACGTCCGCGGCCGACACGACCCGAGCCGCCCCGGCCACGGCCGGCGGATCCTCCGACCGACGGCACGACGCGCTCGCCGCCAGAGCGACGACGATCGGGATCGCCGCCACGCCCCGCGCCAAACGAATACCGCATTCGACCGGCAAAGCAACCTCCGTTCCCCGCCCTTCCACGAGCGGGCGAGTATATGCCAACATGCCGGGCCGGACCAGCGCGGGGGAGCCGCTCCCCGCGGCGCGCGCCGGCCGGCCATGAAGGACTCGAACGACCACGCGCTAGTCGAGGGCCTCCGCCGCGGCGACGAGGCCGCCTTCCGGGAGCTGATCCGGCTCCACCAGCACCGGGTCTACACGATCGCCTTCCGCATGATCGGCGACGCCCAGGAGGCGGCGGACGTCGCCCAGGACGTCTTCGTCGCCGTCTTCCAGTCGATCGGGTCGTTCCGGGAGGATTCGCTGCTGTCGACCTGGCTGCACAGGATCGCGCTGAACCGGACCAGGAACCACCTGAAGTACATGCGGCGCCGCCGCGCGGGCATGAAGGTGGCCTGGGACGCCGGTCACGGACCGGAGCCGCGCCCCGGGACCACCGCCCAGTACCCGACGATGGGGCGGACGGAGCGTCCGGATCGTTCGTCCGAGGATCGCGAACTGGCCGGACGCGCCCTCGACGCGCTGGGGAAGGTGGAGGCCGAGTACCGCGAGGCGCTCGTGCTCCACGAGATCGAAGGGCTCCCCTACGAGGAGATCGCCGCAATAGCCGGGGTCGCGGTCGGGACGGTCAAGAGCCGCATCTTCCGCGGGCGGGCCGCCCTCCGGAAGGCGCTGCTGGAGGACGGCCCGATCCCGATCGACGAGGAGGTGAACGGATGAGCGGGTGCGGGAACGAAAACGGGCGCCCGGTGTCGAATGCACCGTCCGGGTCGGGGGGAGACGCCGGGGGCGAGGTTCCGCCCGCGGAGAAGACGATGGCCGAAAGGCTCGCGGCACTGCTCGATGATGATGCGCCGGCGCCCCCGCAGGCCGGATCTCCCGATGCGGCCCGGACGGTCGCCGAGATGCGCGCCGTGCGGGCCGCCCTGCGCGCGCACGGACCCGCCCGGGCGCCGGACGGTTTCGAGGACTCCGTCGTCGCAAGGGCGGCGCTGGAACGGGAGCGCGGTGTCGTCGTGCGGATGGAGGCCCGGCGCGACCGCGTCCTGATCCTGGTGCAGGCCGCTTCGCTTGCCGCCTTGCTGGTCACCTACGCCGCCGTGTTCGGGGCGTCGCGGATTCACGACGTGGGCCCGCGGTGGCGCACCGAGACCGCGGGCGATCGGGACGAGCGCGACGTCAGCGCGGCGCTCCAGTTTCGGGTTTCGGGTTTCGAGTTTGAGGTTGGCGGGAACTCGAAACTCCCAACTCGAAACTCGAAACTCACGGAACCGCAACATGGTTGCCTGATGTCAACCGCGTGGGCGCCGATCGGGACGCGCCCGTTCTTCGATCTGACGTCGCGGACTACCTGATAATCCTTCAATCACGCTCGGTTGGGCGCCCAGTCGGGTGACGGCGAAATCTTGGCACGTCTCCGGCGACACATCAGCGACGGGCGCGACGGGATGGCGCCCATCGGCAGCGCGCGGACGAGGACGGGGCCTGCCGGAAAGGAGCGAGACACAGATGCGTTACCGGAACATTGCGAGCGTGCTGGTCGCCGGCGTCGTCGCCGGCATGTGGGCGGGGTGCATGGACAGGGACGTGGCCCCGATAGAGCCGGTCTCACAGACGATCGTCATGGGCGAGGTCATCGAGACGGTGACGAAGGTCGACATCCTGGTCATGGTGGACCGGTCGCCGACGATGCGGGACGAGCAGGCGGCGCTGGCGGAGCACTTCCCGACGCTCATCCGGGAACTGATGGCCCCAACCGCCGGGCGGTTCTTCCCGGTGACCGACCTTCGCATAGGCGTCGTTTCCCAGGACCTCGGGTCGAATGGAGTCGTGCTCCCGACCTGCGAGCACGGACTGTGGAGCTACGACGGAGGGGACAGGGGCTGCCTGCTCAAGGGCCCGCCTCGCGTGACATGCGCGGGCATGGCGGACAGAAGGTGGCTCGAACGAAACGACGGAACGCCGTGGTACAGCCTGGACGA
>CAMTWF010000111.1:0-3891 GCA_947085355.1 uncultured delta proteobacterium
CCCGAACCCCGCCGCACGGGAGGCTAGCACCCGGCCTCGGGTTGTCAAACCGGCGCGCTTCCCGTTTTCCAAGGCAGGATATGCACCCTCACGGCGTCCCGACGAAGAGCGAGTACCCGCCGGCGCCGAGGTCGTGCCAGGTCGAGACCTCGACGTGCAACGGCCCGCCGTCCCCTGCATCGAACTCGACCGCGGAAAACGCCGCCGTCGCGCCGGGCACGTCGTCGTTCGAGGCGATCTCGGAGCCGTCCGCGCGGCGGACGACGAGGACCGTGTCGAGCGGCGCACCGGCGCCCGGTCCGGTGAAGGCGACGAGGCGCTCTCCGGCGGGGCGTTCGATCCGGAACACGTCGATCGCGTCGACGGCGGTCCGTCCCGGTCCGTCCAGCGTTCCCTCGACGACGACGCCGTCCCGGCCGTCCACCCATGCGAGCGGCTGTGCGGTCGCCGGGGCGTCGTTGTCGCCGGGAGCCTCGGGGATGACCGACGCCGCGCGGCGGCGGATATCGAGCCGGTACGCGAAGGCGGGGGAACCCGACCCGAGACGGTCGGCCACGACGATCTCGTGCTCCGCGACGCCGCCGAGGAACAGGTGCGAGACGGCCGAACCGCCCGGCGGGGCCGCGAGGAACGCCGGCACGTCGCGGGAGCCGGCCGGGGCGACGAAGGCGGCCGGCAGGAACGCGCCCGCGGACGAAGACGTGTCGCCCAGAACGACGGCCGCCGGGATCCGGTCCGGGACCAGGAACGCGAAACGGTCCGGCTCCCCGCCGACGCCGACGGCATCGTCGCGGCCCAGGGACGTCGCCAGCACGCCCAGCGGCGCCGGCGCGGGCGGCGGAACCTCCTCGACGCGCAACGCGTACCGGAACCCGTCGCCGCCGGCCGTCGGGGCAAGACCGGACCGCTCGGCCGCGACGTTGCGCGCGTCCCTCACCTCGACGTACGCCGGCCCGCCGGTCACGAGCGTCACGACGACGCGCGCGTCAACGGCGCCGCGCACCGGGCTGTCGTCGGCGAACGCCAGCGGGTGCTCCAGGACCGGGCGCGACGCCCCGGGCCACGGCTGCCGCATCGCCGACACGAACGGGTCGATCGCCGAGCCCCCGCCGGCGCGCGTCGCCGACAACGCATACGACCGCCCCGCAACGCCATCGAACCGGAAGACGTCGCGGTCCTCCAGCACGCGCCCGTCGCGATCCGCCGACGGCGCCCCGATGACGCCCGCGACCGTCCAAGGCAGCGACGGGATCGCGTTCGCATCGGCAGCACCGCCGTTCGGCTCGGCCTCGGAGACCGGATCGACGCCCCTCGCCGACAGGACGAACCTCGGCGTTCCGCCCTCCGCCCGGGCCTGGTCGGCCACCACCCAGAGCGGCGACGCGGGCGCCGGGAACCGGACCAGCGCGTCGTACCCGCCGCCGGAGTCGTCGTCCTCGGCGACCACGGACCCGGCCGTCCGGTCGAAGACGGCGAGCAGCGCGTCGTACGAAGACCCCTCCGTCGCCCGCAGAGCGACCTCGACCCACGGAGCCGCGGCCGACGAGAGATCGAACACCTGGACGGTCCCCGCCGGATTGATCGCGGCGGAACGCTCGGCCGGCAGCGGCCCGAGCGGCACGCCGGCGGGCGGCAGCAGCGTCACCGAGAGGACGTAGCGGTAGGCCGAGCCGCCGGTCCAGGCGGAGGGGGCGTCGGAGAGGTTCGCGCGGTCCGTGACCGCCACGACGTAGTCGCCGTCCTCGGGGATGAAGGCGTCGCGATACGCCGCGCCCCATCGCTGGGGGGAGACGGTCGCGCGTTCCCATTCGGGCTCGCCGTCCGCGTCGAGGCGCAGGATGCGCACGGCCGCCCTGAGTTGACCGCCGCCCGACGGGGAGACGGTGGCGCGGAGGATCCGGCCCGCCCGTGCGGCGACGACGAAGCCGTCGACGTCGGGACGCCCGCCGGCGGGCGCGGCCACCATGCCCTCGATCGTCGCGGGGGCGTCCAGCCTTTGCGGCGCGCCGAGGAACGGGTCGTTGTCCTCCACTTCGGACGGCCACGCAACTTCGCCCGATCCGTCCTCGACCGCGTCCGCGGCGTCGCGCCAGTCGCCGTCGCCGTCGCCATCGTCGCCGGGGGCGTCCGCGTCGGCCGCACCGTCGTCCCGCGGCGGCGTGTCGTACGGGTGGTACCCGGCCCGCGGGCGCGAAGGGCCGCAGCAGAGAACCGCGACGGCGGCGGCGAGCGTTACGGAGGGATGAGCAAGGCGGTGCATGCGACGCAGCGGACTGTATCAGACACGGGCCGTGCGGCAAGGCCGAGACCTCCGGTTTCTTCGGCGCCGCGGGGCGACGTGCTATGCTCGCGGAGCATGCGCTGCGGACGTGCGAGGACGGCGTCAATCCCGGCAGGAGCGTCGGCAATCGCGGCAATCCTGTGCTCCTCGCCGCGGGTCGGGGCCGAGGTAGGGACGCTGAGTCTCCACTTCGAGGGCGGAGGCGCGGCGTTCCTGTCCACGCCCCAGCGGGACGACTACTTCGGGCTCGGCGGAAGCGCGGGCGCGACGCTCGAATGGGCCTTCGCGGAGATCGCCGGCGTGGAGGCCGCCTTCCTGTTCGCGGGCTTCTCCCCCGGCGACGGGCCGAACGCGCGGCCCGACGGGCGGCTCTTCATGGCGGGCGCCGGCGTGCGCCTGCGGCCGATCAACGATTCGTCGGGGTTCCTCTGGCACGTCGGGGATCGCGAGGACGAGCACGAGGGGAACGCGCACGGCGACCTGTGGCTGTCGGCGCACGTCGGCTGGGTGCGGACCGGCGCGTTCGATCGCGTCGGGTTCGACGCGGGCGCCGGCTACGAGCTGTCGCTGTGGGACGGCCTGCTGCTCGGCCCGTTCGTCCGCTGGTTCCAGGTAGTGCACTGGGACGACCCGCTGGACGACCGCGACGCCTTCGGGATCACCTTCGGCCTGGGCGGCACGATCTGCCTGACGACCTGCTCGGTCCACGTCCCGCCGCCCGACTCCGACGGCGACGGCATCAACGACCGCCGCGACCGCTGCCCGCTCGAACCCGAGGACCCGGACGGCTTCCGGGACGACGACGGATGCCCGGACCCGGACAACGACGGCGACGGGATCGCCGATCCGTTGGACGCCTGCCCGATGGAGCCCGAGGACTTCGACGGCCGCCGGGACGAAGACGGCTGCCCCGAGGAGGAAATCGACTCCGACGGCGACACGATCCTCGACGACGACGACGGGTGCCCGCTGGAGCCGGAGGACCTCGACCGGTTCCGCGACGGCGACGGATGCCCGGACCCGGACAACGACGGCGACACGATCCCCGACGCGCGCGACGCCTGCCCCGACGAGGCCGAGGTGATCAACGGCGTCGACGACGAGGACGGCTGCCCCGACCAGACGCTCGCGCGGGTGGTCGAGGACAGGATCGTGCTCGAGCAGATGCTGCACTTCGAGTTCGGCACGGCGATCCTGCGGCGCGACTCGCTGCCGGTGCTGGAGGCGGTGGCGAGGCTGCTGACCATGCACCCGCAGTACGCGCGGGTCACGATCAACGGCTATGCGGACCACCAGGGCGACACGCGGTTCAACCTCTGGCTGTCGCAGCGGCGGTCCGAGCGAATCCGGGAGCTGTTGATCGGGTTCGGCGTGGCGCCGGAGCGGCTGGAGGCGCGCGGCTTCGGCGAGGCCGATCCGATCGCGGACGGCACGTCGATCGACGCGAACCGCGAGAACCGCCGGGTCGAGTTCGTGATCACCGAAGTCGGTGGTCGGTAGTTGGAGTTTGGAGTTTGGAGTTTGGAGTTTGGAGTTTGGAGTTTGGAGTTTGGAGTTTGGAGTTTGGAGTTTGGAGTTTGGAGTTTGGAGTTTGGAGTTTGGAGTTTGGA
>CAMTWF010000112.1:0-14156 GCA_947085355.1 uncultured delta proteobacterium
CACGCCGGCGGGCCGAATCCGGTTCGAACGGAGCGATCGGCTGCGGCCCGGCATGTCCCTGCACTGGGGCGTGCGTTCGGAGGAAGTGATGGTCATCCGCCCCGACAGGCCGCTTGGCGATCCGGTCCGGGACAACCGGCTCCGCGGGAAGGTCGTCTCGCTGGCGCGCGAGGGCCTGTTCGTCCGGGCAGTCTTCTCCGGCCCCGTGGATCTCGAGATCATCCTGCCTCGCTACGTCCAGGACAGACTGTCCATCGAGCCGGGCGCCGAAATCGGCGTGGCGCTCAAGCCACGCTACCTGCAGGTCTTCCCGTGACTACGTGACGGCGCCGCAATCGCAACCGCTCGGGCATTGTGGTAGGGTGATTCCGGAGGCCGTGGGAGGTGCCCGAAATCAGCCGGTTCTTCGGGATGGTAGTCGCGATGTACTTCGACGATCACCTGCCGCCGCACGTCCATGTCGTGCACGCCGAGGAGCGGGCACAGGTACGCATCGATCCTCCCGGCCTCCTGAACGGCAGGCTCTCCCCGCGAGCCCTTGCGTTGGTCGTCGAGTGGGCGGCACTGCACCGCTCCGAGTTGATGGAGAACTGGGATCTCGTGCAGCGCCGGCAGCCGGCGAAGAAGATCGAGCCTCTCCGGTGAGGAGGTGACGGCGATGCGATCCGTTGCGGTCCAGCGGGTGGAGGTTCTCGACGGGTATCGGCTCCGCCTCACCTTCGACGACGGCATCGTCGGTGTGGTGGACCTCGAGAGTCGGATCGTTGGTCGGGGCGGCGTATTCCAGCCGCTCGAAGACCCGAGCTTCTTCCGCCGCGTGGATCTCCACGCCGAGTTGGGAACGATCTTCTGGCCGAACGACGTGGACTTCTGTCCGGACGTCCTGCGCCACTGGGCGACCGGAGAACCGCTGCCGGCAACCCCGGACGACGACACCACCGCGGACGCAGCGCCGCACGACCACGCGTGACCGTTCGGGCTGTCCGCAATGCCGCACCCCGACGGCGCTCGCCGCTTGCCAGGGGAGTCATGGGGCACTATGAATCGCGGCGGCGGGTCGCACGGCGATCGTCGAGCCGCGGACGGAGCGTACGGTGGGCGAGTCCACGGGGACGGTGTATCTGGTCGGAGCGGGCCCTGGCGATCCGGGACTGCTGACGGTCCGCGGAGCCGCGCTGCTGCGCCGGGCCGACGCCGTCGTCTTCGATCACCTCGCGAACATCTCGCTGCTCGAACTCGCTCCGGCTTCGGCGGAGATCCGCGACGTCGGCAAGAGCGGCGACGGCGTGCACCAGATGTCGCAGGATGGGATCAACGACCTTCTGGTCGAGATGGCGCGCGGGCGCCGGATCGTCGTTCGGCTCAAGGGCGGCGACCCGTTCGTCCTCGGCAGGGGCGGAGAGGAGATGATCCACCTCCGGCGCGCTGGCGTGCCGTGCGTCGTCGTGCCGGGGGTGACCAGCGCGACGGCGGCGCCGGCATGCGCCGGGATCCCCGTGACCCACAGGCGGGTCTCGGCGACCGCCACCATCGTCACCGGCCACGAGGATCCCACGAAGGACGGGCCGGACGTCGACTGGGCCGGCGTGGCGCGCGCCGGCGGCACGATCGTGTCGCTGATGGGGATGAGCCGGCTCGATGCGATCGCGTCGGCGCTGGTGGAGGGCGGCAGGCCGGCCCACACGCCGGCCGCCGCGATCTCGTGGGGCTGCACGCCCCGCCAGCGCGTCGTCGCCGGAACGCTGGGCGACATAGCCGAGCGTTCAGCGGCCGCCGGGATCGGGGCTCCGGGGATCCTCGTCGTCGGGGACGTGGTTCGGCTTCGGGAGGCGATCATGCCGCCGTCGGCGCTGCCGCTGGCCGGTCGGACCGTGCTCGTGACCCGGTCGCGCGGGCAGGCCAGCCGGCTCGTCGAGGCGCTGTGCGACCTGGGGGCCGCGGCGGTCGAGGCTCCCGCCTTTCGCGTCGTCCCGCCCCTGGATCCGGAGGCGCTGCGGACCGCGGCGCGGAAGGTCGGCGAGTACGACTGGGTGGTGCTGACGAGCGCCAACGGCGTGGCCGCCCTGTTCGACGCGCTGGCGGCGCAGGACCTGGACGCGCGGGCGTTCGGAAGCGCCCGCGTCGCCGCGATAGGGCCGGGAACCGCCGCGGCGCTGGCGGAACGCGGCGTGCGGGCGGATCTCGTGCCCGAGCGGTTCATCGCGGAGGGGATCCTGGAGGCGCTGCGCGGGGGTCCGGGGGTCGGTGAGGCGCCCGGCGCCGAACAGCCCCCCGGTGCGAAGGACCCGAGCGGCTCTGCCGCGAGGTTCCGCGGGGGTCCGGGGGGCGGTGAGGCGCCCGGCGCCGAACAGCCCCCCGGTGCGAAGGACCCGAGCGGCTTTGCCGCGAGGTTCCGCGGGGGTCCGGGGGGCGGTGAGGCGCCCGGCGCCGAACAGCCCCCCGGTGCGAAGGAACCTCGCGACGTGGAGGGTCGGCGCTTCCTGCTGTTCCGCGCAGAAGAGGCCAGGGATGCCCTGCCGGAGGGTCTGCGCGAGCGCGGCGCACGGGCCGTGGACGAGGTGTGCGCGTACAGGCTCCAGAGCTCATCGCCGGATCCGTGGGTGATCGAGCGGATCGACCGCGGGGAGATCGATGCCGTGACCTTCACCAGCGGATCGACCGTGCGTGGGCTGCGCGATCTGCTGGGCGGGGAGCGTCTCGCGGCGCTCGGTCGTCGCGCCGCCGTGGTCTCGATCGGGCCGATCACGTCGGCCGAGGTGCGGCGCATGGGGCTCGATGTCTCCGCCGAGGCCACCGAACATTCGATTCCGGGCCTCGTCGCAGCCCTGGTCCGCCACTTCGGCACAGGGGAAGGACGGCAGGGCGAACCATGATCGGCGTCTCCAAGCTCTACTGCGGCTCGGTCGAGCCCCACGATGCATTGAGGTACGGCACGCCCGGCGAAACGCCGGCGGGCCGGGCCACGCTGGAATCGGGCAAGCCTGTCGTCGTCTGGAACGTAACGCGACGGTGCAACCTGCGCTGCGTGCACTGCTACAGCGGCTCGGACGCCGGGGTCGCTCCGGACGAGCTGTCCACGCCGGAAGCCGAGGCGATGATCGACGACCTGGCGGCCTGGGGCGCCCCCGTCCTGCTGTTCTCCGGCGGCGAGCCGATGGCCCGGCAGGATCTCCTGCCGCTGGTGCGCCGCGCCTCCGCGGCCGGCATTCGCACGGCGATGTCGACCAACGGCACGCTGCTGGACGAACGATCCGCCGGGGCGCTCAAGGATGCCGGGCTCGGCTACGCCGGGATCAGCCTCGACGGCCTGCGCGAGACGCACGACCGCTTTCGGGGCGCCGACGGCTGTTTCGAGCGGATGCTCGCCGGCGTCGAGGCGTGCCGGCGGGTCGGTCTGAAGGTCGGCTTCCGGCTCACGATCACCAGGCGCAACTTCCGCGACATACCGGACGTGTTCCGGCTGCTCGCGCGGATGGGCGTCCCGAGGATCTGCTTCTACCACCTCGTGTACAGCGGGCGCGGCGTCGAGTTGCGCGAGGAGGACCTCGACCACGCCGCGGCGCGCGAGACGATCGACCGGATCATCGACGAGACGGCCCGGCTGCACGCCGACGGCTTCCCGGCCGAGGTGCTGACGGTGGACAACCACGCCGACGGCGTCTTCCTGCTTCGCCGTCTCGATCGCGAGGACCCGGCCAAGGCCGCCGCGGCGCTCGACCTGCTGCGCCGCAACGGAGGCAACGCCTCGGGCCGGCGGATCGCCTGCGTAAGCTGGGACGGGACGATCCACCCGGACCAGTTCTGGCGCACCGTGACGATCGGCAACGTGCGGAGGCGGCCGTTCTCGGCGACATGGACGAGCGATCATCCGCTGCTGGCGGCGCTGCGGAACCGCCGGGAACTGCTTGGCGGCAAGTGCGGGCGGTGCGGCTACGTCGACATCTGCAACGGGAACATGCGCGTGCGCGCCGAGGCCGTCCACGGCGATCCATGGGCCGAGGATCCGGCCTGCTACCTCACCGAGGAGGAGATCGCCGAGCGTCTCCCGCCCACCCCCTGAACGTGGACGTGGCCGTGGACGTGGATGACTCCCGCGCCCCTCCAGCGCTGATAGCCTGGGAGTTGACGCGTTCGTGCCCCCTGCGCTGCGTGCACTGTCGCGCCGCGGCCGGGGTGGGGCCGTTCCCCGGCGAGTTCACCACCGCCGAGGCGTTCCGCCTGCTGGATGACATCGCGACGTTCGCTCGGCCGATTCTGATCCTCACCGGCGGAGAGCCGATGCTGCGCCCCGATTTCCTGGAGATCGCCCGCGGGGCGGCCGAGCGCGGCATGCGGCCCGTGGCGGCGCCGTGCGGCGCGCTGGTGGACGAGGCGGCGTGCCGCGCGATGAAGGAGGCCGGCATGGCGCGCATCTCTCTGTCGATCGACGGAGCGACCGCGGCGTCGCACGACGGCTTCCGCGGCGTGCGGGGGGCGTTCGAGCAGGTGGTCGCGGCGGCGCGGGCGGCCCGCGCCGCCGGGTTGGAGTTCCAGGTCAACACGACGGTGACGCGGCGGAACGTCGGCGATCTCCCCGCGATCCGTTCGCTGGCCGTCGAGGTCGGCGCCGCCGCCTTCCATCCGTTCCTGCTGGTCCCGACCGGGCGGGCGTCCACGATGGCCGACGACGGGCTTCCGCCGGACGAGTACGAGCGGGTGCTCGGGTGGCTGGCCGACCTGCGAGCCGACGGGCGGATCGATCAGAAGGTCACCTGCGCCCCGCACTACAACCGCATCGTGCGGCAACGCGACGCCGCGGCCCGCCGCCCACCCGCGCAGGCAGGCGAGGTCCCGCCCCGCCCCGGGCCCCACGCCGCCCGCCCGTCCATCGGCTGCATGGGCGGCCAACAGTTCGCGTTCATCTCCCACGTCGGCATCGTCCGGATCTGCGGGTTCCTCGACGCGCCGGCCGGGGACCTGCGCGCCAACGGCATGGACTTCCGGTCGATCTGGCTGGACTCGCCGCTCTTCGCCGAAATGCGGAACCGCGCGGGCTACCGCGGGCGGTGCGGGATCTGCGAGTACCGGAACGTCTGCGGCGGCTGCCGCGCGCGGGCGTACGCCATGACGGGCGACTACCTCGGCGAGGAGCCGTTCTGCACGCACCGCCCGGTGCGCGGCCGGGTCAGCTCCCGCCGGCAGGGTGGCAGCCGACGCAGGTGGCGTTTGCGCGCCCGGCGTGGTCGGCCGGTATCGGCTTGACCCCACCGGTCTTGTGGCACATCAGGCAGTCGCCGCGGCCCTCGAGCGTGTGGGGGGTCCGGGACGGCGAATTCGCCGCCGCGGCCGGCCCGCGTGCGCCGGGCGCCATGGAAGGCGCAGCGGGCGCATCGGCCGGAGCGAACGGCGTCGCCTGGATCCGCGGTATCCCGGCTATCGCCGTCTCCTCGGTGAGCAGGATCTTCATGCCCGCCACCGACGCGACGACGAAGACCGTCGCGAACGAGAGATACAGCTTGCGGCGTCTCGTGAAGTTCCGGTCCATCTCCTTCTCCTCCTCTTCACCCCCGCTCCCGGCCTGCAACCGTTGCAGTTCGGCGGGGTGTTCCTCGCGCATTTCGTGTTCGGTCAGCTTCCCGGTGAACATGCTCCGGTTCCAGTGCCGGACATGGACGTTGTACGCATGCCAGATAATCACCGCCAGCACCGCCAGCACCGCTTCGTACCCGTGCGCGGCCTTCGCGGCGGGGATGATCTCGCCCGGCAGCACCGACGTGACCCGGATCGGAACGAGCAGCACGAACCCGGTGGCGATCATCAGGACTGTCCCCCACATCAGCGCCCAGTACTCGATCTTGTGCTCGAACCCGTAGCGGTCCGTCGCGGGGCGCACGTCCGACCTCCCGAGCGCCCATCTCAGCCAGGCGGCGAACTCCCGCACGTCGCCCAGGCGCGGCAACATGCTGAGGGACGCCCGCAGGACGATCACCTTGTAGCCGACGCGGACGACGTGGAAGACCGTCAGCAGCGTCAGCAGCACGCCGAACAGGTGGTGCAGGACGCGCACCATCTCCAGCCCGCCGAGGAAGCCGATCGCCCACTCGGCGACCGGGTGTCCCGCGAACATCTGGGGGAGACCGGTGATGGCGAGCACGGTGAAGAAGACGGCCATCAGCCAGTGCTCGACCATGTCGCCGCCGGTGAACCGACGGAACTCGCGCTGCCTAGCCATCGGTTCGGCCTCCGTGCCGCGCCCGGGCGCGGCGGTCGCGGAGCCTGCGCCTGGCGTCCAGCAGGACCAGCAGCGTCATGCCGCCGAGGATCCCGGGGATGGCGAGCTTGTAGAACATCTCCACGAAGTGGACGACGGGGTAGCGGTCCCAGCTCGGCCTGAAGTGCCCCAGCCAGGAGCCGATGAACTCGGGCGCGGCGCCGGGGTGGCAGCGGCGGCACGTCTCGATCATGTTCTCCTTGAAGACCATCGAGTCCGGGTCGGACACGCGCCTGATGTCGTGAACGCCGTGGCAGTCGTAGCAGACGGCCTTGTTGCTGGGCGCGTCCGGAGTCTGCCGCTGGAAGACCTCGATGGTCGTCCCGTGGAAGTCGGCGACGTACGTGTCGAACACGTCGGTCGAGATGCCGTACTTCGACATGAGGCGCTGGTTGCGATGGCACTTGCCGCACAACTCCGGGGACTGGAGGCGGAATCGGGCCGTGCGGGGATCGTGGATGTCGTGGACGCCGTGGCAGTCGGTACACGCCGGGACGTCCGGATTGGACTCGGCGTGGAGCGCCGCGCCGTGGACGCTGGCGCGGTACTGCTCGACGATGGTCGAATGGCACCGGCCGCAGGCGAGCGAAATCCTGTGCCGCGGGAGGTCGGGATCGACCACTTCGTGGGCCGTGTGGCAGTCGGTGCAGACCGGCGCGTGGCGGTTGCCGGCGGCGAGCACGAGGGCGTGCACGCTGTCGAGCGTCCCGGTGTACTGCTTCTCGTGGCACTTGCGGCAGATGGTGTACGAGTCCAGGGCGTACTCGCGGCGGTCGCGGGCGTTGACGGCGGGGTGCTTGCCCGACGCGAACGCCGAGTGGCAGTCGGTGCACCCGATGCCGGCCCTGCCGTGGATGCTGGCGGCGAACCGCGCGCCGTCGACGTGCAGCCCCAGCCGCTCGCCCGAGGACAACCGCAGCGACAGGTCGCGATCCGCATGGCACCCGAGGCACGGGTCGGCGGCCGGCCGGCCGGAGACGTCGACGGGGCGCGCCCGCGGGACGTGACAGGCGGTACATGTCTCGTTGCCGCGCCCGGCGTGGTCGGCGGGCGACGGGCTCACCCCGCCCGGGCCGTGGCACGACCCGCAGTCCTCGCGACCCTCGACGGCGTGGGAGATGACGGTCGAGGCCGAGACGGGCGCCGGTCCGAATACGACCGCCGTCCATAGCGCGAACAAGGCCGGCGCCGGCGGTCTCATCCGTTCAGGAGCCTCGAACTCATGGCCCAGTAGAGGAGGATGATGAGCGCGACGCCGATGCCGAACGCGATGTAGCCGATCGGGTGGGCCAGCTTCTTCACCTGTTCCCACTCGTCCCGGACCCGCAGCGAATCGAGCTTCCCGTCGGCCACGAGCCGGGCGTACCAGCGGCCGCGGTCGTGCTCCAACTCCTCCCGCGAGATCCGGCCGGAGAAGATCACGCTGTCCATCGGGAACTTCTCGATGCGGAAGTGCGCGTTGAAGAAGTGGAACGTAAAGATGAACCCGGCCGCCAGCAGCGCCTCGTCGCTGTGGATCACGAGCGCCACGTTGATGATCCACCCGGGCAGGAAGCCGGTGAAGAACACGGGGAACCACATTACGAGCCCCGACAGGCCGATCATGAAGACGCCCCAAAACACCGCCAGGTAGTCGAACTTCTCCCAGTAGGTCCACCGGTCGAACTGGGGCTTGGGTCCCCTGCCGAAGAACCACTTCTGGTGCGCCACGAAGTCCCGGACGTCCTGCCGGTTCGGCATCGGGGAGTCCGGGTTGAACGGGATGCGCCACATCCCGCGGAAGCTCAGGCGACCGGTGGCGGGATCGCGCATCTGCCCGCGCTTGACCCAGACGGTCCGCCCCAACGCGAATACGTGCAGGCCGAAGTAGACGAACGTGACGATCGCGCCGAAACGGTGCAGCGCCGCCGCAACATCGGCCCCGCCGATGATCTCGAACAACCAGTGCGCCCAGACGGTGTCGTGGAACTTGAGCGGCATCCCGGTGATGACCAGGAGCAGAAAGCTGAAGATGACGAGCAGGTGCAGGAACCGCTCGAACGGCGTGAACCGCACGTACATCTCGGCGCTCGTGCGCGTGCGGACCTTCGCCTCCCGGAACGTCTTGGAGTCGTTGACGTACAGGTAGATCGACCGGACGATCCACAGGATCGTATGCACGCCGAAGAAGCCGAAGACTCCCAGCGTCAGTGCCGTCATCAGGACGAACGTCCAGTAGACGATCGGGTACTGTTTCTCGTCCGAGTGGTCGGCGTGGACCTGGTACCCCGTGAACCCCTCGCCGGCCTCCGGATGGCACCGCCGGCAGGTGGCCAGGATGTTCTCCCTGGAAGTGTGCGAACGCGGATCGTCGGACTTCCGGATGTCGTGGTACCCGTGGCAGTCGAAGCACGCCGCGACGCCCGGGCGGCCGAGATCGATCGCCTTGCCGTGGTAGGTCTCCCGGTAGCGGCGGAGCCGGTCCATGTGGCAGCTACCGCACCGTTCGTCGCTCTCCAGCTTGAACTTCCACGTCGTCGGGTCGGAGATCGCGTGGACGTTGTGGCACGTCGTGCAGATCGGACCGCGCGGATCCCCCGCGGCCGCGAACACGCCGTGGATGCTGTCGTCGTAGATCTCCTTGACTCCGACGTGGCATTTCGCACAGGTCCCGGGGATGTTGTTGCGGTGGATCGGCGAGCGTGGATCCGTGTCGCGTCGGATGTCGTGGACGCCGTGGCAGTCGTTGCAGGTCGGGGCCACCACCAGCCCCATGCGGTCCACGCCGAAGGCGTGGATACTCTCCATGTACTGGTTCGCCGCATCGGGGAACTTGATCCGGTACGTCTCGGTGATGCCCGGGTTCGAGTGGCACCGCGCGCACGTGGCGGCGAGGTTGCGCCTGTGCGCCGGCGACGCCCGGTCGTCGATGCGACGCACGTCGTGCCAGCCGTGGCAGTCGGCGCACCGCGCGGCGTCGACCGATCCCCCCAGCCTGCCGAGCCCGTGCACGGTCGTTCGGTACTGCGACGCGACGCCCGAATGGCAGGGGTCGCAATCGGCAACCCCCGCCCCGTCCCGGTGGCGGGCGAAATCGCGCTCGGCGCCGGCGTAGCCCGAGTGGCAGGCCACGCATTCGAGCGTGTCGTGCACCGAGCGCGCGAGAGCGTCGCGGCGCACGTGCAGGCTGGGGCGGCCGTCGGCGACGCCGGGATCCGCGTGGCAGCCCAGGCAGAACTCGGTGGAGGCCGCCGCGGGCGTCGGGACGACCACGTGGATCGTCAGCGCGGTTGCAACGGCCGGGAGCCAGGCGGATGGTCGCGAAGCCGTCATCGACGAGCCGTGCCTTCCCGGCAGGCGCCTCGCGCCCGCCTCCCCAGCCAGGCGCGCGGACCGTATAGATCCTCGACAGACGTGTCAAGAACGACAACAAGCTGGGGCGCATCCGTGACTCCATGGCGGTCCTGGGACCGCGGGCGTCCCGCCCGCCGGTGGTGTGCATGGCCGTCGGCTATGAGCCCCTGGGACCGCGGGCGTCCCGCCCGCCGGTGGTGCGCATGGCCGTCGGCTATGAGCCCCTGGGACCGCGGGCGTCCCGCCCGCCGCTCTTGCCGAGGCGCTGCTCCACGGCCACTCCTCCGGTTTCTTGCACAGCCCCACCTTCACGGGATTCCCCTCGATGTACTCCGTTACCTTCTCCAGGTGGTTGGCATCACGAATGAAGCGATCGTGATAGTCCAGCTTCCAAAAGCCGCCCTTGCGTCCCAACCGTCGGTTGCACTTCTTCGCAGTGAATGACTTCCAGGAGTGGACCACATCGCCCAGCGGGAATCCGTCACGCGTTTCGATCAAGACGTGAAGGTGATTCGGCATCACGCACCAAGCGAGAAGGAGATAGCGCCGGCCATCGAAGTGCAACAGTGCATCTTCGACGATGTCGGCGACATCCGGAACGCGCAGCCAGCAATTCCCCTTGCCTTGATCGGCATATCGGTCGATCCGCTCGCGAAGCTCCACACAGCGCGGATCATCGGCCGACTCGCCGCCTGCCAAGTCCAACTCGCTGCGCCACCCGTCAATGACGTCGCGGGGAACCGAGTCGACCAACCGAAACGTGACCGACTGGACCAGGCCCGGGTGGTCGAAATGCGGCAGATAGCCGCGGCTGTGCCACGCTCTGTGCGGGCGAGACGCCCGCGGTCCCAGGGGGTCCATACCGCCTATGATATGCCTTGTGCGGGCGGGACGCCCGCGGTCCCAGGGGCTCATAGCCGACGGCCATGCGCACCACCGGCGGGCGGGACGCCCGCGGTCCCAGGGGCTCATAGCCGACGGCCATGCGCACCACCGGCGGGCGGGACGCCCGCGGTCCCAGGGGCTCATACCCGACGGCTATGCACCCTACCGATTTGACGCGGCGGACCCGTCGGTGCCATTGATCGACGATTGGCGGGGGGCCGCGGAGCGCAACGCGGACCGCCGAGGCAGGTCAGTGGGAATGGAAGACGGTTCGGGACAGGGTTCCTCGGAACACGTCAGGGCGATCGAGACCGCCGCGGCGGGACGCGTCGACGAGGCGATGGCGATCTGCAACGAGGCGCTCGCGCGGGACCCGCACGCGGCCTGGCCGCACGAGGTGCTCGGCTACCTGCTCCACCGCAGGGGCGACATGCCCGGCGCGATCCGCGCGCTCGAGGCCGCCTGCGATCGACCGGATCCGAAGGCCGCCCTCCTGCACGCGCTCGGGCGGCTCTACTACCGCAGCGGGGCCTTCCCCAAGGCGATCGACTCTCTCGGCAGGGCGGTCCGTCTCGAACCGGACCGCGGCGAAAGCCACTACCTGCTCGGCCTCGCGCAGTTCCACGCCGGCCTGACGCGCGACTCCATCGAGTCCTTCGATCTGTCCGCGCAACTCGATCCGTCCAACGTCATCGCCTGCTACCACCTTGCCATGGCCCACTCGCGCGCCGGCAATCTGCGCGCCGCCATCCGGTGCCTGGAGCGCGTCGTCGCATCCGGGACGGAGGCGGCCGCGGCGCACTACCACCTCGGCGTCGCTCACTACGCCCTCGGCGAGATGAGCGACGCCGCGAGGCACTTCGCCAGGTCGATCGAGATCGACCCCTCGGACGATCGCTCGCGTCGGATGTTCCAGATGGTCGGCGAGCGGCTGGGCCGATCGCGGCCCGCGGATGCCGCACGCGGCCTGCGCCGGATCGCACGACTCCCCCGCGCCGACCTCGTGGCGAAGATCGCCGTCGTGACGGTGGCCGTCTTCGTGACGGCGGGCGGCGGCCTCGCCGCGTGGCTGGTGAAGTCGGCCGAGCGGGACGACATGGACGTGGCCAGGGCCAGGGCCGAGGCCGTGGCGGCGGCGGTGAGGCACGCGCTGCAGGTCGGAGCGGACCCGGGCGGCGAGAGCCGCGTGCAGGAGATGGTCGAGTCGCTCGGCACCGAGCCGGACATCGTGTCGATCAAGGTGATGTCGAAGGCCGGCGTCGTCGTCGCGTCGACGGACCGGGCCGAGGTGGGAGCCCGAGTTTCGCCTTCCGCCGAAGGGTGCCGTTCGTGCCACGCCGGTGGGGGCGCTCCCCACGGACGCTGGCTGGAGTTCCGCGAGGCGCCCGCGGCGGCCGGCGGGAGGGCGCTCGCGCTGGTCAGGCCGCTCTACGCAACCGCGGACGCGGGCCGGGGAGGAACCGCATCGGGCGTGCCGCTCGGCATGCTGGAGATGACGATCTCGCTGGCGGAGATCGACGCGCGCCGCTCCGATCGGCGCGCGAGGGCGATCGTCATCGGCGTCTCGACGTGCGTCGGGCTGCTGGCCGTCGTGATCGCGATCGTCTGGAGGCTTGTCCGCCGCCCGCTGGCGCAACTCGAAGCCGCGGTCGGAAGGGTTGCATCGGGCGAGCTGGACACCGAGGTCCCCGCCGACCGGGAGGACGAGGTCGGCAGGCTCATGGCCGCATTCAACCGCATGACGCGGGAACTGCGCCGCGGCCGCGACGAGGTCGACGAGATCAACCGCGGGATGGAGCGCCGCATCGAGGAGGCTACCGCCAGGCTCCAGGGGGCCAACCGCGAGCTTGAGGAGGCCAACCGGAAACTAGTCGAGTTCGACGGCCGGAAGTCGGAGTACGTGCAGAAGGCGGTGCACGACCTGCGCTCGCCCCTGGCCGCCGTGCTCCTGACGCTGCGCAACGTCCGCGACGGCCTCCTCGGCTCCGTCCCGGATCCGCAGATGGACGCGCTCGGCCGCGCGACCGCCAGGGCCGAGCACATGGCGCGTCTCGTCTCCGATCTGCTCGACCTGGAGCAGCTCCGGTCGGCTCCCGCCCGGCCGGTCAGGGAGTCCGTCCGGGTCGGCGTCGTGTTCTCCCGAAGCGTCGAGGCGATTCGTCCGCGGATCGACGAGCGCCGCGTCGCCGTGGAGACCAGCGGTCTGGACGATCTCCCCGCCGTCTCCGGCGACCCCGCGGCGATCGAAAGCGTCGCCGGCAACCTCGTCGACAACGCGGTCAAGTACACCCGTGCCGGGGGGCTCGTCAGGGTCGCCGGTCGTGTCGAGGACGGATGGGCCGTCGTCGAAGTCGCGGACACGGGCATCGGGATTCCGGCCGGGGAGATGCCGCTTCTCTTCACCGAGTTCTTCCGTGCGGGCAACGCCAGGGCACGCGAGAAGGAAGGCACCGGCCTGGGGCTGGCGATCGTCAAGCGGATCGTCGAGGCCCACGGCGGGACGGTGTCCGTGCGGAGCGAGGAGGGCGTCGGCTCGACCTTCACCGTGCGGCTGCCGGTGGCCGGTTGAACCGGCCCCGCACCGCTTGCGCCGACGGTTTGTATTTCCGGCTTGACGCGGTAGGCTCGACCATCGCCGGCGCGGACCGCGGCCGTCAACCGGCCGGCGGCGGCGCCAAGCGCCGGGGGACGATCCAGTGGGGACAAGGGTAACGAAAGACGGGGCCGAGGCGCGCATGGGCGCGCGCCTGGACGAGGTCGAGCGGCGCCTGCGGCTGGTCGAGCGCGACCTGGCTCGGCTGGCGGGTCACGCTCCGTTCGATGAGCCGGGCGAGGCGCGTGCGGCCGCCGCGCCGTCCGCGGAGGGAGCGGGCGATGGCCGGCTTGGCAGGCTGCTGGCGTCCGCGGCGCTGCTGTGCGCGGTGCTCGTCGTCGCGTTGTTCCTGCGGACATCGGCAGACCAGCGGTGGATCGATCGTTCGCTCGCCGCCGGGTTGGGCTTGGCCTACTGCGCGGCGCTCGTTGCCGCCGGCGCCGTGCTCTTCCATCTCCGCCGGAGGTCGGGCGGTCTGCTGGTGTCGTCCGGCGCCGTGCTCGGCCAACTCCTGCTCGTGGAAAACTACCATCGCTTCGCGTCGGTCTCCGCCGCCGTGGCGCTCGGGGCGCTCGGCCTGCTGGCCGCCGCAGCCGCGGCGATCGGCGGGCGGTTCGGATCGCGCGCGGTCGTCGTCCTGGGGTTCGTTGGCAGCGCCGGCGTCGCGGCGTTCCTGGACCTGCCGAACCTGCCGCTGGCCTGGGTCGGCTGGTGGCTCGTCGGCGCCACGGCGGCGGCTTCCTGGGTGGCCGCGCGTTCGGGTTGGGGTGCGGTGCGCTGGCTGGTCTTCGTGCCGGCCGTCGTGGTCGGCATCGCGTGGGCTTCCTTCCGGCAGGCGGAGGGGCCGGCGGAGCCGCGCGTCGCCGGGCTCGGCGCGTTCCTCGTCATCCAGGCGATCGTGTCGCTGTCAGCGACCGCCGGGCGGTTCGTGCGCGGCGGGCGGCCGGCTGCGTTCGAGGCGGCGATCCCGCTGCTGGGGCCGGGTGCGTCCTTGGGGATCGGCTGGTGGGCGTTCGGCGGGTCCGCGGCGGCGCCGTTCGGCGTGGCGGCGGCCCTGCTGCCGGCGGCGGCCGGAATCCTGCGCGGCCTGCGCGA
>CAMTWF010000113.1:0-6234 GCA_947085355.1 uncultured delta proteobacterium
CGACCGCAAATCCCGGGACAACGGCCGCAAATCCCGGGACAACGGCCGCAAATCCCGGGACAACGGCCGCAAATCCCGGGACAACGGCCGCAAATCCCGGGACAACGGCCGCAAAACCCGGGACAACGGCCGCAAATCCCCGCGCGAGAGAGCAAAACCCCTCGATATGATGGAAGAAAGTAGGACGAGCCTACCGCTACACGCTTGGAGAAGGAGGACCACATGGCATCCAGCAAGATGAACTTGCGGTTCGACCTTCAACCTTCGACCTTCGACCTTCGACCTTCGACGCGCGGCGGCGCCGCTGCGCCGCCCATGGCGACCACGTTTGGTTGCGGCGCCGCCGCGCTACGTACGGGTGCATCCACGATGTCGGGAGCAGGATTTCCGCGCAGCCGCGCCGTGCCCGCTCGGCCGCCCCTACAGGGCAAAAACAGATCCCGACATCGTGGATGCACCCGCTACGTACCCGCCCGTGGACCCTGCCGCCCGATTCTGCTAGCAGAAGCCGACGGATCGGAGGCGGCGGATGCAGCAGGACAGGACCGACATCGAGGCGCTGCGCGCCAAGAAGGCCCGCGGCGAGAAGATCGTCATGCTGACGGCGTACGACGCCGCGATGGCGTCGCTGGTCGAGCGGGCGGGCGCGGACGTGGTTCTCGTCGGGGACAGCGCGGCCAACGTCGTGCTGGGCTACCGGAACACGCTCCCGGTGACGATGGACGAGATGGTGTTCCTGACGGCCGCGGTCGTTCGCGGGACGTCGCGGGCGATGGTGATCGGCGACATGCCGTTCATGTCGTACAACGTCGATGTCGCCGACGCGATCCGCAACGCCGGGAGGTTCGTGAAGGAGGCCGGGGCCGACGCGGTCAAGCTGGAGGGCGGGGCGTCGGTGCTGGAGACGGTTCGGGCCTTCGTGCGGGCCGGCATCCCGACGGTCGGCCACCTGGGCCTGACGCCCCAGACGGCGGGAATGATCGGCGGGTACAAGTGTCAGGGGCGCACGGCTGCGTCGGCCCGGGCCATCCTGGACGACGCGCTGCGGCTGGAGGACGCCGGGGCGTTCTCGATCGTCCTCGAGTGCGTCCCCGATCGGCTCGGCGAGTTGATCTCCCGGCGCGTGTCCGCGCCGATCATCGGGATCGGGGCGGGCCCCGGCTGCGACGGCCAGGTGCTCGTGCTGCACGACATGCTGGGGTTCGGCACCGGGCGCTCGCCGAAGTTCGTCCGGCGCTACGGCGACGTCGGGGATCGGATCCGCGAGGCGGTGGGCCGGTACTGCGAGGAGGTGCGAGGCGGGACGTTCCCGGCGCCGGAGCACTGCTTCTCGATGCCCGACGACGAGTGGTCCGGAGTGGAGCGATGACGTTGCGGCTGGCGGCTTGGATCGTCGGCTGCTCGGCCGTAGTCCTGGTGCTGGTGGCGATCGTTGTCGTCGTCCTGCGGCGCCGTCGTTCCGCGCGCGCCGGCGGCTCGGAGCCGGCGGCGCGGGTGCAGCCGTCGGCCTTCCAGGCGCTGGGCGCGCTCGCCGAGACGCGCGGCCGTCTGGCGATGCTGGCCGTCGGCGAGCGCGTCGATGCCGTCGAGCTGCTGGACTACATGGTTGAGCGTGGCCGCGTCGCGGGCGCCAGCGATATCCACCTCACGCCGACGTCCGACGGCGTCAGGGCTTCGATGAGGGTGGACGGCCTGCTGTACGAGCTGGCGACATTCCGCGCCGAGGTGCGCAACGCCCTGCTCATCCGGATCAAGGTGCTGGCCAAGCTGAACGTGTACAAGCGCGACATGCCCCAGGACGGCCGGATCCTCGTCACCGGCGCCGTGCCGATCGAGATCCGCGTGTCGGTGATGCCGACCGTCCACGGGGAGAAGATCGTGCTGCGCTTCATGGGACGCTCCGCGCTCCCGTACGACATCGAGCAGCTCGGCATGGCGCCCGACTTGCTGGCGCGCTGCCGCGAGCTGTGTCGCAGGCCGCAGGGGACGATCTTCGTCACCGGACCGACCGGCAGCGGGAAGACGACGACGATGTACGCCTGTCTGGCGGCGGCGCGCGAGCGTCGCGGCGGCGGCGTCAACATCGTGACGATCGAGGATCCCGTCGAGTACGTGGTTCCGTACCTGAACCAGACGCAGGTGAACGAGGCGATGGGCTTGACGTTCGCCGTGGGCCTGCGGTCCCTGCTGCGGCAGGACCCGAACGTCATCATGGTCGGCGAGATCCGGGACCGGGAGACGGCGGAGATTGCGATGCAGGCCGGACTGACCGGGCACCTGATCTTCTCCACCGTCCACGCGGAGAACTCGGCCGGCGTCTTCACGCGGCTGCTCAACATGGGTGTCGAGCCGTTCGTGCTGGCGTCGGCGTCGGCCGCGGTCGTCGGCCAGAGGCTCGTGAGGAAGACCTGCCGGACGTGCCGGACGGACGCCGCCATCGAGCCGCACCAGGTGGAGCAGTTGAAGCGGCTCGGAGTGGACGCCGCCTACCTGGAAGGACCGTACCACCGCGGCGCCGGATGCGAGGCGTGTCTCGGCATGGGCGTCGCCGGCCGCACGGGCCTGTTCGAGATGCTCGAGGTGGATGACGCGGTGCGCGAGCTGCTCGTCAAGCAGGTCCCCACGCAGCAGATCCAGGCCACCGCTGTGCGCGCCGGCATGCGGCCGCTGCTCGTCGCCGGGCTCGACGCCGCGCGCGCCGGCACGCTGCCGCTCGACGAGGTGCTCGCCGCGGTAGGGTCGTGAGCGTGGTCAGTGGTCAGTGGTCAGTGGTCAGTGGTCAGTGGTCAGTGGTCAGTGGTCAGTGGTCAGTGGTCAGTGGTCAGTGGTCAGTGGTCAGTGGTCAGTGGTCAGTGGTCAGTGGTCAGTGGTCGGTGTTCGGTGTTCGGTGTTCGGTGTTCGGCAAGTCAGATCGGCGCCCAAGAACTGACCACTGGCCACTGGCCACTGACCACTGACCACTGACCACCGTTGCCGGCATGCGCTCGGCATGATACGAAGGGGCGTGAACGCTACGGCCCGGCGACGCGCGACCTACGACGACCTGCTGGCGGTCCCCGACCATCTGGTCGCCCAGATCATCGATGGCGAGCTCGTCACCATGCCGCGCCCTGCGTCCTTGCACAGCCGCGCCGGCTCGGTCGTCATCACCAGCCTTTGCGGCCCGCTCGATCTCGGCTCCGGCGGCGGCCCCGGCGGCTGGTGGATCATCTACGAGCCGGAGGTTCACCTCGGGCTGGACATCCTGGTGCCCGACTTGGCGGGGTGGCGGCGCGAGCGGATGCCGGTGTTCCCGGACGTCCCGTTCTTCGAACTCGCCCCGGACTGGGTCTGCGAGGTGCTGTCGCCGGGCACCGCGCGGCTCGACCGAACGCGCAAGCTCCCGATCTACGCGCGGGAGCATGTGGGACACGCCTGGCTTGTCGATCCGGCGATGCGCACGCTCGAGGTATTCCGTCTCCAAGGCTCGCAGTGGCTGCTGGTCGCCACGCACGCCGACGACGAGAAGGTTCGGGCCGAGCCGTTCGAGGCAGTGGAGATTGCGCTCGCTACGCTGTGGATCCAGGCCGCGGACCGGTAGCGATCGACTCCGCCGGGGGGCTGTTCGGCGCAGAGCGCCTCACCGCCCCCCGGCCCCCCGCGGACCCTCGCGGCAAAGCCGCTCGGGTCCTTGCGGCCGCCGTCGTTTCTCACCGGGCGTTGCCGGAGGCGGGGTCGTGGCTGTGCGGTCCGAAGGCCGGGCGGCCGCCCTTGTCGATGTATGGGCCGACGCGCCATTCGGAATGGAAGGTCATCGAGCCGAAGGCGTCGAGATCGATGTGGTAGCCCTCCACGTCGGCGCCCCCGGCCCGCTCGGGTTCGTCGCCCGCGGCGGGCTGGTGCAGGCGGAGCCTGGCCTGCGGGCCGAGGTAGAAGTTGAAGACCACCGTCTGGCCCGAGCGCGGGACGACGACGGAGTGGCCGGCGGCGATCTCGGCGCCGTCCGGCGAAGCGGCTTCAACCGCCGCTCGGCCTAGCGCCTCCTTCACGCGCTCCGCGGGCACCACGTATTTCTCGAGGTCCTCCAGCGGGATCTCGCAGATTCGCCCGTCCGGGTGGCCGACCAGCACCTTCTTCGCGTCGTTCATGTCCCGCCTCCTTCCGCGGGCCGCTCGCGCCGCCGCGCCAGCAGCCTCCCGTACGCCTCGCAACGTGCGGCGAGTTCCTCGTGCGTTCCCGACGCGGCGATCGCGCCCTTGTCGAGGAACACGACGCGGTCCGCCGCGACGAGGTCTGGTCGATGGGTCACGATCAGGTACGTACGATCGGGAGCCGCGGCGCGCAAGCCGGCCATCAGGCGCGCCGCCGCCGCCTCGGGCAGGCCGGTCTCCGGCTCGTCGAGCAGCAGGACTCTCGGGCGACGCGCCAGGACGCGCGCCAGCGCCAGCCGGCGGCGTTCGGAGCCCGACAGATTCGCGGCGCCCGGATCGATCCGTGCGTCGAGACCGCCGTCGAGTCCGGCGACGACCGAATCGACAAGAGCGGTGCGGCACGCCTCCGCGATCTCCGCATCCGGCGCTCCGGCCGCGCCCAGCGCCACGTTGTCGCGCACGCTTCGGGCGAACAGCCTGGCGTGCTGGCCCAGCAGCGCGACGTTCCGCCGCAGCCATGCCAGCGGCAGGCCGCGCAGGTCGCGGCGGTCCAGGAGCACGCGCCCCCGCGTCGGATCGTGGAAGCGCGCCGCCAGGCGCAGCAGGGTGCTCTTGCCGGATCCGCCGTCGCCTACGACGGCCACGACGCTGCCGGGCGCGATCTCCAGATCGACGCCGTCCAGGACGGGCCGATCGCTCCCGGGATACGCGAACCCGACCCCCTCGAAGGCGATGCCGCCCTCCACCTCGGCCGGCGCCGCGGCGCCCTCGGCGTCCCGCACGGCGGGGACATCCGCCAGCATCGCGGCCACGCGATCGATCGACGGCCTCGTCAGGCGCACCTGCACCCAGAGCGCCGCGGCCGACGCCGTGGCGGCGTGCAGGAACACGAGGCTGGGCAGCACCACCGCCAGGGCGGCGGGCGGCGCGTCGAGCAGCACGGCGACGACGACGAGCGCCGGGACGGCTACGACCACCGTCGCCTGTGCGAGCGAGTTGCCGAGCGCGCCCCACGCGGCGACCACGGATTGCCGCCTCGCCAACTCGCGCAGCCGGACGGCGAGCCGGTCCGCCTCCGCCCGCTCGGCCGCCGCCGCCTGGATGTCCTCGACGCCGTCCATCGCCTCGGAGATCGCGCCGAGCGCCTCGTCCCGCGCGGCCTGCGCGAACCTCTGGCTCCGGCCGGTCCGCCGGCCGGTGAGCCACGCCGCCGCCGCGTTCGCGCCGCCCAGCCCGAGCAACACCGCCGCGACGACCGGTGCGGCGGCCGACGGTGCGACACCCGACCCGGCGAGGCCGGCGCCGAGCGTCAACGACCACGCGGCCAACCCGGAGACCACGCCGAACGCCGCGGGCAGCAGGTTGCCGTAGTGCATTGCAAGCATCTCGGCGTCGTCGACCAGCGGGCCCAGCAGCGCGCCCGGACCGGCGCGCTGGTGGTACGAGGGCGGCTGCGCCAGGAGGTGCGATGCGAGGCGCACCCGAGCGTCGGCCGCCAGCGAGGCGTTCAGGCGGGCGCCGATCGTCCCCTGGAGCAGCGACAGGCCGGCGGCGATCAGGCCGGCGGCCACGAGAGCCGCGAGGAAGCCGGCCGCTCCGACCGCAAACCCGCCGGCGCCGGGCACCAGAACACCGAGCGATGTCGCCCTCCCGGAATCGCCCGCCAGCCCGACGACGGCCGGCACGGCCCGCACGGGGGCGGACGCAATCGGCGGGACTGCAAGCGCGAGCAGCGCGGTGCCCGCCAGCAGCGCCCCGCGGCCACGCAGCAGCGGGACGACCAGCGCGCGACGCGCCGCCCGCGTCAACGTTCGCTCGTAGGCGTTCACCGCAGAGGGCGCAGAGGGACGCAGAGGGCTCATCACATTAATGTTCATCCTCTGCGCCCCTCTGCGCCCTCTGTGGTGAACGTCTACCTTTCCAGGTTCGCGCACGAGCACGAGCACGAGGCTGGAGGGGAGATCTGCCGAGCGTGCGGAGGGCGGCGACGACGGCGGGGCCGCGGGCCAGCGGCCCGGCGGGCCAGGGCGCGACGAGTTCGACGAGCCCCGAGGCGACCGCCGTCGTGAAGCCGCGCAGCCTGCGGACGAGCGCCGCGGCGGCC
>CAMTWF010000114.1:0-9606 GCA_947085355.1 uncultured delta proteobacterium
CCGCGACCTCCCGACCCGCGTCGGGGGCGCCGCCGGGCGGCGGCGCGGCGCCGGCGTCGGGCCGAACGATAGCGGCGACCTCCCGGATCGCGCCGGGATCCTCGCCGGCGTCGGCCGGCGCGACATCCGTCGCCGCAGGCACGCGCACGTCCGCTCCTTCGCCCGCGTCGGGTTGCGGCGGGGTCGCGGCGTCGGGGGCCCCCGCCGCCGACGCATCTTCCGGCGAAGCGGTCGGCGAATCCGCGGTTCCACTCGGCGCCGGATCGCCGGGATCAGGGACGATCGGCGTGACCTGCATCGGTCCCTCGGCAACCATGGCGATCCTCGGACCTTCGGCCGCCGGTTGCGGCGCGGGCGGTGCGGACACCGAGTCGGGCGCGGCGCCCGGGCCCAAGCGCATGACTATCACCGTGGCCAGAACGCCGATGATCGCCACACCAATGCCGGCGCAGAGGCCGTGTCCGAGGCCGCGCCGGTACGAGGCGGCAGTCGGGTCCGGGGGCCGCGCGGGCGCCGGCGGCGGTTTCCCGAGCGGCGGCGGGATGGCGAACTCCTCGAGGATCTCCGGCTCCATGGGGATCGTGGCCGACGACGACGGCGGCGCCTCGCCGTGTTCCTCCGGGGGCCGGACGTCGGGTCCAGCCTCGACCCTCGCGGCCGCGGGCGGCGATGGTGGGTGCGGCGTCGGCACGGCCGGCGTCGCGGGAGGCGGAGCGAGATCCTCGTATGCGGGCGCGGCCTCCTGCCGCCGCGCCGGCGGCGGTTCGACCGTGGCGTCCACGTCGACGTCGATGGAGATCGGCGCATCCGCGGCCGATGGACCCGGCAGGTCGTGGATCTCGACCGGGGCGGCCGCACCCGGCCGCGAGGACTCGACGCCGGGCGCGGCGTCGGCCGGCGCCGCGGAGCCGTCGAGCCTGACCTCCCGCTGCCGGAGGGCGATCCGCGCGATGGCAGCCTTGGCCGGCGGAGGAGGCGGGGCGTGTCGCGCCGCTTCGGCCGGCGCGCCGGCCTTGCCCGACGAGATCGCCTGGATCTCCCGGATCCGGTCGCACACATGGGACATCCCGATCGGACGGTGGATCGGCTTCTTCTGGAGCAACTGGCCGAGGAGCGTCCTCACGGCGAGGATCTGCGGATCCGCGGAGTCCGCTCGGATCGGCGGCTCCGGCGCGTTGACCAGCGCATCGACCACGGCGACGTCGTCGCCCACGAAGGGAGGCCTGCCCTCGATCATGTGGTACAGCAGCACGCCCAGCGAGAAGATGTCCACCCGGAAGGAGACGATCTTCCCCTCGATCTGCTCCGGCGCGAGGTACGCCGGCACGCCGAAGAACGGCTTGCCGCCGATCTTCACCCGCGGACCGATCCCGAAGTCGACAAGCCGCGGCTCCTCGGGCGCGCCGGCCACTCCGGGGACGACGAAGACATTGGACGGCCGGATCTGGAGATGGAGTATGCCGAGTTTGTGGGCCTCGCCGAGCGCCTCGCAGATCCGGCCCGCCAGGGCGAGAGCCCGCTCGACGGCCAAGCCGCCCTCGGCGGCCATGATGTCGCCCAGGCGCCTCCCGGCGACCATGTCGCGGACCACGACCAGTCGTTCGCCGCGCACGTCCACGGCCCGGACCCGCGCCACGAACCTGTGCGCGAACTCCTTCTGCCGAAACACCTGGCGGCGGATCTGGTCGGCCAGCCTCTTGTCCTTCGAGACGTCGCCCGACAGCAGCTTGACGATCGCGCGATCGCCGCCAGGCTCCTCGGATGCCTCGTACGTCTCCCCGCTCGGACCCGCGCCGATCGGCCGCAGGATCCGGTACGTGCCGGCGACGATCTCACCCTCGGGAACGGCCGGCTCGAACGGCGCCAGATCGGCGCCGTCCGCCTCGCACTTCCCGTCCGACGCGTCAGTGACCCTACCGCACAAGGGACAGGCCTTCATGTAGCCTCCCTCACCCCCGCCGGCCATCTACGGCCCGAAGGCGCCCGACACGAACACGCCGGCCGGGCCAAGTCCCAGGAACACGTGGCGGAAGGCGCCGGCGCCTACCTCGTCGTCCACCACCGGCCCGTCCACGGGCCCTTCCAGGGAGAAGTAGAGGCCGACGGCGAGCGCCGCCGCCGCCGCGGCGCCCGCCGCGACCAGAGACCATCCTCCGACGTCGGTGTCGTAGAGGTCGGGGCACGAGGCGAGCGGGCCGTCGCACGTCGGATCGCCGTCGATCGCGACGAGCGCCGCGCCGGCGCCCACCGCGCCGGCCGCCGCCCCGGCTCCGGCCCAGAACCACCAGGGGACGTCCGATATCGATGCCCCCGCCTCGTCGTCGCGGGCCCCGTCGAACGGCACGACGTCCGGCGGAATCTCCGGCGCCGCCGCTTCGATCGGGTCGACGACCGCGGGCTCGGGTGCGGGCGCGGCGGGCAGGCCCGACCCGATCAGCCCCCACAGGGCGACCATCTCCGATTCCGCGCAGAAGTCGCATTCCGTCTCCAGGGCGGCGATCTCGGAGCCGTCGGCGCCCGCGACGACGAGCCGGACCACGTACCCGATCGCGGAAGCCTCGACGAAAGGTCCAGCCGCCGCCCGCGTCCCGCAGGCGGAGGCGATCTCCCCCAGACGCTGGGGCACGAGGTCGGAAGCGCCGGGCGCCGGCGGGACACAGGCGTCCGCGACGTCCCCGGGAACGACCGTCCAGCCCGCCGCCTCCAGCGCCGCCACGACGTCGCCGCGGATCGTCGCCACCACGGGGCCCGCGGAGCCCGGCAGGTTGTGCACCGGCGGCAGGACGACCACGCGCGGACCGTCGGCGCGGACGACGTGAGCCGTCGACCAGACGGCCGCCAGGAGCCAGGGCGCGAATCGAACCGTCATTGCCAGGCGCCTCCCCTCGCGATCATCCACGACCGCAACGTCCGGGCCAGTCTAGCCGCACCGCACGAGTCGGGTCAACAGCGAGCGACGGACGGCGTCACGCACCGGTCGTTCGCGCTTCCTTGCCGTTGTGGGTGATCCGCACGTTCGCCCCTTCCCTCTGCGTGAGCACGTGGACCGGCCGGCGCCAGAGGAACGCGAGGTTGCCGAGGGTTTCGTCCGCCCACCGTTGGTCGAGGTCGAGCCCGTCGTGCCGGTGTTCCAGGAGCAGTTCGCCGCGGTTCTCGAAGTTGCCGTCCGCGACGTGGATCGCGGGGTTGCCGCCGTTCGTGATCTGCTGGAGCAGGGCGCGCTTGACGTCGGCGAACTCGCGGGAGATGACCTCCCATCGCTTCCGCTTGGCGTTGTAGCCGAACGAGAAGAGGTCGTGTTCCACGCAGAACTCCAGCGTCAGGAACTCGTCGAGGAACGTGACGTCGTTGTACACGGTCCGGACCTGGAAGATCTTCTCGCGGCCGAGCCCCGTCGGGCGGAACCAGGTCCGGCGCCGGTCCATGTCGTCGCAGTCCTCCCATTCCTTGCCAAACCTCCCCGTGTTCCACCTCTCCTCGATGTCGCGGAACATCTCGAGCCCGAGCTTGTACGGATTGAGCCGGCCGCCGGCCGTCGCGAGCACCATCGACGCGTGGTCGGCGTAGTCGATCACCTCGGATGCCTTGAGAGCCTTCTTGGTCATGATCTCCGAGTGCCAGTACGTGGCCCAGCCCTCGTTCATGATCTTGGTCTGGCCCTGCGGGAAGAAGTAGTACGCCTCGTCCCGGACGATCGAGAGGACGTTCTGCTCCCACCGCTCGAGCGGGGCGTTGTTGAGCACGAAGAGCATGACGTCGCGCGACGGCTCCTCGGGGAATCGCTTCGACCTGGCCCTGTCCTCCTCCCCGCGCACGCGCTGCCGCTCCAGGTACTCCGGCGGGTTGATGAACGACTCCATGTACGGCTTCGCGGGCAACCGCGGCACCTCCTTCGCCGCCGGCTCCTCGGGTTCCGCCTCGCCGCGGCGCGCGGAAGGCTGGAATGGGAACGCCGGATCGATCAGGTTCTCGACGGAGAGGCACGCGTCCAGGAACCGTTCGACCGGATCCTGGCCGTACCGATCGATCGCCCTGGCGACCTGGGTGGCGTGGTTCGCCATCTCGTCCATCATCTTGCGGTTGGTCGGGACGAACCAGCGGTTCCGCTGGAAGAAGTCGCAGTGCGCCAGCACGTGCGCCATGACGATCTTGTGTTCGAGCGTGGAGTTCCCTTCGAGCAGGTACGCGTAGCAGGGGTTGTTGTTGATCACCATCTCGTAGATGCGGTGCAGGCCGTACGTGTAGCCCTTCGAGAACCGCTGGTACTCCATCCCGAAGCGCCAGTGCGGGTAGCGGGTCGGGAAGCCGCCGTAGGCGGCCACCATGTTCATCTCCTCGTATGTGAGGATCTCGAAGATCACCGGGAAGAACTCCAGCCCGAGGGCGCGCGCGTACCCCTCGACCTCCGTCTGGATCTCGCGGAGGTAGCGTGGGAGCGACGGTCGAGCGGACGGCATCACTTTCCCTTTCCGAGGAAGGCGCGGATCGAGTCGACGATCCCGTCGCGGTCGTCGATCTCGGACAGCGCGACCTTGGGCTCCAGCGCGAAGGCGTCGCGGAGCTCCTTGACGAACTGGCCCGATCCGTACGGGCTGCGGACCTGGCCGTAGCAGAAGAGGTTGCTCCGCGGGATCAGGTCGTCCTTGAGGATCCGCACGCATTCCGCCGAGTCCTCCCCGGACCAGTTGTCGCCGTCGGAGAAGTGCATCGGGTAGATGTTCCACTCGGAACTCGGATACTCGGCGTCCAGAATGTCCCTGCACAGCTTGTACGCGCTCGAGATGATCGTCCCGCCGCTCTCGCGCGTGCGGAAGAACGTCTCGCGGTCCACCTCCCTGGCCGTCGCGTCGTGGATGACGTACCTGGACTCGAGGCCCTGGTACTGGCTCCGCAGCCAGGCGTCGATCCAGAACGACTCGATCCGCACGATCTCCTTCTGCTCCTCGCCCATCGATCCCGACACGTCCATCATGTAGACGATCACGGCGGCGGCATGCGGCTGGGTCTTCGGCTGCCACGTCCGGTAGCGCCGGTCCTCCCGGGTCGGCACGATGACCGGGCGGGCCGGATCGTAGGTGCCGGCGGCGATCTGGCGCTTGAGCGCCGCGCGGTACGTGCGGCGGAAGTGCCGCAGCGACTCCGGCCCGGTGCGGCGGATGCCGGTCAGCTTCGGCTTGCTGGACCGGATGACGTGGCGCCCGCGCGGCTCGATCCGCGGCAGTTCCAGTTCCTCCCCCAGGATCTCCGCCAGCTCGGCGATCGTCATCTCCTCCTCGACGATGTGTTCGCCGGGCGCGTCGCCCGCCTTGCCGCCGCCGTCGCCCTCCTCGTCGCCCTCGACCGGCTCGCCCGGCCGGCCCTTCCCCCGCCCGACCCGCTGCTGCTGATTCTCGTCGAAGCGGAAGCGCGGGATCTCGATCCTCGGGAGCGGGATCGACACGAGGTCCTTCCCATGCCGGCCGATCAGCTCGCCGTGCGCGATGAACTTCCGGAGGTTCTTCCGCACCCTGCCGCGGATGATCTGGCGGTACCTGGCGCGGTCCTGTTCGATCTTCAGCGCCATAGCGTTTTCCCGGCGCCCCCTCCGACCGTCAGCCCTTGGCGTCGCCCCTGGCGAAGATCGACGCCACGAACGTCAGCACGTCGGTCGCGCAGATCTCGCAATATCCCATCTCGTTCTTCATCCGCGCCTTGACCACCTCGATCTTGTCCTGCGTCTCGCGGTCGATGACGTTGGACACGAGGCTGGTGAGCTTGATCGAGTCCTTCTGGTCCTCGAAGAGCTTCAGTTCGAGCGCCCTGCGGAGGCGGTCGTTGGTGCTGTACTCGAACTCCCTGCCGTCGACCGCCAGGGCGCCGATGAAGTTCATGATCTCCCGCCTGAAGTCGTCCTTGCGCGACTCGGGGATGTCTATCTTCTCCTCGATCGCCCGCATGAGCCGCTCGTCCGCCTCGACATCCGCCCCCGTGTAGCGGTCCTTGACCCTTTCCTTGAGGAGGAACGCCTTGATGTTGTCGACGTAGTTCATGCAGAGCTTCCTGATCGCGTCGACATCGGCGGAGATGGCGCGCTGCACGTCGTTCTTGACGATCTCCTCGTACTCGCGCTTGGTCACCGCGATCAGCTCGCCGTACCGCTTCCGCTGCTCCTCCGTCGTGATGAGGCTGTGGTGCCGCAGCCCCTTCTCCAACTCGTTGAGCACCATGAACGGGTTGAGGCACCCCTCGGCCTCGGCCACCAGCGCGTTGGACACCTTGTCCTGCACGTATCGCGGGGAAACGCCGTCCATCCCCTCGCGCGCCGTCTCCTTGCGCAGTTCCTTCACGGTGTCCTGCGTGTACCCCGGCAGCGCCTTGCCGTCGTAGAGCTTGAGCTTCTGGAGCATCGTGAGGTTCGCCTTCTTCGGCTCCTCCAGGCGGGTCAGCACCGCCCACATGGCGGCCATTTCGAGCGTATGGGGGGCGATGTGGCAGCCGCGGATGCGCTCCTGGTTGAAGTCCTTGCGGTAGATCTTCACCTCCTCGGACAGCTTCGTGATGTACGGGATGTCGATCTTGATCGTCCGATCCCGCAGCGCCTCCATGAACTCGTTGTTGAGCAGCTTGCGGTACTCGGCCTCGTTGGTGTGCCCGACGATCAGCTCGTCGATGTCGGTCTGCGCGAACTTCTTCGGCTTGATCACGTGCTCCTGGGTGGCGCCCAGCAGGTCGTAGAGGAACGCGACGTCGAGCTTGAGGATCTCGATGAACTCGATGACGCCCCGGTTCGCGATGTTGAACTCGCCGTCGAAGTTGAACGCGCGGGGGTCGGAGTCCGATCCGTATTCGGCGATCTTGCGGTAGTTGATGTCGCCCGTCAGTTCGGTCGAGTCCTGGTTCTTCTCGTCCTTCGGCTGGAACGTGCCGATGCCGATCCTGTCCTTCTCGGACAGGACCAGCCGCTTGACGCGCACGTGCTCCATCACGTCGCTCCAGCTCCCCCGGGTCTTCGTCATCATCTCCCGGAACAGGTACCGGCACGGCGGGCAAAGATCGCCCTCCACCCGCACCCCGCACCGCTCGTTCCCGAGCCCCAGGTCCCGGAACACCCGGTCCCGCCACTCGGGCGGCACCAGCCGCAGCGGCTCCTCGTTCATCGGACAGGGGAAGACCTCGACGCCTCCGGGCGCCCCCTCCTTCGGGATCCGCCAGTAGAACGTGTACAGCGCGCCCTCGTCGGAACGGCTGTACGCCTCGAGGCCCTTCTTGATCAGCCGCACGATCGTGCTCTTGCTCGACCCGACCGGACCGTGCAGCAGAATGACCCGCTTCTCGGGCCCGTAGCCCTGCGCGGCGGCCTTGAGGATGTGGAGCAGCCGCTCGAGCGGTATGTCCAGGCCGTAGATTGCGTCCTTCCCGGCAAGCCTCTCGGAGAAGAACATGTAGCGGACGATCTTCTTCTTCGAGTCGATGTAGTCCTCGGTGCCGCTCCCGAGGATCATGTCGTACACGCGCTGGAACGCGTTCCGCGTCACCTCGGGCCGCTCGCGCACGATGCCCAGGTAGTCCTCGAACGTCCCGTCCCACGCGAGCGCCTCGTAGGCCGCGCGATCCTCCAGGGTCGCGATCGAACCGATCATCGACGAACCGCTCTTGACCGCCATCGCCGAGCCTCCTGTCCCCTCCCCGGTCCCATCCTACCGCCCCCCGCCACCCGGGGACAACGGCCGATCCGCCGCGTGCGCATACCCCGGTTTCCCGCGTGGTCGTGGTCGTGATCGAGGGAGCAGGTCCGACGGTATCCGGCGGCCCGCGCTTCTCCGGTTGCAGACCCGATGACGTCCGGGCGCCTAGAAGAAGTCGGGGGTGGCGACGAGGCGGACGCCGAGGCCGAAGTCGAGGCCGTCGCTGTCGCCCTCCCCCGCAAGGTCGCCGGCCAGCGGGATGATCGCGCCGATCTCGCCCATCATGAAAGGCAGGAACTGCGAACGCGCGCCGATGATCAGGTTCATCAACCGCAGGGAATCCGGCCCGTCGGTCCCCGGGGACGGATCGGTCGGGTCGAGCCAGATGAGGGTCTGCAAGTCGACGAAGCCCGCGACGAGATCGATCGGCCTCACCGCGACGCCGATCGTAGGCGCGAAGAACGTGTCGAACTCCGTGTCTCCCTCGTCCGGGATGACGGCGCCGACGACGACCGGCAGCGAGACGTTGATCGAGAGGATATCGAGCGGGCGGACGGCCGCGTAGACGCCGGGGTCGAAGGACAGCGGCGTCGCGTTGTCCCAGAAGTCGTGCGAGGCGGTGGGGAGCGCGATCCCCACCCCGCCGGCCAGCGTGAACATGTCCGTCGAGAGGAAAGCGACCTTCGCCCGCGGGGTGATGAAGCCGAACTCCTCGTCCGAATCCGACCGATCGACGCCGGGGCCCTCCACGCTCGTCCCGACGTATTGCAGCACCTCGATGTCCACGCCGACCTCGACGACGTCGAACAGGGCCAAGTGGCCTTCGACGAGCAACGACATCATGTCGGCGGCCCCCGTGAATTCGCCCTCGCTTTCCCTGGCCGTCATCCAGTGCAGGGCCACGCCCAATCGCGTCTCCGGCACCGCCGATCGGGGTGCGCCGACGTTGCCGCTGAACGGGACGGGCGCGAACTCGAACGGCCCCATGCCCGTGAGGGTTTCCTCGGCATCGTCCGCCGCATAGACCGGCGCCGGCGGCAGTTGCGCCGCGACATGCCGAGCCGGCACGGCCGCGGCGAGGCAAATCAATCCACAACCGATGAACAATCGAGATCGCATCATGGGCCCTCTCCTTTCAACTTGCCTGGCTGCTCCGTGCGGACCAGGGCGGAAACAACCGGGAGACTACCACAGACGCCGGGACATCGCGCAAGGCCGCAGAGACGGGTGCATTCCCTCAACTGGGGGGTGATCAGTCGGGACTTCGACCTCGCCCGCCGCGATCTTCACCTCGTCCGCCGTGATCTCCACCTCGTTCGCCGTGACCTTTACCTTGTCCGCCGCGACCTTTACCTCGTCCGCCGTGACCTTTACCTCGTCCGCCGTGACCTTTACCTCGTCCGCCGTGACCTTTACCTCGTCCGCCGTGACCTTTACCTCGTCCGCCGTGATCTTCACCTCGTCCACCGTGACCTTCACCCCGTTCGCCATGACCTTTACCTTGTCCGCCGTGACCTTCGGGTCGTCCGCAGCGACCTTCGTGGCCAACCCCGCGGGATCACACCGACGTCCACGCCGCCGAAAAGAGCCGCTTGAGAAGCTGCCGCGGGAGGCCCATCCGAGCATCGGCGGCGGCGTCAAGGACGGTCGGGCCTTCAAGGCCGTCCGGACCGGCGGGCCGTCCGGGGGCTGCATCCCCGCCGGGATGCTCGACCTGCCGATGCGATAGTCGGTGGAAGCCTCACGCGTGCGTTATGGGCGGTAGCGCAGGATGGCGCCGCCCGAGCCCACGGCCCAGACGTCGCTCGGCCCGCTGCCCCAGACGCCGAAGAGATCCCTCGCCGTCGTCCCGCTGGAGACGCCGGCCCATGCGCTGCCGGTCCACCGCAGGATGGTGCCGCCCGCGCCCACGGCCCAGACGTCGCTCGGCCCGCTGCCCCAG
>CAMTWF010000115.1:0-7786 GCA_947085355.1 uncultured delta proteobacterium
CTCCGCCGCGAGCACCCGTGGGGGTCCGGGGGGCGTGAGGCGCGTAGCGCCGAACTGCCCCCCGGTATAAAGGGCGCTCGCGGCTCCGCCGTGAGCGCCCGTGGGGGTCCGGGGGGCGTGAGGCGCGTGGCGTCGAACTGCCCGCCGGTATGGATGAAGTGAGTTTCTTGGCCGACGAGGGTGGCCGGGGTGGCGGAACGTTCGGGAGGCCGAAATCGGCGGCAGCGACCGCGCCCGGCGAAGAACGCCTCGGCGAGCTGCTGGTCCGCGAGAAGGTCATTTCGCTCGCGCAGCTCAAGCAGGCCCAGGACGAGCAGAGGCGCAGCGGCAACAACCTCGGCTTCTCACTCGTCCGCCTCGGGTACGTATCCGACGAGTACCTCACGAAGTTCCTCGCGGCGCAGTACAACATTCCCGCCGTCAACCTGGCGTCGTTCGAGATCGACCCGGAGGTGATCGCTCTCATTCCCAAGGAGGTGGCGCAGCGGCACAAGGTGATCCCGGTGCAGCGCGCGGGCAGCTCGCTGATCGTGGCAATGGCGGACCCGACCAACCTGCACGCGATCGACGACGTGAAGTTCCTGACTGCGTACAACATCGAGCCGGTCGTCGCGTCCGAGGCGGCGATCCAGGCGGCGATAGACCGGTACTACGAGCAGGGCATCTCGTACCGGGAGGCGCTGTCGGACATCGTCGATCTGGACGGGATCGAGGTGAAGGAGGAGGAAGAGGGGGACATCAACGTCCTCGAGCTGGAGCGGCTTTCCGAGGATGCCCCGGTCGTCCGTCTCGTCAACCTCCTGCTGATCAACGCAATCCGCAAGGGTGCTTCGGACATTCACGTCGAGCCGTACGAGAAGTTCCTCCGCGTCAGGTACCGGGTGGACGGCGTGCTGCTCGAGGAGATGCAGCCGCCGAAGCGGATGCAGAGCGCGATCATTTCGCGTCTGAAGATCATGAGCCAGCTCGACATCGCCGAGCGCCGGCTGCCGCAGGACGGCCGCATAAAGCTGAAGGTCGGGAAGGACAAGGAGATGGACTTCCGCGTGTCCGTCCTGCCGACCCTCTTCGGCGAGAAGGTCGTGTTGCGGCTGCTGGACAAGTCGTCGCTGCAGCTCGACATGACGAAGCTCGGGTTCGAACCGGTCCCGCTGGAGTTCTTCCGCAAGGCGATCTACCAGCCCTACGGCATGTGCCTCGTGACCGGTCCGACCGGTTCGGGGAAGACGACGACGCTGTACTCGGCGCTCTCCGAGCTGAACCGCCCGAGCGTCAACCTGTCGACGGCTGAGGATCCGGTCGAGTACAACCTGCCCGGCATCAACCAGGTGCAGATGCACGACGAGATCGGGCTGAACTTCGCCACGGCGTTGCGCGCGTTCCTCCGGCAGGACCCCGACATCATCATGGTCGGCGAGATCCGCGACTTCGAGACCGCCGAGATCGCGGTCAAGGCGGCGCTCACGGGCCACCTCGTGCTGTCGACGCTCCACACCAACGACGCCCCGTCGACCATCAGCCGACTGCTCAACATGGGCATCGAGCCGTTCCTCGTGACGGCCTCGATCAACCTCGTCGTGGCGCAGCGACTCGTGCGCAAGACGTGCCAGGCGTGCGCCGCCCAGGAGGAGATCGCCCCGAAGACTCTCATCGACGCCGGATTCCTCGACGAGGAGCTCTCCCTGCTGCAGCTCCGCAAGGGAAACGGGTGTCGCGAGTGCAACAACACCGGGTACAAGGGGCGAATCGCCCTGTACGAGGTGATGCCGTTCAGCGAGGACCTCAAGGAGATGGTGCTGCAGGGCTCGTCGACCGCGGAGTTGAAGGCTCAATCGGTGCGGAACGGCATGGTGAGCCTGCGCCGAGCCGGCCTCAACAAGGTCAAGGAAGGCGTCTCGTCCCTGGAGGAAGTGCTCCGGGTCACCGCGATGGACTAGGCGGGAAGGATAGCCGTGGAACCGAACCAGGCCGCCGGACAGGGGGCGCCGCCGCCCGGAGGCCAGATCAACCTGCACCAGCTCCTCAGGACGATGGTCCAGAAGGGGGCGAGCGACCTGCACGTCACGACCGGGACGCCGCCGCAGCTCCGCATCGACGGCGCCCTCGTGCCGCTCAAGCTGCCCCCGCTGATCCCCAGCGACACCAAGCAGCTCTGCTACTCCATCCTGACGGAAGACCAGAAGGTCGCGTTCGAGACCCGCAACGAGCTGGACCTGTCGTTCGGCGTGAAGAACCTGTCGCGGTTCCGGGCGAACATCTTCATGCAGCGGGGCGCCGTGGCGGGCGCCTTCCGATCGATCCCCTTCCGGATCCTGTCGTTCGACGAGTTGGGGCTCCCTCCGATCGTGGCTGAGCTGGCCGACAAGCCCAGGGGCCTGATCCTGGTCACGGGCCCGACCGGCTGCGGCAAGTCGACGACGCTGGCGTCCATCGTGGACAAGATCAACACGGAGAAGCGGCTCCACATCATCACGGTCGAGGATCCGATCGAGTACCTGCACCCGAACAAGGGGTGCATCGTGAACCAGCGCGAGGTCGGCACCGACACCCTCTCGTTCAAGGACGCGCTCAAGTACGTCCTGCGCCAGGACCCCGACGTCGTGCTCATCGGCGAAATGCGCGATCTGGAGACCATCGAGGCGGCGCTGACGATCTCCGAGACCGGTCACCTGGTCTACGCCACGCTGCACACGAACTCGTGCGTTCAGAGCATCAACCGCATCATAGACGTGTTCCCGCCGCACCAGCAGTCCCAGGTGCGCGCGCAGCTCTCGTTCGTGCTCTGCGGCGTGATCACGCAGCAGCTCCTGCCCAGGGCGGACGGCCCGGGGCGCGTGCTGGCGTGCGAGGTGATGATCCCCAACCCGGCCATCCGCAACCTCATCCGAGAGGACAAGTGCCACCAGATCTACTCCGCCATGCAGGTCGGTCAGGAGAAGTACGGGATGATGACGCTCAACCAGAGCCTCTTCAACCTGGTTCAGCGCCGCCTGATCACGGTCGAGGAGGCGTTCGGAAGAACGGGCGATGCGGACGAGCTGCGGGGGATGTTCCAGCCGTCCGGGTCGGCAGGCAAGGCGGGCCAGGCCGCTCCCGCGCCGCAGCGCAGGCCGACGTAGGCAGTGGTCAGTGGTCAGTTGCCAGTGGTCAGTTTTTGGGCGCCGATCTGACTTGCCGGACACCGAACACCGAGCACTGACCACTGGCAACTGACCACTGACCACTGCCGATTTTGACTTCCCGCGACAGCGGAACCTATACTCCGCTCGATGGCGGTGTGGGCCTACGAAGCGCGCACGCGGACCGGCGAGCTCCGCAAGGGTACCGTGGACGCGGCGTCGCAGGATGCGGCGCTCGCGCGCGTCCGCGGCATGCAGCTCACGCCGGTCCGGGTGCGCAGGTCCATCAAGGGCCTGGATCTGTCGTTCGGTTCGCCGGCTACGACCAAGGACCTGGTCATCTTCACCCGGCAGTTCGCGACGATGATCGACGCCGGTCTGCCGCTCGTGAACTGCCTGGAGATCCTGGGCAGTCAGACCGACAACAGGCGGTTCGGGAAGATCATCCTCGACGTCAAGGAGACGGTCGAGGGGGGATCCAACCTCTCGGAAGCGATGCGCCGGCACGTCAAGATATTCGACGAGTTGTTCGTCAACCTCGTCGCGGCCGGCGAGGCCGGCGGCATCCTCGACACGATCCTCAACCGCATGGCGGCGTACCTGGAGAAGCGGGCGAAGCTGAAGCGGCAGATCAAGGGGGCGATGACGTACCCGCTCATCGTCCTGCTGATCGCCATCGGCGCCGTCGCCGCGATGCTGATGAAGGTGATCCCGACGTTCCAGAAGCTGTTCAAGGATTTCGGGGCCGAGGACGAGTTGCCCGGGCCGACGCAGTTCGTCATCAACGTGAGCGAGGGCTTCACCGCCTGGGCTCCGCTGGTCTTCGGCGGCCTGTTCGGCATCATCGTTCTGTTCGTCATGTTCTATCGCTCGCCCAGGGGCAAGGAGATCGCCCATCGCGTTCTCCTGGTGACGCCGATCTTCGGGCCGCTGATCCGCAAGGTGGCGGTGGCCCGATTCACCAGGACTCTCGGAACCCTGCTCTCGTCCGGCGTTCCGATTCTCGACGCCCTGGAAATCACGGCCCGCACGGCGGGGAACGTGGTGGTCGAGAAGTCGATTCGCTACGCCCGCGATCGGATCTCCGAGGGGAAGAACATGGCCGAACCTCTGGCCGATTCCAAGGTCTTCCCCGGGATGGTCGTGCAGATGATCTCGGTCGGCGAACAGACCGGGGCCCTGGATCAGATGTGCTCCAAGATCGCCGACTTCTACGAGGACGAGGTGGACGTCGCGGTCGCCGCGCTGACGTCCATGCTCGAGCCGCTCCTCATGGTCTTCATCGGCGGCACGGTCGGCGGCATGCTGATCGCCATGTACCTGCCGATCTTCGAGATCGCCGGCAAGATCAAGACGGAGTGATCGGATTGCGGGTTTCGGACTGCGGATTTCGGATTGACGACCCTCGTCCGAAATCCGAAATCCGAAATCCGAAATCCGAAGAGGATCTGCCGCGCAAGCTGCTCTGGCTCGAGGCGTTGCGCGTCTCTCTGATCACCGTGCTCCTGGGCGGCATCCTGGTCGCCGTCGCCCGCGCCGGCGGGATCGAGCACGTCGCCGGCGCCCGGCCGCTGCTGGCCGCGGTGGCGTGCGCATACCTCGCCACCGCCGTGTCCATACTCGCCATGCGGCACGTCCGCCGTTGGACGAGGTTCACCTACGGCCAGCTCGCGCTGGATCTGGCCGTGTGGGCGTCGATCGTCTACGCGACCGGCGGGCCCGGCGGCTACTTCGTGTACCCGCTCCACATGGTCGTCCTGCTCGCCGCCGTGTACCTCGGCGTTCCCGGGACGGCCTCGTTCGGCGCCGCCGCGGCCCTGCTCTACGCGGCGATGTCCGCCGGGTTGCACCAGGGCTGGCTGCCGTGGCCGCCCGGGTTCGAGCCGGCCACACCGGCGGAGGCCGAGGCGGCGCTGTCCGCCGGGCGCCTGGCCCCGGACCTCGCTTCGATCCTGGGCGTGGCCGCCCTGGCCGGATTCCTGGCGCACCGGACGCAACTGGCCGGCCGCGGGCTGGCGGCCGCCGAACGCGCCAGAGCGGACCTGACGGTGCGGGGCGAGTTCATACTGGGTTCGCTGCCGATCGGGGTCCTGACCACCGACCTGGCCGGCTCGATCCGGTCGGCGAACCCCGAAGCGTGTCGGCTTGCCGGCCGCTCGTCCGAGATGCTGAACGGCGCCTCCGCCCGCGTCGTGCTGGGACTCCCGGCCGTTCCCGAGCCCGTGCCTGCCGAGGCGGGCGACCTGCTGCTGCGGAGACCGGACGGAACCGATTGCCCGCTGGAGTACTCCACATCGATCCTCCGAGACTCCGGCGGCGAGCCGATCGGGGCATTGTGGATCCTCCGCGACGTTTCCGAGATGGTGACGATCCGCAGTGAACTCGACCGCGTCGAACGCCTCTCGGCGCTCGGGAAGCTGGCGGTCAGCCTGGCGCACGAGATCCGCAACCCGCTGGGCGCGATTCGCGGTGCGGTCGAACTGCTGAGGCGGCCGGACGAGGATCCCGAGTCGGCGAGGCTAGCGGCGACGGTCGTGCGCGAGGTCGACCGGATCAACGATCTCGTGGGACAGATGCTCGGCCTGGCCAAGCCCCAGCCGCTGGAGCCGCGCCCCGTGGTCCTGCGCCACCTGATCGACGACGTCCTCACGCTGGCCCGGCAGGACGCCCGCTCCACGCGCGTCCGGCTCGGATCCGAAGTCGCCGCCGGCACGCCGGATCTCCATGCCGACCCGGCCCAGCTCCGGCAGGCCCTGTGGAACCTGGTCAAGAACGCCATGCAGGCCGCGCCGCCGGGCGGCTCGGTCCGGATCTCGGCCGAGGCTGCCGAGGGCGGTGCGCTGCTGTGCGTGGACGACTCCGGCCCGGGTGTGCCCGTGGAGGACCGGGAACGCGTGTTCGACATGTTCTACACGGGCAAGGCGTTCGGCGTCGGCATCGGCCTGGCCGTCTGCCGCCAGGCGGTCGCTTCGCACGGCGGCCGCGTGTGGGTCGGCGACTCGAACCTCGGCGGCGCCTCCTTCCGCATCTTCCTTCCCGCCGCGCGGCCTTCGACGCCGCTACCGCCCCGGCCTGGCGGCGCCGCCGACTGAGTACAGCACGACGCGGCGCGCCGAGGCCCGGAAGATCGCGGCAAGCGGCACGGCCAGCAGGACGCCGAGGAAGCCGAGCAGCGTGCCGAAGACCATGATCGCGACGAGCACCCACAGCGTGCCGAGGCCCAGACGGCGGCCGACGAGCAGCGGGGTCAACACGAGGCTCTCGATCGCCTGCGCCGTCGCGAAGACGGCCGCGACGGCGAGGCACGTCCAGCCGCTCTCGCCGGTCACGAGCGCCATCAGCAGCGCGAGCGACAGTCCGAGGGCGAAGCCGGCGTAGGGAACGAACGAGAGCACGCCGGCCAGGACGCCGATGGCGGCTCCCAGCCGCAGACCCACGAGTTCCAGGCCGACGGCATACAGCGCCGCCAGGCACAGCACGACCATCACCTGACCACGCAGGTAGGCCGCCACGATCGCGTCCACCTCGGCCGCATACGACTCGACTCCCGGGCGCAGGCGTTCGGGAATCGCCGCGCGTGCGGACTCCACCAGTCGAGGGAAGTCGCGCAGCAGGAAGTAGGCCAGGATCGGCACGACGAGCACCGAGAAGAGGGCGGCCACGAATGCCGCGATGCCGCCCATGGCCCCGGCGAGCGCCTCGGCCAACGGCGCGGCGATGTCCGGGGCGCTCGACCGCACGGCGGCGGCGACCTCGGCCAGCGCCGAGCCCGTATCGTCGGGCAGGTCCACGCCCAGCGCCCGCTCGACGGCCGGCAGCCGCTCGTCCGCGAAACGATCGAGCATGCCCGGCAGCCCCTCGGCGAACCGCCGGAACTCGCCCAGGATCGCCGGCAGCGGACCCAGCAGCACGGCCACGAGCACCCCGGCCACGGCGGCGAGCGCGAGGACCGAGCCGACGGACCGCGGCACCCGCCGCCGGTGCAGCCGATCGACGATCGGGGACAGCGCGTACGCGAGGAACAGCGCCGCCGCGATCGGCGTGAGGATCTCCCGCAAGAGGTAGGCGACTGCGACCACGGCGGCGGGAACGCCTACGTGCAGCAGCAGGCGGCGTCGCGCCGCGTCGGCCGCGGCCTGCACGGGGGCGTCGTCCGGCATGCGCCCTTACTACTCCAGCTCCCCGGCTCCGTCCACCCGACGCCCGAGGGCCGGTGCATCCACCGTAACCGTTCACCCCCGGCAGGAAGCGTAGTCGTGGTCGCCGTCGTGGTCGGGAGCTGCGGCCTGATCACCCAGACGGCAAGCCAGCCAGGAGCCTTGACGCAGGCCGACTCGACGCTGTCGCCTCCGGGGCCGACGACGACCACTGGTCTACTTCCCACGAGAATCTCGGGACAACGGTCCAGAATCTCTGGAACAACGATCGTAGATCCCGGGACAGCGGCCGTAGATCACGGGACAACGATCATAGACCTCGGGACAGCAGCCGCAAATCCCGGGACAACGACCGCAAATCCCGGGACAACGACCGCAAATCCCGGGACAACGGCCGCAAATCCCGGGACAACGGCCGCAAATCCCGGGACAACGGCCGCAAATCCCGGGACAACGGCCGCAAATCCCGGGACAACGGCCGCAAATCCCGGGACAACGGCCGCAAATCCC
>CAMTWF010000116.1:0-17611 GCA_947085355.1 uncultured delta proteobacterium
CCAGGACAACCAACCACCGTTGTTCATCAGGCGAGGGTCGTATCCGCTGGCCTGCCATGCCTGCATCATTGGATCACCAACTCCATCAAGGCAAGAAACCGGCACACCTGTTCGGCAATGTTGTTTTTTTACGCGCCCTTAGTCTTCGCCGCACCGTTGCCGCCGTCGCCCGATCGCCCGAACGGCGCCCGCATTTCGCAGCGCCGGCGTTCGCAGACATGCGCACGGAGGCTGGATTTCGCGTGTGGCGGACCTGCCGCATGGCATGCGGCGGCGGATCGCATGCCCGAATTGGATGAAAACAGCCCTTGCAGCCGCCGGCCGTGGGGCTGACAGCTCTCACCATCGCGTTTGCAACGCCAACGCGGGGCCCGACGACGCCTTGCAACTGCGTTTCCAACGCCCGCGCGGGGCCCGACGACACCCTGCAATGGCGTTTGCAACGCCAGCGCGGGGCCCGACAACGCCTGACCATCGCGTTTGCAACGACCCAGAGGAGTTCTCCCAGCCGTCGCCATGCCGCGTGCAACGTCCGTAGAGGCAATTGTGATGCGACCGGGCCGTCGAGCCGGGGTTCCGGGGTTTCGTGACCGGCCAAGTGTCCGCCGTTTCGGCGGGTCGTTCACGCTGCGCGACGCATTCCTGGTGGATCGCCGGCGGATCCTCGCCGGGGTGGTCGCCAGGGCGCCGGCCGACATCGAGGCGCAGTACGTCGCGTTACATCGGGAGCACGGGCGGCTGCCGGCCTACCTGGCCGGATCCGGCGCGCCGCTGCCGGAGGCGTTCCGGCGACCGTTCACGGGATGGCACTCCAGCTCATGGCAGACGTTCAGGTCACGTGAACGGCTACCCCCCCTCCTGAACGGTTGCGTTGCGGCTTGGACGACGGAGGTCGGGGATGCCGCGCGGTCGAACTACCTCAGCCGCGCCACGCGGACCCGCAGCGACGCCAGGTCGTCGCCGGTCAGGCGGACCGTCATCTCCCGACCCGAGCCGTCGGCGTCCACCAGGATGATCTCGCTGCCGGTGGCGGGGATGGTCCGATCCATGCGGGCGAGCGTCGTCGTCGCGGGGCCGGTCAGCGTCATGCCGAACTGGCTGCCGTACGGGTCGAACCCGCGGTGGAAGGTGGTGACCGGATCCTGCACGCGCGGGCCGTACGAGAACCGCGGCTCCACGGGCAACGGCCGGCCGTCCGAGCCGCTCCGGCCGCTCATCATCAGCGCCGTGAACCAGTCGAACACCAGGTCGTCGATCGCGACGCCGACCGTGTTCTCGAAGTTGCGCGAGCCCTGGTGCGGCGAGTCGACCGCCGTGCGGGACCACGCGATGCCGCCCAGGTCGGAGATCGTCCCGTCGGTGGCGATCGCGTCGCCGCCCATCCGGTCGAAGGCGTACCGCACGAACAGATAGGCCGCGCCGCGCAGCATCCCGTCGCGGCTCGGGTTGTAGCCGGCGCCGCTGCGCAGAACCTCGATCGCGCCGAAGTCGTCGCTCCGCGTCAGCCCCTCCCGCGCGACGAAGAACGTCCCGAGGCCGTAGCCGGAGACGTCCTCGCCGAGCGACGCCCAGCCTTCCACCAGGTAGGCGTTCTCGCCGCCGGCGTCGAGCGAGTTCCGGATCACCTTCCTGTGGAAGTACACGAGGTGCTGGACCTCGTGGGCCATCGTGGCGACGATGGCGCGCGCGCTGTTCATCGGCGGCCCCAACATGTCGGGCGGCGTCATGTAGATCATCTCCTGCTCGTTGGAGTAGTCGCAGCCGAACGGCAGGGCCGCGGCGTCGAACAGGTCGCACGGAGAGAAATACGCGGTGGCCGTGTCGCTCACGATCGGGCTGAACAGCACCGACACCACGCCGTCCGAGTTCAGGTCCGACTCCTCGCCGAAGTACAGCCGGTGGCGGGGCATCACCGTGCCCTCGAAGCGCGCCCCCACGTCGTCGCGCACGGCGGGCGCGATGTCGCCGCCGCCGGCCGTGGTCCGGTCCATCCACAGCGCCAGGTCGTCCCCGACCCAGAGGCACTCGGCGTCGATCGTCTCGACCGATACGTCCCGCGCGATCAGGAACGGCCTCCTCTCGCCGACGATCGGCGGCGGCATCGGGTCCCTGCGGACCAGGCTCGCGGAGCCGTCACGCAGCGCGGCGGCCGCCCGTCCGAGGTCGACGAGGGCGTGTCGGCGATCCCACGGCGGCCGCCCGCCCGCCTTCGCCTCGCCCTCCCCGGCGACCATCGCCGCGGCCCCGGTCACGGCGACGTCGTAGCCGACCTGTCCGGTGGCCCAGCGGGCCGAGTACAGCAGGATGCCGAAACGCTCGGAGCCGCCCGGCGCCGCCAGCATCGCCTCGAACATGCCGTCGCCGTCGGCTTCCAGCTCGACCACCTGTCCGGGATCCAGCTCGAGCCGCTCCGGCCAAGCGTCCTCGTCGCCGTCCGCATCGGCCTCTTCGGGAGGAGTTCCGTCGTCGGCCGCGTCGTTCGGGGCGACATCCTCCGCGTCTCCGCCGTCCGCGGGCCCGGGCGAATCGCCACCGCACGCCGAGAACAGCGGCCCGGCTGCCAAAGCGGCGGCCAGAGCGGCCGCGCCGCACAGGCGCATCCGGATTCCGGCGGTGCTCCGGGCACAATCCCTGTCATCTCCGTGCATCGTTTGCTGCCTCCTTGCGCGTGTCCGCACCCGTCCAATCCGTCGTGTCGGGAGGTGTTCGGGGGCCTTCCGCCGTCTTTCTACTCCGGTCCGCCGGGCGGCGGAATGAAAGGCGGCACGAGGAAGAAGATCTCGCGCGAATCGAGCGGCGTGTACATGTCGCCGAGCACCTCGATGCGCGCCCGGAAGAGCTGCGGCACGTGCGGCAGCGGCTCGACCGTGACGTTGCGCCTGGCGTGGATGTCCCAGCAGACGGACGTGCCGGGGAAGACGCGGGGGAAGTAGTCGTGGTGACCGTCCCCGTCGGAGTCTGCCGTCTCGATGCCGGCGGTGCAGACGCGGTCCGTGCCGGTCACCGGATCGAAAATCGACCTGCCGCTGGTGTTGGCCTCGATGTAGGCGATGAACTCGCGCGGGGCGTCGACCGGCGGATCGCGCGGGGGCTCGTCGGCGCCGTCCTCGGGGATGGCGTCGACCCGGATCGGGACGTTGCGGGCGATCTGGTCCACGGCGTCCACGATCACGCCGGACAGGCCGCTCCCGTCCCCGGAGATCGTGAAGACGAACGGCCGGCCGGTGGTGGCGTCGACCGACCCGGTGTCCCGCGCCACCGCCTCCATGGAGGCCCTGTTCGCGGCGGCGTCCGACGTTATCCCGATGTACCGGAGAAGGGCCGTGTTCATCGCGGCCACGGTCGTGGCGTGGTTCGGGTTGGGGCTGCACGAGTCCGACTGCGAGAACGGCTCGTCCCCGATCTGGATCGCGATCTTCACCGCGTCGTGCCTGAAGCACGGCCACCCCACGGTGGACGGGTCGCTGCAGCGGCGCGGCCGCGGGCGGACCCACGTGCCGTAGGCGCCGGTGTCGCCGGTCGCGAGCAGCCACAGCATCTGCCGGTACGGCTCGGTCCCGCCGCACGTGGTCGTCATGGAGTTCAGCGCGTTCTGGACGAGCGTCACGTCGGCGGTGACGTCCTGGATGTTGTGGCATGCGTTGGCGCAGCTCGTCGGCGGGCAGTCCTCGAACCGGCCGATGCCGAACTGCGTGTCCGTGATGCGCCCGCGGATGCCGGGCACGATGATGTCCCGCACGCCCTCCCGCACGTTGCGGATCTCGTCCGCCATCGAGCCGCTCGAGTCGATCGCGATGTACACGTCGGCCTTCTGGAGGTCGGTGCCGAACACGAGCGTGTCCTGCTCGGGATTCGGATCCTCCTCGTAGGGCACGATGAAGACGAAGTTGCCGCGCGCGCGGGGGTTGTCCGCCGGGTCTCTCGGGTCGGTTCCGGCAGCGACCTCGACGAGGTCCGGCACGTCGTCCCCGTCGCTGTCGGCGCGGCGCGGATCGGTGCCCATCTCGCGTTCCATCCGGTCCGACAGGCCGTCGGCGTCGCTGTCGGCGTCCCGGAAGTTCGGCACGGTGTCGTCGTCGTCGTCCGCCGGGTACGTGCTCAGGTCGGAGTCGCCCGCCTCCTCGGCGTCGAGGATCGTGTCGCCGTCGCTGTCGAGATCCAGGTTGTCGGGCGTTCCGTCGCGGTCGGTGTCGACCCCGCGCTCGTCGCGGTCCGAGATCGTGTCGCCGTCGCTGTCCGGGTCGCGGTAGTCGGGGATCGTGTCACTGTCGGTGTCCGGCGGCAGGGCGGGGTTGCCGCCGATCTCCTCGGCGTCGGGGATCGTGTCTCCGTCGTCGTCCGTGTCGCGGGAGTTCGGGATCGTGTCGCCGTCGAGATCGCCGGGCGGTTCGAACCGATCGAACACGCCGTTCCCGTCGCTGTCCTGGTCCCTGAAATCGGGGATGCCGTCGGTATCCGAGTCGCGGGGGATGGTGCACGGGTCGGTGTCGCCGGCCTCCTGCGCGTCCGGGATCGTGTCGTCGTCGGAATCTGGGTCCCGGAAGTCGGGGATCGTGTCGCGGTCGGTGTCGATCGCCGCCGCGCGCCCCTCGTCGTCGTCGGCAATCGTGTCGCCGTCCTCGTCGCGCCGCGTGCAGCCTCCGTCGGCCTCGGCATCGCCCGCATCCCGATTGCCCGGCGAGACCGGCTCGCCGCTCGGCGAGCACGCCGCCATGCCTGCGATCGCCAGCGCGACCACCAACGGGAATCGCAACCTCATGTGTCCCTCCCTCCAGGGTCGCAAGCCCCCCGGTCCGCGTCCGCCCGGAACTATAGCACGCACCGCGCGGCGGCGCTTGCCCGTGCCGTGTCGCCTGTTGCAAGCACGCGCGGCGGGCCGTAGATTCGCCGCCGTGCGACGGGAGGAGCGACGGGCGATGGTCCTGGCGTGCGCCAGGAAGGTCTTCTCGGAGAAGGGGTATCACTCCGCCGGCGTCTCCGACATCGTCGAGGCGGCCGGCGTCGCGCGGGGAACGTTCTACCTCTACTTCGCCGGCAAGCGGGCGATCTTCGACGAGCTACTCGACTCGCTGTTCGCCGAACTGGAGTCGAAGATCCGCCGCGTCGATCCGTCGGCCGGCGCCGACGGGATCGCGCGGGAGATGGCCGAGAACGTCGGCCGCGTGTTCGACGCCCTGCTGCGGAACCGCGACATCACAAGGATCCTCCTGCGAGAGGCCGTGGGTCTCGACGCCGGGCTCGACCGCAAGCTGGAAGAGTTCTACGGCCGGATCGCGGGGCTGATCGAGCGGTCTCTGCGGACGGGACAGGAGATGGGGATCGTCCGCCCCGTCGATCCGCGCGTCGGCGCGCTCATCGTGCTCGGCGCCGTGCGCCAGGTGCTCGACCACTCGCTGGCCGCCCCCGACACGACCCCCGACGGCGAGGCGCTCGCCCGGTCGCTCCTGGACATCATGGTCCGCGGCCTGGTCTGCCCCGGCGCGATCTCGCCGCCGTCCGGTCTTTCGGGTTCGATCCCGTGAACGCGCCCGCGCCCGCGCCCGGTCTCGCGGAGGCTGAATAGCGACCTGGCTGTCCGGGTCGAACGGACCTCGAAAAGGGGACGAGAATGAATGCGCATCCGTATCCGTATCCATTCACCGTGGGGGACCGCCCGGCCGCACGTCTGCCCGACGGCCCGACTCCGTTGCGATCCGCGGCCGCCGCTCTCCTCGCAAGCGCCTTGCTGTTCGCCGGCGCCGCGGCGGCCGACGGCCTTTCCGAGCGCCTCGCCGCGCTGGCGAATCGCTTCGCCCCGGGCGGGACGCTCGTGGGTTCCGTCCGCATGGGCACGCTTGCCGAGGGGCAGGAGAAGCGGTTCGGAATGCAGCTTGAGGCCGGCCGGTGCTACACATTCCTCGCCGTCGGAGACGACTCCATGCCGGACCTCGACATGGCGCTCTACGCCGACGGCCGGCGTCTGGGGGACGACACGGAGCCGGACAACTTCCCGGTCGTGCAGGCGTGCACGCCCGAGCGCGCCCGCGTCGAGGCGGTGCTGACGGCGAGTCGCGGCGGCGGGGCGTACATGCTGGCGCTCCACGAGGTGCCGCAGGGCGGCGAGCCCGCCGGCGCGGCGGACGGACCGGCCCGGCGCGTGCGCGAGATCGCGCAGGGCCGCTCGCCCGGTGCGACGCTCGACGGCGAGTTCACCCGTGGCCGGCTCGTGGAAGACGAGGTCTCGGCGCTGTCGCGGAGGTTGAGCGGCGGGACGTGTTACACGTTCGCCGCAGCGGCCGGCGCGGGCGCGGAGGACCTCGACTTGCGCATCCTCGTCGGCGCGCAGTCGGTCGGCGCCGACCTGGGTCCGGGCACGGAGCCGGTGGTGGCGGATTTCTGCCCGGCCCGCGACGTCGGGGCGATCGTCCACGTCTCGATGGCGCGCGGGAACGGCGAGTTCGCCTTCGGGATGTTCGGCCGGCCGGCCACGGGGCCGCTGGTGGACGTTTCGGAGGTGGACACTGCCGGCCTGACGCGGCGGCTGCTGCGCGAGGCGGCGTCGAGCGCCTCGGGGATGACTCCGGCGCGCGCGCCCGAGTTCGGGTCGCTGGCCCACGGGCGCAGCACGAGCCTCGGCTTCGCCACCGAGGCAGGCGCCTGCTACCGCGTCGTGGGCGTCGCCGAGCCCGCGATCGCGAACCTCGACCTGACGCTGTTCCTCGACGGTTCCCCGGTCGCGGAGGACACGGATCCCGACGCCACGCCGGTGGTGGGCGTCTGCGCTGCGGCGACCGGGAGCGCCCGGATCGACGTCTGGGCCGCGCAAGGCGCCGGCGGTTTCGCGGTCGGGATCTACTCCGGCCGTGCGCCGGCGGGTGCGGCGGCCGTGCAGGCGCCGCCCGCGCCGCTGGAGACGCTGCTCGAAGCCGCCGCCGAGGCGCTCGCTGCCGGCGCGACCAGGGCCGCCGGCCCCTACACCGGCGCGCTCGCCGTGGCCGGCAGGCAGCAGTACGACGTCACCCTCCAGGGCGGGCGGTGCTACGCCTTCGTCGGCGTGTGCGACGCCGGCAACCTGGACATCGAGGTCCTCCACGGCACGGTGGTGATGGGACGCGATACCGACCTGGACGCCACCCCCGGCGTCGTCTTCTGCGCGCCGTCGGCCATGACGGTGCGGGCCGGGCTGACGCTGCTGTCGGCTGCCGGCAACTTCGCCTTCGGCGTGTTCCTGGCGCCCTCCGTGCAGCCGGAGGCGTTGCAGCCGCGTCCGACGGCGACCGGCATCTCCGTGGGTGGGGCGGAGACCGACTTCGTCGCCAACCGCATCCGGGCGCTGCACGAGGAGCGCGCCGCGGCGCTGCTGCCGGTGTCGGCGCCGCAGCGGGCCGAGCTTGGGCAGGCGCAGTCGAGCGAGTTCGTGCTGTCGCTGCCCGCGGGCCGCTGTTACACGATCGTCGCCGCCGGGGTTCCGTCCGTCCGCGATCTGGACGTCACGCTGACCAGCCCGTACGGCCAGGTGCTGGCGACCGACACGACGGACGACGCGAGCGCGGTGCTGGTCACGAACCCGTGCCCGCAGTGGTCAGGGGACTACCGGATCAAGGTGACGATGCAACACGGGTACGGGGCGTTCGGGTTCCAGGTGTTCTCGAGGTAGGTAGGGGGGACAACAGGATGGGCAGGATGAACAGGATGAACAGGATGATGATCTTCTCGGTGAGGTCCTCATGCAACATCCCATCCTGTCTATCCTGTCCACCTGTTTGTCCACACCGGCATCCAGCACCATAGAAGCTACGTTCGGGACCCGAACACCAGGCCCTGGTCCCCCTTGTCGACTCTCACGGTTGCGCCGGGACCGAACCTGCCGGCGATGATCTCCCTCGCCAGCGGCTCCATGAGCCTGGACTGGAGCGCGCGGCGCAGCGGCCTGGCGCCGTACTGCGGGTCGAACCCGACCTCGGCGAGGTGCTCCCGCGCCGCCTCGGACACCTCCAGCCGCAAGTTGCGAGCCGCCAGGAGCCTCTCGTGGCGCGCAAGCTGGATGTCCACGATCTTCCGGATCTCCGGCCTCCCCAGCCTGTGGAACAGCACGACCGCGTCGATCCTGTTCAGGAACTCGGGGCGGAACGTCCGCCGCAGGGCGGCCCGCACCAGCTCGTCCATCCTGTTGCGCTCGGCCTCGGTGAGGTCCTGGATGTGCTCGCTGCCGACGTTGGAGGTCATGATCAGGATGGCGTTGCGGAAGTCGACCGTTCGGCCGTGGCCGTCGGTGAGACGCCCGTCGTCGAGCACCTGGAGCAGGATGTTGAACGCGTCGGGGTGGGCCTTCTCGATCTCGTCCAGGAGCACGACGCAGTAGGGCCGGCGGCGCAGCGCCTCGGTGAGCTGCCCGCCCTCGTCGTAGCCGACGTACCCCGGCGGCGCCCCCACGAGCCTGCTGACGGCGTGCTTCTCCATGTACTCGGACATGTCGAGCCGCACCATGGCGCGCTCGTCGTCGAACAGGAACTCCGCCAGCGCCCTCGCCAGTTCCGTCTTGCCCACGCCGGTCGGGCCGAGGAAGAGGAACGAGCCGATCGGCCGGTTCGGGTCCGACAGGCCCGCGCGGGCCATGCGGATCGCGTCCGAGATCCGCCCGACCGCCTCGTCCTGGCCCACGACCCTGAGGCGAATCCGGTCCTCCATCTCGAGCAGGCGCTTCGATTCGGCCTCCAGCATCCTCGCGACCGGAATCCCCGTCCACTTCGACACGACCTGGGCGATGTCCTCCTCGGTCACCTCCTCCCGCAGGAACGCGCCGCCCTCGGCCGCGCCGCGTTCGAGCTCTACGCGGGCGCCGTCGAGTTCCTTCTCCGCCGCCGGGAGCCTGCCGTACTGGATCTCGGCCGCGCGGTCGTAGTCGCCTTCGCGGCGCGTGCGCTCCGCCTCGGCCTTCAGCCCCTCGATCTCCTCCTTGGCGGTCTTGATGCGCCGAACGAGATCGCGTTCCCGTTCCCAGCGGGCCCTCATGGCGCCGACCCGCTCCTTCAGATCCGCGATCTCCCGGTCGAGTTCCCCGAGCCGCCCCTTTCCGGCCGGGGTGTCCTCCCGGCGCAGCGCCTGACGTTCGACTTCGAGCCGGGCGATGTGGCGTTCGACGGTGTCGATCGGCGCCGGAAGCGACTCGACCTCCATCTTCAGGCGGCTGGCGGCCTCGTCGACCAGGTCGATCGCCTTGTCTGGCAGGAACCGGTCGGCGATGTAGCGGTGGGACAGGCCGGCGGCGGCGACGAGCGCTGCGTCGCGGATGCGGATGCCGTGATGCACCTCGTACCGCTCCTTGAGGCCCCGCAGGATGGCGACCGTGTCCTCGACGGTGGGCTGGCCCACGACGACCGGCTGGAAGCGGCGTTCGAGCGCCTTGTCCTTCTCGACGTGCTTCCGGTATTCGTCGAGCGTCGTGGCGCCGATGCAGCGCAGCTCGCCGCGGGCCAGGGCCGGCTTGAGCATGTTGGCGGCGTCCTGGGCGCCCTCGGCGGCGCCGGCGCCGACCAGCGTGTGCAGCTCGTCGATGAACAGCACGACCGTCCCGGCGGCCTGCTCGATCTCGCGCAGCACCGCCTTGAGGCGGTCCTCGAACTCGCCGCGGTACTTGGCGCCCGCGACGAGCGCGCCGAGGTCGAGCTGGAGCACACGGCGGCCCTGGAGGCTCTCCGGCACGTCCCCCGCCGCGATGCGCAGGGCGATCCCCTCGACGATGGCGGTCTTGCCGACGCCGGGCTCGCCGATCAGGACCGGGTTGTTCTTGGTCCTGCGGGCGAGCACCTGCATCGTCCGGCGGATCTCCTCGTCCCGCCCGATCACGGGGTCGAGCTTCCCCCCGGCCGCCAGGTCGGTCAGGTCGCGGCAGTAGCGCCGCAGCGCATCGAACTTGCCTTCCGGATTCTCGTCGGTGACGCGCCGGCAGCCGCGCAGGTCGCGAAGCGCCTCGAGGATCACGGCGTGCGAGACGCCGCCAAATCGCAGGATGTCGCCCGCCTCGCCGCCGTGGCCGTCCACCATCGCCAGGAGGATGTGCTCGGTGGAGACGTACTCGTCCTTGAGCCGCGCGGCCTCCTTCACGGCGCGCTCCAGGACCGACACCGTCGCGCGGCCGGGGCGGGTCTCGCCGCCGTCGACGGTGGGCAGGCGCTCCAGCGCCTTTTCGACGCGCTGTTCGATCGTGTCCGGAGAGGCGCCCGCCTTCTCCAGGAGCGGTCGGACGATGCCGTCCTTCTGCGCCAGCAGCGCCCGCAGGACATGCAGCGGCAGCATTTCGGCGTGCCCTCGGCCGCGCGCCAGCACGTCGGCCTCGGCCAGCGCATCCCTCGACTTCACGGTCAACCTGTCGGCGCGGATCATGGTCGTCACCCTTCCGCCGGCCAGCATCGGACGGCCGGCAACGGCGACAGGGTAAGCATTCGGCAGTCGGCAGTCAGCAGTCGGCAGTCGGTCCGGACGGGGCATGTGCTGATTGCTGATTGCCGATTGCCGACTGCTATGATAGGTCGGCCGTGCGGAGGTGCGAGATGATCGCTGGACGTGTTGTCGGCATCGTATCGATGGTCGTACTGGCGGCGGGGACGGCGGCGTGCAGGAAGGACCAGCCTCGCCGGGGCGCGGCGGTCGACGCCGCCGCGGCGCCCGGGGGCGCCCCGGAGAAGGCCCGAGGCGCGGCCGCGGGGAGCCAGGCCGATCAGGACGTCGAGTGGATGGCGCTGGGCGACGAGGACGTGGCGTCGCGGTCGGGGATCGCGCTTCACGAGTGCAGGGCGGCGCTGGCCGAGGGGAAGGGGATCCGCATCACGGTGTGCGACTTCATCCGGCAGGCCAACAGCCTGCCGCCGCGCTACCGCGCCAGGTTCGACTCCGTCGAGCGCCGCAAGGAGCTGCTCGACGAGATGATCTCGCTCGCCGTGCTCGAACAGGAGGCGAAGCGCCTCGGGCTCGACAAGACGCCGGAGGCGGAGATGCACGTCGAGAGGATCCTCGCCGACCGGATGGAAGCCAGGCTGCGGTCGGAGCTTCGCGCGCGGATCCGGGGCGAGATCGAGGCGCGGGACGAGGTGGCCTACTTCGAGGCCCACCCGGATCAGTTCAACCGGCCGGAACTGGCCGGCGCGGCCCACATCGTGGCGGCGACCGAACGGGAGGCTCGGGAGATCATCGCGCAGCTCGGGGCGCCGGGCGCGGACTCGACCCTCTTCGCCAAGCTGGCGCTCGAGAAATCGCTCGACGAGGAGACCAAGGCCCGCGGCGGCAACCTCGCCTTCTTCACTCGGCCCGAAGTCCGCAGCGATCTGTACCGCTCCGTCGATCCGAAGATCGCCGAAACCGTCTTCGGAATGCAGAACGTCGGCGAGATACACCCCGAGCCGGTCCGCACGGATGCCGGTTGGCACGTCATCAAGCTGGTCGGCAGGCGCGCCGCCATCACCCGCACGATCGATCAGGTCAGGCCGATGATCCGGGCGCGGATCGAGGAGGAACGGCTTCGGGAGGCGTGGGAGCGCAGGCTCGATGAGATCAGGCGGGAGGTCGGCGTGGAGGTCTATCCCGAGAACCTCGCGGATGTCCGGCCCGCCCCGCCGTCGGCGGAGGAGTTGCGGGCGGCCCACGAGGGACGTGCCGGGCCCGGCCTCGACGTGCAGATACCCGCCCCGGCTCCCGTTTCCACCTCTCCCTCCGCGAGGCGGGACCGGTGAAGGCGGTTGCGGCCGTCTTGATCTCCTTGGCGGCCGCGGGCCCGGCGGCGGCGGAGCGCATCGAGGGGATCGCGGCAGTGGTCGGCGACGAGATCGTCCTGGTGTCGGAGATCCAGGAGCGGGCCGGCCGGGCGCTGGCGCAGGCCGCGCGCACGCAGAGCGCCTTCATCCGCGACCAGCAGGTCCGCGACGTGATGCTGGCATACGTCGACCGGATGATCGAGGAGCGCCTGATCCGCCAGGAGGCGAGGCGCCTGATGCTGACGGTCGACGAGGACGAGGTCGACCGGTCGATCGAGGGCCTCAAGCAGCAGAACGGATGGGACGACTTCCGGCTGGGCGGCCACTTGGCGGAGCGCGGGCAGACGATGGAGGAGTACCGCGACGAGACGCGCCTCCAGGTGCTCAAGTACAAGGTGATCTCCGTCCGGCTGCGCGGGCGCATGCGGCCCGCCGAAGTCGACGTGCGGCGCGCGTACCGGCAGATGGTCAGGTCGAGCCGCTCGGGCGACACATTCGAGGCCGCGCAGATCCTGATCCGCATCCCCGCGGACGCCGGCGCGGTCGACATGCGGCGGCTCCAGGAAAGGGCCGAGGCGATCGCCAGGCGCGCCCGCGAAGGCGAGGACTTCGCGCAGCTCGCCCGGGACTTCTCCGACGACGCCGCCACGGCCGCAAGAGGAGGATCGCTCGGCACTCTCCGCCGCGGCGAGTTGCCGCCCACGCTGGACGACGAACTCGTGCTGCTCGAACTCGGCCAGATCGCCGGACCGGTGCGCGGACCAGAAGGGTTCTACGTCCTCAAGCTGGTGTCGGGCAGCATCACTGGCGTCCGGTCGTTCGAGCAGGCGCGGCGCGGGATCGAGGGCCGGATCCTGCAGGAATCGATGACACGCCAGGAGGATGTCTTCCTGGAGAACCTGCGTCGGCGTACCTTCATCGACGTCCGGCTGAGGTAACAGCGGACCACCGACTACTGACCACCGACCACTGACCACCGACTACTGACCACTGACTACTGACCACTGACTACTGACTACTGACTACTGACTACTGACCACTGACCACTGACCACTGACTACTGACCACTGACTGCCGCCGTCGGGCATTCCGCGAGGAAGTCCGGGACCGCGTCCTTCGTGGCCTCCCAATCACCCAGGGCGGCCAGGCAGCCGGCTCCGTGCCTGGCGTCCTCGACCACGGCTGCGGCGCCCGCCCCGCAGGCGGCCGGGAACTCCGCCCTGACCCGGGCCAGGAGCGCCTCGCACGGTTCCTGCCCCGCGGCCACGGCGGCGCGGCCCGCCTTCTCCGCTTCCTCCGCGGCCCTGCGGGCGCCCTCGGCCGCCCGGCGGGCCTGCTCGATCGTCCCAGCGAGGTTCGGATCGCCGCTGGCAAGTCCCCGGTTCGCCGCCTCGCACTCGGGACTCCGGTTGCCGTGCTCCTTGCACGTCCGGGCTGCCGCCTTCTCGTTGCCGGTCATCCGGCAAGCCGGTGCCGCGCCGGCAGCGACCGCCAGAATGATCCACGCCTTCGGAGCCTGCATGCCGTCACCTCCTCGGGACCGGCTATCTACATCGGCAGTCGGCAATCAGCAATCAGGGGTGGGTCACTTGACCTGCGCCTCACGTCGCCCAGAACAGGATCGTGAAGACCGATCCGCGGCCGGGTTCGCTGGTGAAGGCGATCTCCGCGTGGTGGTTCTCGACGATGTTGCGGACTATCGAGAGGCCGAGGCCGGTTCCCTTGCCCTGCGTCTTGGTCGTGAAGAACGGCTCGAAGACGCAATCCCGGATCTCGGGCGGGATTCCGATCCCCGTGTCGCCGATCTCGACGCGGACGCGGCCGTCGCCGTTGTCGGCCACCGCCAGCGTGAGGACTCGCTCACGATCGACGCCGGACATGGCGTGGCACGCGTTGGTGATGAGGTTGATGAAGACCTGCTGGATCTGTCCGTGAACGCCGTAGACCCTCGGAGCCGGATCGAAGGATCGCTCCACCCTGGCCCCGGCGGCGCCGATGACGTGCTCGCAGAACGCCGCGGCGCGCTCGACCACTTCCCGCACGTCCACCAGGTCCGGCTCGTCGCCGGCGGGGCGGGCGAAGGCCATGAGATCCCGCGTGAACCTGAGAATCCTGTCTGCGGCCTCGCGGATGCGTCCGACGTACGTCAGTTCCTGCTGCCGGTCGCCGCGATCCACCAGCTTGTGCAGGTAGTCGGCATGGACGGAGATCGACGTGAGCGGGTTGTTGATCTCGTGGACGACTCCGGCGGCGAGCTGACCGATCGTGGCGAGCTTCTCGGCGTGGATCACCTGCTCCTGCAGCCGCCGGATCTCGGTGAGGTCCTGGCCGACGGCCATGACCGCATCCATCGTCTCGCCGTCGGGACCAACGAACGAGGCGAGGTTGAACGAGATGCGGGCGGCATCGGCCCGGTCGCGGCGCGGAATGCGGACCTCGACTCCGGACACGGCCTTGCCCCCCTGGGCCGCCGCGAGCGCCGCCAGGAAGCGCGCGCGATCGCCTTCGTGGATCAGCGTCGCCGCATCGAGACCGCCCACCGTCTCGCGCGGATGCCCGGTGAGGCCCTCCATGAACCGGTTGAAGACCGCGATCCTGCGTCCGGAGTCGATCACGAGAATCGGGGCGTTGGCGTGGTCGATCAGCTTCGCCAGGTAGTCCCGCAGGTGAATCGACTCGGCCACCAGCCTGGCGTCGCGCAAGGCCGTGGCGATCTGCGCGGCGAGGGTGCGGAGCACGGTGCGGGCGGCAGTGTCCGGAACCCAGGGCCGGGCCCACTCCACGTTGAGGATGCCGAACACCTCGTTGCCGTCGTGCAGCGGCACGTCGACGCCGCCGCATGCGTCCTGGAACACCGGCTCGTACCGATCGCACGCCTCGATGCCCGACCGCTCCAGCATCGCCGCGGCATCCGGCCCGTCGGGCACGACGCGGAGCCGGTCGCGAGCCCCGGGGCGCAGGCGGCCGGTGGCGTAGACGAGCGCCAGGCCGGCGCGGCCGGGTTGGAGCAGCCTGAAGCACACCATGAGGTCCGGGTAGATCTCGCGAATCGCCCCCGCGAACAGGTGGAGCAGCTCGTCCTCGCGCATCGAGACGCGGATGCGCGAGGCCAGGCGGTCGTAGACGGCCAGGATGGAGGGCGTCCCCGCCGCCGTGGGTTGTTCGTTCGACGAATGCTGCATTCCTGCTGCCGAGTCCGTGCGCCGTGCGCCGCACGCGGTGCGCCGTGCGTCGTGCGCCGGAGGATACCAGAACCCCGGCGGGCCGACAAACCCGCGTCGCGCGCAACCCGCGTCGCGCGCGGTCCGTGCCGGGAACTTGCGTCCGGCCGGGCGCTGGGCTATTTGCGCCGGGCATGTGCGGCATCGTCGGCTACCTGGGGCCGCGCCAAGCGGCGGAAGTGATATTGGACGGCCTGCGGCGGCTCGAATACCGCGGGTACGACTCGGCCGGGATCGCGATCCGCCGGGACGAAGGCGGAGGCGGGGAGATCGCGGTCGTGCGGGCCGAGGGGAAACTGCACAGGCTGGTCGAGGCGGTGCGCGCGTCCACGCCGGTCGGGACGCTCGGGATCGGTCACACCCGCTGGGCGACACACGGGCGGCCGTCGGAGCAGAACGCGCACCCGCACCGGGTGGGCCGGGTGGCCGTCGTGCACAACGGCATCATCGAGAACCACCTGGCGGTGCGGCGGCGCCTGGAGGCCGCCGGCCGGCGATTCTCGTCGGAGACGGACACGGAGATCGTCGCCCACCTGGTCGACGAGGCGCTGGGGGCCGGCGCGACGCTGCTCGACGCCGTCCGGGCCGCAGTGCGGCAGATCGAGGGCTCCTACGCCCTGGCGATCCTCGACGCCCGTTCGGCCGATCGGTTCGTGGTGGCGAAGAACGCCTCGCCGCTGGTCGTGGGTCTCGGCGACGGCGAGATCTTCGCGGCCAGCGACATCCCGGCGATCCTGCCGTACACGAACCGCATGATGCCGCTCGAGGAGGGAGACATCGCGGAGTTGACGACAGGCGGCCCGCGGCTGACGGACGTCGATGGGCGCCCGGTTGTCCGCGCGGTGCGGCGAATCGACTGGTCGCCGGTGCAGGCCGAGAAGGCGGGCTACAAGCACTTCATGCTGAAGGAGATCCACGAGCAGCCGAGGGCGGTGGAGGACACGCTGCGCGGCCGCATCGCCGCGGACCGTTCGAGCGTCTTTCTGGAGACGGTGGACCTGGACGACGAGGCGGCGCGTTCGGTCCGTCGCGTCGTCCTCCTGGCGTGCGGAACGTCGCACCACGCATCGATGACCGGCCAACGATGGCTGGAGGCGATCGCAGGCGTGCCGGCGGTGGCGGAGCCGGCCAGCGAGTTCCGCGGGCGCGAGCCGATCGTGGGCCCCGGCGATCTGGTCGTCGCGGTATCCCAGTCGGGCGAGACGGTCGACACCCTGGCCGCGGCCAGGCTGGCGAAGGATCGCGGGGCGCGCGTGCTCGCCGTGGCAAACGTCCTCGACTCGGCCATCCCCAGATCGTCCGACTGGGCGCTGTACACGCACGCCGGCCCCGAAATCGGCGTCGCCTCGACGAAGTGCTTCGTCGCCCAGCTTGCCGCCCTGTTCCTGCTCGCCCTGCGCCTCGGCCGGGCGCGCGGGACGATCGACGCGGATCGCTTCCGGGACCTGTCCGAGCACCTGCTGCGCATCCCGGGCCGCATGCGCGACGCGCTGGAGGCGTCCGCCGCGGTCGATGCCGTCGCGCGGCGCCACGCCGGCGCCCGCAACTGCCTGTACCTCGGCCGCGGCTACTCCTTCCCGATCGCCATGGAGGGGGCGCTGAAGCTGAAGGAGATCTCGTACATCCACGCCGAGGGGTACGCGGCGGGAGAGATGAAGCACGGGCCGATCGCTCTGATCGACCGCGAGATGCCGGTCGTCGCCGTCGCGCCGCACGACGAGCAGTTCGACAGGATGATGGGCAACATCCAGGAAGTGCGGGCCCGGGAGGGGCGCATCATCGCCGTCACCGACCGCCCCGATCCCGACCTGGAGTCGATCTCCGAGGCGACCCTGACGGTAGGCTCCACGACGTCGCCGCTGACCCCTTTCCTGACGATCCTGCCGCTGCAGCTCCTCGCCTACGACATCGCGGATTTCAAGGGCACCGACATCGATCAGCCCAGGAACCTGGCGAAGACCGTCACCGTCGAGTAGCGCCGACCCCCGACCCTCGGCTCAGTTCACCGGGCAGGGGCGGCGCGGCGGGAGCGGCGGCGGGACGCCGCGGAGCCACTCGCGCAGGCGGATCCTGTCGATCGGCCGCGTATCGACGAAGCGGATGCCGATTCCGGCATCGCCCAAGTCGCCGCCGCGTCGCTGCGCCGACACCCGCGCCACCTCGCCGAACAGGCTGACCTCCCGCTTGCCCGGCCCCATGCGGAACGAGATGACGACCGGCTCGCCACGATCGAGCGCCAGCACGCCGGTCCGCACGAACAGGCCGCGCGGGCTGAAGTCGGACGCCTTCAGCTCCACGGGCTCGTCCCAGCAGGCGCTGACCAGATCGATCGGCACTCTCATCGCCTTCCTTACCTCGAAGCGCATGTACATCGGCGCCACCTCCAGGCCCGCTCAAGGGCAACTACATTGTAGCACTGCATCGCACACGGGGCCAAGAAAGGCGGACCGGCCGGCTGCATTCGCGATTCTTGGGGGTAGCCCGTCCGCCGCCTGCCTGCCGGCAGGCAGGCCCGCATCCACCTCCCCGTTGCCGTTGCCGCCTGCCTGCCGGCAGGCAGGTCGCCGTCGCCGTCGCCGCCTGCCTGCCGCCAGGCAGGCCGCCAAGCGTGGACACCGAACTTCGGGGCGCGCTGCGTTGCGCGAAATCGGGCGACGAGCTAGC
>CAMTWF010000117.1:0-9111 GCA_947085355.1 uncultured delta proteobacterium
CGGCGACGGCGACGGCGACGGCGACGGCGACGGCAACGGCAACGGCAACGGCAACGGCAACGGGGATGGGGATGGAGCCGGCGGACGGGCTACCCCCAAGAATCGCGAATGCACCCGGTGGTGTGCATGGCCGTCGGGCTGATACCCGACGGCCGTGCATCCCCGGGCGGGCGGGACGCCCGCGGTCCAAGGGCTCATACGGCCGCCGTCTTTGCTCCCCGCGCGCTTCCCTGCTACGGATCCGTCGAATGGCGGGGTCTGAACCGATGCAGCTGAGCGTCATCGTCCCCTGTTTCAACGAAGAGGCGAACCTTCCGGAACTGGCGGAGCGCACGGGCGAGGTGTTCCGCGTCGGCGCCATCGACGGCGGCGAGATGATCCTCGTGGACGACGGATCCCGGGACCGGACGTGGGACGTGATCGAGCGGCTGGCCCGTGCCCATCCGTTCGTCGTGGGACGTCGCCATCCCGTGAACCTCGGGGTGGCCGAGGCATGGAAGACCGGGCTCGCGACGGCCCGCGGGCGGCTCGCATGCGTCATCGACGCGGATCTGCAGTACCAGCCGGAGGACATCCTTCGGCTCAAGCGCGAGATGGAGGTCTCGAACGTCGACATCGTGCAGGGGTGGCGCTCGCCCGTCGGGCGGGAGAAGAACTCGCGCTACTGGTATTCGCGCGGCTTCAACCGCATCCTGAACACGACGTTCGGCATGAACCTCCGGGACAACAAGTCGGGGTTCGTGCTCTGCCCCCGCGAGGTCCTCCTCGACCTGCTCGACTACCGCGGACGGTACCACTACTGGCAGTCGTTCATCATGGTGGCGGCCCACCACAAGGGCTACACGTACAAGCAAATCGAGACGCTCTTCGAGAACCGCCGGGCGGGCCGGTCGTTCCTCTCGAACATGCCGGCGAAGGTGATCCTCCGGTCGTTCGCGGACGTCGGGCGGGCGCTGGTCGAGTACCGGCTGAAGCCCGCGCGGTCGTCGGACCTGCGGCCGTTCCTGGAGGAGAAGCGCCCGCTGGTGCGCTCCGAGCCGCTTCCGCTCCGGCGCCGCGCCCTCTTCGGAGCCTACATGGCGACGTTCGGCGCGACGCACTGGATGATGACGCGCGACGTCGAGTCGCACGTGCGGGATCTCCGGGAGAGTCAGTGGCTGACGCCGGACGCGGTGCGGGAGATGCAGGAGCGGAAGCTGCGGCGCCTGGTCCAGCACGCGTACAAGCACGTGCCGTACTACCGCGACCGCATGCGGGCGATGGACGTCGGGCCGGACGACATCCGGACGCTCGACGATCTCGGCCGGCTCCCGCTGCTCGCGAAGGAGGACGTCCGGAAGCACCTCTACTTCGACATCATGTCGGACAACCACAGGAAGTCGGAGGTGCTGCGCATCACCACGTCGGGATCCACGGCCGAGCCGTTCGTGTGCTACGTCGACCGCGCGCAGCTCGAATTCCGGTGGGCCGCGACGCTGCGGTCGATGGAGTGGACGGGCTACCGTTTCGGCGACCCCTGCGTGCGCCTGTGGCACCAGACGCTCGGCATGACCGCCTCGCAGGTCCTCCGCGAGCGTGCGGACGCGCTGCTGTCGAGGCGGCGGTTCATTCCGGCGTACGAGATGTCGGACGCGACGCTGCCGGAGTTCGTGCGCCTGATCGAGAGCTGCGATCCGGTCCTGCTGGACGGCTACGCCGAGTCGTTCAACTTCCTGGCGTCGTTCATCCGGCAGCACCGGCCTCTCCGCATCCGGCCGAAGGGGATCATCTCCTCGGCTCAGACGCTGCCGGATGCGTCGCGGCGCGTCATCGAGGACGCCTTCGGTTGCCGCGTCTTCGACAAGTACGGGGCGCGCGAGTTCAGCGGCATCGCGTACGAGTGCGAGGCGCATGCCGGCCACCACGTCGTGGGCGAGGGGTACGTCGTCGAGGTGCTCAAGGACGGGCGGCCGGCAAAACCGGGCGAGACGGGCGAGGTGATCATCACCGACCTGAACAACTTCTGCCTGCCTTTCATCCGCTACCGCATCGGGGATCTCGCCGAGGCGCTCGACCCGTCCGAGCCTTGCGCCTGCGGCCGGGGGCTCCCGCGCATCGGGAAGATCGAGGGGCGCGTGCAGTCGATCATCATCGGCGCGGACGGGCAGTACCTCCCGGGCGCGTTCTTCCTGCACCTGCTGAAGGACTACGACCACGCGATCCGGCAGTTCCAGGTCGTGCAGGGCGAGCCGAAGGCGATCGCGTTCCGGGTGGTGAAGGGGGGCCGGTACGGCGACGAGATCCTCGACGAGGTCCTCCGGCTCCTCCGCCGGTACCTCGGCGACGAGATGCGCATCGACGTGGAGTTCGTCGACAACATCGAGATGGTCCGCACCGGAAAGCGCCTCGCGACCGTCTCGAAGCTGGGGATCGACTTCCAGGCCGTCGCGGGCCGCCGGAAGTCGGTCGGGTAGCCGGCGCCGCGGCGCGGCAAGGACGACGTTGGACGACAACGGGACAGGGAGCGGCCGGGGGACGACCGTCGCCGTCGTGTCGCGGCCCGGGGTGCGCTATGTCCTCGAAGCGCCGTTCGATCCGCCGAATCCGGTCTACGAGATGGTCGAGACCGCCCTGCGGACGATCGGCCTGGACCGCGCCCGCGCGGGAACGCCCGAGTGGAACCCGCTCGGGGACCTCGTCGCCCCGGGGGACCGCGTCGTCGTCAAGCCGAACTTCGTCGCGTCGAGGAACTTCCACGAGCGCCTGCGGGGGGAGGAACTGGCGTGCTCGTCCACGCACGGGTCGGTGCTCCGGCCGATCCTCGACTACGCGCTCCGCGCCGCCGGCCCTCGGGGGTCGGTGTGCGTCGTCGACACCCCGGTCGAAGGCTGCGACCTCGATGATGTGGTCGAGGGGCTCGGCGTGGGCGACCTGTTGCGCTGGTACCGGTCGCGGGGCCGTTCCGTGGAGCTGCTCGACCTCCGCCACTTCCGCGTCGTCCCCCGCATGCTGCTCGACGACGCCCGGCGGATGGGACGCTCGTGGAACCTCGGCCTGCTGCTGCGCGAGCGGCTTGCCGGCGACCCGCGCGGCTATGCGGTCGTGGACCTGGGCGAGCGGTCGCGGTTCGCCCAGGTCGCGCGCCGCGGCGAGCGGCTCCGGTTCCACCGCTCGCACCAGCGCACGCCGGTGCCGCACCACGTCGGCGGCCGGCACGAGTACTCGATCCCGCGCACCCTCCTGGAGGCCGACGTCGTCGTCAACATCCCGAAGATGAAGACGCACAAGAAGTCCGGCGTGACCCTGGCGCTGAAGTCGTGCATGGGCCTCACGAACGAGAAGTACTGGCTGCCGCACTACACGGCGGGCACGCCGGTCCGGGACGGCGACGAGTATCCCGAGGCGCCCCCGTTCGCCGTCCGGTGGGAGAACCGGCTCCAGCGGTTCCCGCTCCCGTTCGACCACTCGCTGATCGCCCGCGCCCCGCGGCTCGGCGACGGCGGCGCCCGTGCCGGCATGCTGCACGGCTGGATCGTGGAAGGCTCCTGGCAGGGGAACGACACCGTGTGGCGCACCGTGCTCGACCTCAACCGCATCCTGTTCCATGCGGACCGGGACGGGCGGCTCCGGGACGGCGCGCCACTGCGGCGCTACCTCGCGATCGTCGACGGCATCGTCGCGGGGGAGGGCGATGGGCCGCTGGCCTCCACGCCCCGCAACGCCGGGCTGCTCGTCGCCGGATGCGACCCCGCGCTGGTGGACCTCGCGTGCCTCCGGGCGATGGGCTTCTGCGAGGACGTCGTGCCCATGGTGCGGCGCGCGTTCGACCCCCCGCTCCGGGTCGGATCCCATCCCGGCGCCCTCCGCGTGGCGCTCGACGGGCCCGCGCCGCACGGGCGCTTCGCGCCGCCGGGCGCCTGGCCCGCGTTGTTGGGGCCCGCCGAGCCGCTCGCAATGACGGGCGCGCAGCCCTGATTCGTGCCGGGCACGGCGTGTATGATACGGCGGAAGAGATGAGCGACGGAGGCGGCGCCGAGAACCGAAGCGGATGGTTGCCGCGGCGGGCATGGACGCGAGTCGTCGACCATTTGCGGGAGTTGTGGCGACCGCTGGGCAAAGCAGCCGCCTGGGTGCATCTGGGCGGCGAGAGTCGGATCTTCTTCCTGATCGTGGTGATGGTCCTGCTGGCTGCGAATCTCGCCCCACTCGTCGTGACCAAGTACCTGCCGTTCTCGGATCTCATGGGCCACCAGGGGTTGCTGGGGGCCTTGGCGCACCGGGGCGATCCGGAGGCCCGGATCGACGAGTACTTCACGATCGATATTCGGCTGTTGCCGAGCATTCTCTATGCTGCTTTCGTCGCCGTTCTGAGCGAGGTCCTCTCGGTGCCGGTCGCCAGCAACCTCTTCCTGGCGATCTTCTGCATCACCGCCGTGCCGCTCGCGATGATCTACGCGCTCCGTTCGTTCGGCAAAGACGAACGGCTGGTGGTTCTCGTCTTTCCTCTCCTGTATCACCGGTGCATCTGGTTCGGGTTCGTCAACTACGTGGCGTGCATTCCCCTGATCGTCGTCTCCCTGGCGGTCCTGAATCGCGTTCTGCAGGACGACCCGCCGCTGCCGTGGGTCCGGCTGCGGCGGCTGCTGGCCCTCGCCGTCTGCGCCGTGCTGATCGTGGCCGCTCATGCCTTCGGCGCCCTGGCGTTCTTCGGGCTGGCCACTCTCCTCCTGGTCGCATCCTGGCGGCGACCGCTCGCCGTCGCGCGCGCGGTCGCAGCGGTCGTCCCGGCACTCTGGTACCTCGGCCGCTGGGTCCTCCAGTTCACGGGGGGAAAAGGTGGTTCCTCCACCGTCCAGGAGATCCTCGGCGCCGCTCACTCGATCAAGGGCGACTTCACGTTGTTCCACGGCTGGACGATCAACGGATTCGCCGGTCGCGTCGACGACTGGGCTCTGCTCGGCCTGCTCGTCAGCCTGGTGGGCGCCGCCGCGTGGACGATCCGGCACCGCGAGACTCCGGCGGCGCGCGAGGGGCTCCTGTGGCGCTACCGAACCGTGATTCTCTTTCTCGTGGCCCTGCACGCCTTCTTCGCGTTGCCGATGGAGATCTCTCATCCCCCGTGGTGGGCGGTTTCCGTGCGGTTCGTTCCGCTGGCGTGGCTTTTCGCCGTGCTGGCGCTTCCTCGAGCCACGCGGCGGGTCCCATGGCGGATTCTCGCCCCGGCCGTCCTGTCGGGCCTGCTGTACGGAGGGTATCTGACCTATGACTTCCGGACATGGTTCCGGGGAGTCGAAACGGCCGGCCTCGACGAAGCGCTCGACGACATCCCCCGAGGCGTACGCGTCCATGCGCTGGTGCCGGATTTCGAGAACGAGCGGCACTACAGGCATTCCCCTTTCGGGCACGTGGTTACTTCCTACGTGGTCCGGCGGGGCGGATACGCGGTACCCATGATGGACGGTACGTCGGAAGTGTGGGTGCGGACGCGCCCCCGCCCGCCGTTCGCGTTTTGGGGCTTGGCCCGCCACTTCTCCTGGAGCGCGCACGGTCGGTTCTGGGACTACTTCCTCGTCAAGGATCCCCCTCCTGGCCAGCCGCCGCTCCCCCCGCTGTTCCGCGATGCTCCCCAGGGGGCCGTGGCCCTGGTGAGCCGGCACGGACTCTGGCGGGTCTATCGACGGGTGACGGAGGCTCCGCCGACATCGACACCCTAGCGCCCGGGCGACATCCGTATCCGATCAGGCTCGGATCCCCCGGCACAGGAAGCAGGCGCGGATCGGAAGCAGCCTGCCCGGCGCGTACCTGCGCCGCTCGACCCGGAAGAACCGCCGCAGCACCGCCTCGAACTCGTCCGGCGTCCACCGGTGCACGTGATAACGGTCCCCGCCCCACTCGATCCGATCTCCGACCAGCCACCCCACGGGCGTGCACCGGACGATCCTCTTCAGCCGGAGGATCAGCGGATCGTTCGGAACCGTCACGACGGCTCGGCCGCCCGGAGCGAGCAGGCGGGCCGCCTCCGCGAGGATCGCCTCGGGGTCCGAGGCGTGTTCCAGCACCTCGGTGCAGATGATCCGATCGAACGAGCCCTCGGGCAGGCCGAGGCGCTGGACCTCGCCGAGCCGGAACGCGACGTCGCAGCCGGCGAGCCGCCGCCGGGCGATGTCGAGGAATCGCCGCGACACGTCCACGGCGGTCAGCTTCGAACTGCGGAACATCGCGAGCACGTGGCCCCCGCCCGAGCCGATCTCCAGGACGCGCAGCCCGTCGGCGTCGCCGACGAAGTCGCGGATGATCCGGAGACGGATGCCCTCTATGACCCGGATCGGCCAGATCGACTTCTCGTAGTAGTCGTCGATGGGGAAGTCGGCCGCAAGACCGTCGCCGTCGTCGGGGTGGGCGGCCGGCGACGCGAGCCGGTTCGAATCCTCGGACATGGGAGCCGGACGGTGGCATGCGCGCTTCGTGGGGGTCAAGCCGGCGCACATTGGAGTTTGGAGTTTGGAGGAACTCGAAACTCGAAACTAGAACTTGTACTGCGTTCCGAGATCGAGCCGGCCCATCGGTATGCCCGCCTTGTCGCCGGTCTTCCGCGGCGCGTAGATGTCGGGCCGCCACAGTCCGATGTGCAAGTCCACCACCCCCTGGGTCCAGACGGTGCGTTCGGCGCGGATCACCGAGTTCGGCTTCCAGTCGAGCACGGCGCCCCCCAGGTCCAGGAACCTGCCGTCCGTCGCCAGGTACCCATGCAGGAAGAAGCCCCAGTCGGCATGGGGGACGGCGCGATGGACGTAGAAGTACACGTCGAACGTCTGGGTATCGCGGTGGAAGACGTAGCCCAACAGTTCGATCTCCGGGGTCAGCATCGCGTTCGGCTGTCCCGGGAACGCGCGGCGCAGGCTCTCCAGATGCGCGTCCGCGGCGGCCTGGTCGCCGTGCAGCAGCACCTGCTCGAATGCGTACTGCGCGAACCTCGGGTCGGCCTCGGACCCCCACGTCGGGCCGGACGCCGGAACTCCGTGGAACGCCAGCACCTGCCGCGCCCGGACGGGCCCGGAGTCCACCCAGCGCACCGGCGGGTAGAACGACGAGACCCAGAACCACCACAGGGCGTCGGGATCCTCGGCCTCGAGGCCGTACACGGTGAGGTCGGGGCCCTTCCGGTGGAAGTGGACCAGCAGGAAGTGGCCGAATATCTCCACCTTGTACTTCGCCAGCATCGCCTTGTGGTCGACGCGGGCGCTGTGGCTCGAGAAGACCGCGAAGTCGACGTTCGCCGGCGGGCCGGCGGCGTTGATCGCGCGGCCGAAGACGACGTCGCGGTCGAGCGTGTAGAGCATTTCGTGGCGTACGCCCAGGTCGTCGTGGATGTGGACCACGTCGCCGAGCCTCGTACGGTCGCGGATCGCCTGCATCGCCATGAGCTGTGGGTAGATCGAGTCGTAGCTGGGGAAGTTCGTCCCGCCGGTCTTCCGGGAGAAGGCCAGGACGTGGGGCGCCCCGACGGCCAGGTGCGCCGCGAGCGCGGCGCACGGCAGCACCGCGGCGAAGGCGCGCACCCAGCGGCGCGCCGGAACGCGCGGGATCCGGTCAACCACCTGCGCGCGCAGCAGCCGGCCCATGTCCACGAGGAAGTCCGCGAGGAAGAACGCCGCGGCCCCCGCCAGGAACCACCAGCGGTACTGGTGGATGATCATCCCCGACTCGAACAGCACCAGGTACAGCGTGAACGACAGCAGCAGCAACCACGGCACCACGTCCGCCGGGCGCGTCCGGCGCCGGAACCGGCGCACGGCGACCTTCGCCGCCCCGTAGGCGATCGAGGCGAGGATCACGAACATTCCCGGTTGCGTGAAGTTGTCCTGGGCGAACTTCCACATCGCCCGGTAGTACTCCCAGCGATCGGGCGGCCCCGTCGTGCGGCTCATCAGGGAGTGGGCCAGATCGACGAGGGTGCCGGCCTTGTAGGTCTTCACGACGTGCAACACCACCAGGAGCAAGGTCAAGGCCGCCAGCGCGGCCGCGGCCAGCCCCTCGAGCGTCGCACGGGACAGATCCGCCGCGCCGGCGGCCGGATCCGCCGCCCGCCGGCTCCTCCACCAGCGGGCGAGCGCCTGGAAGAACCAGACGCCCGCCGCGAGAACGAAGGTGATGTACACGATCCAGTCGGTCTGCCCCGCGAGGAAGACGCAGACGACGGCGGCGAGCGCCTGCCGGAGGCGCTGGGTCTCGAAGAAGCGCAGGAAGAGCGCCAGGGCGATGATGCCCAGGGCCAGGGCCGGCTGCTCGGTGTGAGGCAGCGTTCCGAACATCAGCACCTGCGGCAGGAGGGCGAAGAGGATCGCTCCGGCGAGCCCCTTGGCGGGGTCCCAGAAGCGCCGCAGCGTGGAGAACACCGCGAACAGCGCCAGCATCGTGGCGAGGATCCCCGTCACCCGGATCACGACGGGTCTGTCCCCGAACGTCGCGGTCGATGCCGCCATGAACGGAACCCAGAAAGGCGGATGGTGGTGGTAGAAGCTCCCGGGCTGCGGCTTCTTCGATCCGACCGCCTGGCTCTGGTCGGTGCAGATGTCGTGGCGGAGGCAGTTGCGCGCCCGCAGGCCGTATTCCCCCGTATGGAACCCGTAGTGGCCCCAGAACGGCGGCGCCGCGCTGCCGTACAGGTGCGTGGCCAGAGACACCGCGAAGACGACCGCGAACAGCGTGCGCCACGGCACGCGGCTCCCGGGATCGGCCGGCATGGGATCCGGCATTTCGGCGACGCGGTCGCGGAAGCGGCCGAGCCTCCCGGGCAGCGAGTCCCTCGCGGGCGCGGGCGCCGCCGATTCCGGCGTGAAACCGGAGGTCGCGCCCCGTCCTTCGCCGGCCTCGGCGGGGGTCCTCTCCGGATCCGGCGGGTCCGGGACTTCGGCGTTGCTGCCCGTCATTCGGGCGCGGATGCTGGCACGCGCCCCGCGCGGACGTCAACGAACAGCAACGTCCCGGGTGCATCCGAGATTTGTGGGGGTAGGCCGCTATGTTCGTAGCTTCTCAAGAAGTGGTGGCGATTGCCCCACGTGGACGTGGACGTGGACGTGGACGTGGACGACTCCCCGGCCATACCTTGCCGTCGATCACGTCCACGTCCAC
>CAMTWF010000118.1:0-17109 GCA_947085355.1 uncultured delta proteobacterium
CAACGCGCGAGCCGGCGAGCGGGGCTTCGTCAGGTCGGCTGGCACACGCTGCGGCACTCGTTCGCCTCGCACCTCGTGATGCGCGGCGTGCCGCTCCGGGCGGTGCAGGAGTACCTCGGGCACACGACGATCCAGATGACGATGCGCTACGCGCACCTCGCGCCGGACGTGAAGGTGGACGCCGTGAATCTCCTCGCGCGCCGCCCGAACTCGAACGGTGTGGCACCAACATGGCACCAACCAGGTGACCTGGCGGGCAACTAGGCGAAATAACTCATGATTTCGGAGCGGGAGACGGGATTTGAACCCGCGACGTCCACCTTGGCAAGGTGGCACTCTACCACTGAGTTACTCCCGCAGCATGTCCGGCGCTTCTACGCACAACCGCGCGACCTGTCAAGCAGTTCGGCGACACGCCCCGAAAAACAGGGGGGGCGCCAAAATTGTCTTGGGGCCCCACGAACCGCCGGATCCCTCCGAAATCGATGTCACCCCCCGGACCGACGTGGATGACGACGCACCGCGGGCATCGAAACGAAGAAAAGGACGAAGGAGAAGCGGGCGACGAGGGCGTGACTTGGCGTCGCGGTTCCGGGCGGGTACGCTGTCGAGAGTCCGTCGGCGATCGCCCGTCTGCGCCGATGGCGAGGAGGAAGAGGATGACGAAGTCGGTCGTTCCCATGGACCGGGACGAGGTTGCGGACATCTGGGAGTCCGACCGGCCGACGAACCCGGCGGACGGTCGAACGGACGCCGGCCCGCGACGGAAGCCGCAGGGCCGATAGGAGTCAACGGCATGCTCGAACGAATCGACCACGGAGAAGTGCGCGAACTGCGCATCGATCGGCCACCCGCAAACGCTCTGAATCTCGAACTCCTCTTCGCCCTGCGCGAAGCCGTCGAGACGGCGCCGCGTGACGGGGCGCCAGCCATCGTCCTGTCGGGCCGCCGGGGGATGTTCTGCGCCGGCCACGATGTTCCGAGTCTCCTGCCGATGGAACGGCCTGCCGTCCACGCGTTCTGGACGGCGTTCTTCGACCTGCTCCGCTCGATCGCCCGCTCGCCGGTTCCCGTCCACGCGGCCATGACGGGCCACAGCCCCGCGGGAGGCACGGTCATCGCCCTCTTCTGCGACGGGCGGATCATGGCCGAGGGCCCATGGAGAATCGGGCTCAACGAGGTGGAGGTCGGAATCGCCCTGCCGTTCCTTGTTTACGCCGCCTTCCGGCGCATCGTCGGTGCGCGGCGGGCCGAACGCCTCGCCGTTTCCGGCCGGATGCTCACGGCCGCCGAGGCGCTCGAGGCAGGCCTCGTAGACGAGCTGGTCCCGATCGATCGGGTCGTCGAGACGGCGATCGAGCGGACCCGGTCGTTGCTCGCTCTGCCCCGTGAGGCGATGTCGCGCACGCGGGACGTGGCCCGCAGCGACCTGGTTGCCCTCTTCGGGGATTCCGATTCCGTCGTGCTCGATTGCGTCGTGGACAAGTGGTTCTCGGAGGAGACCCAGGCGACGCTGGGCGCGCTGGTGAAACGCATCGGCAAGTCGACGTCAGGACGACCGGCGGACTGACGGGACCGCGACGCATCCGCGGCCGACGAGGCGGTGTTCCTTCGCGCCGGGGGGCAGTCCGCCGCTTCGCGGCTTGACGCCCCCCGGACCCCCGCGGAACCTCGCGGCAGAGCCGCGAGGTTCCTTGACCGACTTGGGGAACGGCGTCCCCGACGACCTCGTGGCCCGCGGCGCCCGTCGCCGCCCCGTCGCCGTCGTCGAGCATCGATACCGCAGCGTCTCACGGTTCGCCCATGAACCGCCGGAACTCCTCCCGGGTCCTCGGGACGAGCACGCGGTTGCGCACCTTCTGGTGGCCGAGCGTGGCGAATGGCTCGTCGCCGTAGTCGTGGCCCGGATAGACGACGAGGTCGTCCGGCAGGCTCCGGATCTTGTCCAGCAGGCTCTCGCGCATCTCGTCGACGTCGCTGCCGGGGAGATCCGTCCGTCCGCAATCGCCGATGAAGAGCGTATCGCCCGTGAAGAGCGCCCTGTCGGCCAGGAAACAGCAGCCGTCGGGCGAGTGGCCCGGCGTGTGGATCACCCGAACTTCGAGATTGCCGACCTTCAGGATCCGACCGTCTTCGAGCGACACGTCCTTGCGGATCCGCGATGTTTCGTGGGCGGCGACCTCCGCCCCCGTCTCCCGCGCGAGCCGCTCGCTGTCGGCCGAATGATCCGGGTGGCCGTGGGTGTTCAGAACATAGACGATCGCGATGCCCCGGCGCTCCGCCTCCCGCTGCAGCCGGCGCGCGTCGAACGATGGGTCGATGACCGCGGCCCGCTTCGTCTCGTCGTCAACCACGAGGTAGGCGAAGTTGTCCATCGCGCCCAGCTTGAACTGCCTGACGAACATCGCGGCCCCCTATCTCCCTCTCGTGCTCGTCATCGCCCCCCCCGACCCGCCGGCATGTCTCCACGGCCCGAACGCTGACGCCCGATCCGGGCCGGAGTCAAGGCGGGCGGCGATGACGGCGTATGGGGGTCACGGGGGGGCTACAGCGAACGGAACCAGCGGTTGTTGATCGCATCGAGGGTGCCGTCCCGCTTCATGGACTCGATGGCGGCGTTGAAGGGTGCGATGAGATCGCTTCCGGGTGGGAAGGCAAAGGCGAGCGGCTCGTCCGAGGTGAGTTGCGGGCCGATCTCCAGGCGACCGCCGCTCGAGGACACCAGACGGATGGCGGTCACGTTGTCCGCCACCAGGGCGTCGACCTCGCCGGCCAGCAACGCCCTGGCCGCGGCGTCGAAGTCCGGGTAGGTCCGCACCCGGTCGCCCGGGAATGCCGCCCGCGCCGTCGCCTCGTTCGTCGTCCCGACCTGGGTGCCGACGGTGTTCTCGGGATCGCCGGCGAATTCCGCCAGATCGTCCACCTGCGCCGCGAGCGGCAGGACCAGCACCTGGCCGACCGTGACGTACGGGACCGAGAAGTCGACCTGCGCGTCGCGCTCCGGCGTGACGCTCACGCCGTTGGCAGCCACGTCGTACGTAGCCGCCCGCAGCGCGTCGAAGATCCCTTCCCACGGTGCCCGCGCGAACTCCGGCACGCAGTTCAACCGCCTGCAGATCTCGCCAACGGCGTCGTAGTCCCACCCGTAGGGCTCTCCAGTCGAGGCGCGGATGCCGTTGAACGGCGGGTAGTTGTTCTCCACGGCCACCGTGACCCGGCGTTCGGCGAGATTCGGCAGCCCGGGGATGCCCGGCGTGACGACGGTCCGCTCCACTGGCGCCGGCCCGCCGCACCCCAGCACGAGAGCCGCCACGCCGACCAGTCCGTTCACGATTCCTGCAACACGCATCGCCGCCTCCCCCGGGATCGCTCGACCCGCCACGCCTCCCGATAGAAACCCCGAGCGAGATCGCGTGTCCGGGAAGGTCGAACCCCGTGCATTTGTGCCACCGTGACGCGGGAGAGTCAACCTTCGACGAACCGGGTGCGTCCACGATGCCGGGGATTCGTAGCAGTCGGCGCCGACGACGAGGCCGGCGAGCGGCGGGGATGCTCGGTCGCGCCTCCCCCACGAACCGCACGAGGCATCCTCTCGCGGTCTGCCGCAGACGGACGGCCCGATGGCGGGCAGCGTGCACGACTCGCCCGCCGACGAACACGGGCATCTCGTTCCGGACGACGACGACGCCGGCCAACTGCTCTCCGCCGACGCCGGCTGCCGGGTCGCCCCGGGCGGCGCGGAACTCCGATCGCCCGACTTCGGCGGCGAGTGGGACCGGGCGACGCTGCGCCGGCTCCAGCAGGGCTACGAGCAGGTGGCGGAAACGTACATCGAGCGGCACCGGCAGGGCGAGGAGATCTACTTCTCCGCCTTCGACGAGAAGATCCGCACGCACGCGCTCGGGCCGATCCGCCGCGGGACAATCTGCGACATGGGGGCGAACTCGTTCTCCGTCGCGCCTTCCGGCGAGATCTACCCCTGCGTCCAGTTCGTCAAGCCCGAGACCGACCTCCGCTTCCGGATCGGCGACGTCCGCGCCGGCTTCGACTCCCCCCGTCGCCGGGCGCTCGTCGAGATGAACCGCAAGCCGCGACCCGGGTGCGAAGGCTGCGACCTCGACGGCCGCTGCAACAACTGGTGCGGCTGCGTCAACCACCGCACCACCGGCGACGTGCTCGAAGTCCCCCCCGCTCCTCTGCGAGCACGAGCGGATGCTCATGCCGATCGCCGACCGCGTCGGCAACGTCCTTCACGACGAGCGCAACGAGATCTTCCGGCGCAAGTTCCACCAGGATCACCTCGAACCCCACTGAACCAGTCCCCGGCATCCGTGTTCATCCGGAGCGCAGTCTGTTTGACGCCCCGGGACGGAAACAGCGCGGTCGGGGCGAAGCCCGGTTCGAGCCGGGGCGTGGAAGGCGATCCGTGTCGTGCTCCGGATGATCGTGGCGCGCGGGCTCCGCGCCCCGCGCGAGTGGTCGACGAGTTCGCGCCGTACTAGGTCAGCGTGCCGCCCTCGATGACGCCGTCGCGGATCTCCAGGCGCCGGGGCATCTTGGACGCGAGGCGCTCGTCGTGCGTGACGACGACCAGCGTCATGCCGTGCGTGCGGTTGAGATCGAAGAACAGCTCGTGGATGCCGGCCGCGGTGCGGGAGTCGATGTTCCCCGTCGGCTCGTCGGCGAGCACCAGGCGCGGATCCATCACCAGCGCCCGCGCTATCGCCACCCGCTGCTGCTCGCCGCCGGACAGCTCGCCCGGCCGGTGCGTGAGCCGCTCGCCGAGCCCCACCTCCCGCAGCAGCACCTCCGCCCGGTCGCGCACCTCGGCGCGCGGAAGCCTGGCGATCATCCCCGGCATCATCACGTTCTCCAGAGCGTCGAACTCGGGCAGCAGGTGGTGGAACTGGAAGACGAACCCGATCGATTTGTTCCGGAAGGCGGCCAGTTCGGCGGACGTCTTCGAGAAGACGTCGACGCCTTCGAATTGCACGGCGCCCGCGGTCGGCGCATCGATCGTCCCGACGATGTGCAGCAGCGTGGACTTGCCGGCTCCGGAGGCGCCTACGATCGCCACCGTCTCCGCCGCACGCACGTCGAGGTCGATGCCGCGCAGGACGTGCAGGTCCTTCCCTTCATGCACGAACCTCTTGGTCAGCCCCCTCACTCGCACGAGCACGCCGTCGGTTGTGGTGGTCATGCCCGCGCCCCTGTCCGTGCCCGTGCCCGGTATCGGCTGCATGTCGATCCAAGACCACGACCACGTGGGAGGATGATGATGAGAGCGGCGGTCATTCGTACCTCAATCCGTCGGCCGGGAGCAGGCGGGAGGCGATCCGCGACGGGTACACCGTCGACAGCGTCGATATCGCCACCGCGGCCGCGGCGACGGCCAGGAACTCCGCCGCCGACAGCGACACCGGCAGGCGGCTCAGATAGAAGATCTCCTTCGGCACCGGGAACGGGATCACGTGCTTGGCCAGCAGGCACAGGCAGAGCCCAAGCGCCGATCCGGTGACGGCGCCGGCCAAGCCGATCAGCGCGCCCTGCAGGCGGTAGATGCGTCGGACCGCGCCGTCGGTGGCGCCCAGCGCCTTGAGCAGCGCGATCTGCCGGGACTTCTCGAAGACCATCAGCGTCAGCGTGGAGAAGATCGAGAACGAGGCGACGAGAACCGCCAGCAGCAGCATGACGAACATCATCACCTTCTCCAGCTTGAGCGCCGCGAAGAGGCTGCGGTTGATGGACTGCCAGTCCTGGACGCGCAGGCCCGCCGGAATCGCCTCCCGCAGCCGCGCCGCCACCGCGGCGGCCCGATCAAGCTCCGCGACCCGCACGGCGATCTGCGACACCCGATCGCCCGCTCCGAAGAACCGCTGCGCCTCGGGCAACGTGACGTAGACGTGCTTGGAGTCGTATTCGTACATCCCCGAATCGAACACACCGGCGACGACGAACGGCCGGCTCCTCGGCATCGGCCCCGTCGGCCCGAGATCGCCCATCGGGGCGACGAGCTGCAGCTCGTCGCCGACCTCGACGTTCATGGAGTCGGCAAGCTGCGCGCCGATGAAGATCCCGCGCGGCGGCGGGCCCGACGGCCTGGAGCGGGCTTCAGGCTTCAGGCTTCGGACTTCGGGAGCGGGCACGGCGACCCGACTCGTGGGTTCCAGCGGCTGCGCTTCGCCGGTTGTGGTGGAGGTGGTCGATCGGCCGTCCCCGGTGGAGCCCGAAGTCCGACGTCCGAAGCCCGAAGCCGGCGGCGCGCGCAGGCTCTGGATCCTGCCCACGGGATCCTCGAGATCGGTCACCCTGGCGCCGCCGGTCAGCATTCCGCCGAGATCGGTCACCGAATCGACCGTGCGCACGTCGACCCCGCGGACGAGCACTCCGGCCAGGTTCTGCGTGCGCGACGAATTCACCAGCGCCTCGCCGAGCACCAGCGGCGAGGCGCCGATCACGCCGGGCACGGCGCGGATCCTCCGGACGAGGCCGTCCGCCCCTTCGACACCCTCCCCTCCCTCGGCCTCGATCGCGACGTGGGCGTTCGACCCGACGATCTTGCGGCGCAGGTCCTCCTGGAACCCGCCCATGACCGACAGCACCGTGTCCAGCGTACACGACGAGAACGACACGCCCAGGATCGAAAGCAGGCCGATCACGGACAGGAAGCCGCTCTTCGGTCCCGCGAGCTGCCGGACCGCGATGAAGAGGTTCGGCAGGCGCCTCCCGCCCAGGGCCGCGAAGGCGCGCAGGGTGAGCTTCCACACCAGCACGTTGAGCAGCAGCGCGCCCGCCACGAAACCGAGAACGGCCGGCACGACCCACCATTCGAGCTTCACGGGCCGCCCTCGGGCCTGCGCAGCGGGAAGGCGATCACCTCCCTGATCGACCGGACGCCGCACAGCAGCATGACGAGGCGGTCCACGCCGAGCCCGAAGCCGCCGGCGGGCGGCATGCCGTATTCGAGCGCCTCCACGTATTCCGCGTCGTACTCCATCGCCTCCTCGTCGCCGCGCCGGCCGGCCTCGACCTGTGCCCGGAACCGCTCCTCCTGCAGGACCGGATCGTTCAGCTCGGAGAAGGCGTTGGCGATCTCGCGCCCCCCCACGAACAGCTCGAAGCGGTCCGCCCACGCCGGGTCGTCGTCGCGCGGCCTGGCCAGAGGCGAGACCGAGACCGGGTAGCCGATCACGAAGGTCGGCCGCGGTCCCAGCGCGGGCTCGACCAGCGCCTCGAACAGGAAGTAGAGGCGCGCGCCGTGATCGAGCGGCCCCCACGCATCGCGCGCTGCGCCGTGCCGCTCGGCGAGGTACGCTTCCAGTTCCGCCGCGTCCGCCAGGCCGCCGGGCGTCACTCCCGCCGACACCAGCGCCTCCGGCATCGACAGGCGGCGGAACGGGCGCTCCAGCCGGAACTCGCGACCCTCGGCGTACGCCGGGAACCGCTCGCACAGCCGCCCGTCCACGCGGCACAGCATCTCCTCGGTGCGCTCCAGGATCGTCTCCCAGGTCGCGTACGCCTCGTAGAACTCGATGATCGTGAACTCCGGGTTGTGCCGCGTGGAGATCCCCTCGTTGCGGAAGGCGCGGCCGATCTCGTAGACGCGGTCGAGCCCGCCCACCAGCAGCCGCTTGAGATACAGCTCCGGCGCTATTCGCAGGTAGAGGGGCAGGTCGAGCGCGTTGTGGCGGGTGGTGAAGGGCCGCGCCGCGGCGCCGCCCTTGACGGCGTGCAGCAGCGGCGTCTCGACCTCGACGAAACCCTCGGCGTCAAGGTACTCGCGCAACGCCGCCAGGACCACGGCGCGCGCCCGGACGAGCCGCCGCGCGTCCGGGTCGGAGAACAGGTCCACCTCCCGGTGGCGCAGGCGCGCCTCGACGTCGGTCAGGCCGTGCCACTTCTCCGGCGGCGGCCGAAGCGCCTTCGCGAGATGCACGTAGCGCTCGGCCAGCACGGTGATCTCCCCGGTCCGGGTCCGGAACGCCGGGCCCTCGACGCCGACGAAGTCGCCCGGATCCGACAGCCGGAAGACGGCGAAGTCGCTCTCCGGAAGGACGTCCCGCCGGATCTGGACCTGGATGCGGCCGGTGCGGTCGAGCAGCTTGAGGAACGCCGCCTTGCCGAACGATCGCAGGGCGACGATGCGGCCCGCGACCGAGAAGCGCCGATCGGTCTGCGCCGGGGAACCTCGCGGCTCTGCCGCGAGGTTCCCCGGGGGTCCGGGGGGCGGTGAGGCGCCCGGCGTCGAACAGCCCCCCGGCGCAGGCGACCCGCCGTCGACGCCGCGGGCGAGGAGTTCCCCGGCGGCGTCCGTCACGTCCATGGCCGCGTGCCGGGGCCTGAAGCCGGCCGCGAAGGGCCGGACGCCCATGTCTGCCAGTGCCCCGGCCTTGCGGCGCCGGTCCTCCATGATGCGGCGCAGACCGCCCACGTTGCGGTCGCCCTCCAGACCCTCGCCACCACCTTCCAGACCCGTGGTCGTGGTCGACGACGCCGAGTCCGGAACCTGCGGCGGGCGGCGCCTATCCATCGGCTCCGCTCCCTTTCGCGACGGCGCCGGCCGCCGGCACGGCCTTGCGGCGCCGCCGATCCGCGTCGAACAGCAGGTACGCATCGACGAAGGCGTCCAGATCGCCGTCGAGCACCGCCTGGACGTTGCCGATCTCATGGTCCGTCCGCGTGTCCTTGACGAGCTGGTAGGGCGCCAGCACGTACGAGCGGATTTGGCTTCCCCAGGCGATGTCCTTCTTCTGGCTGTGGTACGCCTGCTCGATCGCCTCCTCGCGTTCGCGCCGCGCCTTCTCGTGGATCCGCGCCCGGAGGATCTTCATCGCCGTGTGGCGGTTCTGGTGCTGGCTCCGCTCGGCCTGGCACACCACGGCGATGCCGGTCGGCAGGTGCGTGATGCGGACCGCCGTCTCGACCTTGTTGACGTTCTGGCCGCCCTTGCCGCCGGAGCGGAACGTATCGACCTTGAGGTCATCGTCGCGGATATCGACCTCTATCGAGTCGTCCAGCTCGGGCATGACGAAGACGGCGGCGAACGTCGTGTGGCGCCGCTTGTTGGCGTCGAATGGGGAGATCCGCACGAGCCTGTGCACCCCCGACTCGGATCGGAGGTAGCCGTAGGCGTACTCGCCGCGCGCGATGAACGTGGCGCTCTTGATGCCCGCCTCCTCCGCGTCCTGCCGCTCGACGATCTCCGTGGCGAACCCGCGGCGCTCGCAGTAGCGCAGGTGCATCCGCAGCAGCATCTCGGCCCAGTCCTGCGATTCGGTGCCGCCGGCGCCTGGGTTGATCGAGACGATCGCGTTGCCGGCATCCTCGGGACCGGAGAGGATCTGGCGCAGCTCGGCCGAACGGACCTGCGCGGCGAGGGTCCCCGTCATGCGGGCCAGCTCGGCCAGCGCCGAGTCGTCCTCGCCGACCTCCTCGACGAGCGCCAGCATGGTGCGGGCGTCATCGACGGCTCCCACGAGCCTAGCGTGGCCGTCCACGACGCGCTGGTGGTCGGCGCGCCTGCGCAACAGATCCTGGGCCTTCGCCGCGTCGCTCCAGAAGTCCGGCCCGGAGGCCGCCTCGTTGAGCCGATCTATCTCCGCCCTGCGCGCGTCCAGGTCAAAGATGCCTCCCGAGGTTCTCGATACGCTTCCCCGTGTCGGCTATCGACTGTCGCAGTTCCGGCAGGTTCATGTCGTCCACCTTTTCCTTTCCGCGGTCCCCGGTCTTCGTGCTCGTGTCGTGGCTCCATGGTCGACGGATCTCACTGCGCCCGGTCGGGCGAGCCGTCGGCGAAGCCGCCGAGCGGCACCTGGCGTGTACGCGCGGGTCTGCGGGGCTGGACCGGGTAGTCTCCGGAGAAGCAGGCGTCGCAGTAGCCGCGGTCGGCGCCGTTGCCGTCCACCGCCGCGTGCGCGCCCTCGATGGAGAGATACGCCAGGCTGGTGGCGCCGATGAACTCGCGGATCTCGTCGATGCCGTGGCCGGCCGCGATCAGTTCGCGCCGCGTGGGCGTGTCGATCCCGTAGTAGCAGGGCCACCGGGTCGGCGGCGACGAGATGCGCACGTGGACTTCGGAGGCGCCGGCCGCCTGCACCATGCGGATGATCTTCCGCGACGTGGTGCCGCGCACGATCGAGTCGTCCACGACGACGACGCGCCGGCCGCGCAGGATGGCGCGGACGGGGTTCAGCTTGAGCCTGACGCCGAAGTGCCGGATCGACTGCTGCGGCTCGATGAACGTCCGGCCGACGTAGTGGCTCCGGATGAAGCCCATCTCGAACGGAACGCCCATCTCGGCCGCGAAGCCGATCGCGGCTGGCGTGCCCGAGTCCGGCACGGGGATCGCGACGTCGGCCGCCGCGGGAGCCTCGCGCGCGAGCTGCCTCCCCAACCGCTTGCGGACCTCGTACACCGACAGGCCGTCGATGACGCTGTCCGGCCGGGCAAAGTAGATGTGCTCGAAGATGCACATGCGCCTCGACCGCGCCGGGAACGGGAAGAACGACCGCAGGCCGTCCGCGTCGATCGAGACCACCTCGCCGGGAAGGACCTCGCGCACGAACTCGGCGTCGATGAGGTCGAACGCGGTCGACTCGGAGGCGACCACCCAGGCCTTCTGGAGGCGCCCGAGGCAGAGAGGCCGGAAGCCGTGCGGGTCCCGCACCGCCACCATCCGATCGTCCGACAGGAACAGCAGGGAGTGCGCCCCCTCGACCCGCAACAGCGCCTCGATGATCCGCTCGACCAGCGTGGCCCCCTGCGAGCGCGCGATGAGGTGCACGATCGCCTCGGTGTCCATGCTCGACTGGAAGATCGACCCCTCCTCCTCCAACTCGGTCCGCAGGTCGTCGGCGTTCGTCAGGTTCCCGTTGTGGGCCACGGCGATCCAGCCGCGGGCGTACTGGACCGTGAAGGGCTGGGCGTTGCGCACGTGCGACGCGCCGGCCGTCGAGTAGCGGACGTGGCCGATCGCCGCCGAGCCCTTGAGTTCGGCGATCGTGCGAGCCGAGAAGCACTCCTGCACGAGCCCCATCGCGCGGTGCGAGCGGAGCTGCAGGCCGTCGGACGATACGATCCCGGCCGACTCCTGGCCTCGGTGCTGCAGCGCGTGCAGTCCCAGGTACGTGATGTTGGCGGCCTCGGAGTGCCCGAAGACGCCGAACACGCCGCATTCGTCGCGGAAGACGTCCCGCGACCCGGAATCAGCTTCACCAGCCGGTACGCTCGACCTCATACCGAATGCGTATAGCACACGGCGATCGAGACGGTCCAGCCGTGCACCGTGGACGCACGGCGCGTCGTCGCGGCCGGCGGGGCGCTCAGCCGCCGATGCGGGCGAGGACCTCTTCCAGGGCCTCGATCAACGCCGGAATCTCGCCACGCACGGTTTCCCAGACGATCTCGATCCTCACGGCGAAGTAGCGGTGCGCCACCACGTTCCGCATGCGTTGCATCTCGAGCCAAGGCACACCGGCATGCGCCGTCACGAAGTCGTCGGGGACGTGCCGTGCGGCCTCTCCGATGACGACGAGGCTGTACAGGACGGCCAGGACGGTCTTGCGATCGGCAGCGAACGCGGCAAAGTCCATCCCGGCGGTGAACCGCTCGATTTCCCGCGCCGCGGCCAGGATGTCCCGAAGACGCGCCTCGGCGTCCCTATGCGGCACGCACGGCCTCCCGCAGGACACGGTCACGCAACTCCGGCCGCAAGCCCTCGGGCGTGACCAGGTCGACGGACCTGCCCAACCAGGCCTCGAGCTGCATCTGGAGCCGAATGAAGGCGAACAGGCCAATCGGTCGCTCCAGATCCACGAGCAGATCCACATCGCTGTCGAGGCCGGCCTCACCCCGGGCAACGGACCCGAAGACCGACAGCGACCGCACTCCCACCCGCGACAGGTCCGCTCGGTGGGCGGACAGGATCGCGATGATCTCGTCCCGGTTCATTGGAATTCACACCTAGCACTCGGGACAACGCCGGTCAACGGCGTCACGTTCGCCGGCGGGATGACGAGCCGGGGTGCGGACTTGCTCCGCGCCGGAACGCGGGGGGGTCCGGAGGGGACAAGGACCCGAGCGGCTTTGCCGCGAGGGTCCGCGGGGGTCCGGGGGGCGGTGAGGCGCGAAGCGCCGAACAGCCCCCCGGTGCAAACGTCCCGAGCGGCAAAGCCGCTCGCGCCCTTCATTTCCGGAGCCTGGCCTTGAGCGCCGCGAGTTCGTCTTCCACGACGCCGCCGGCGTCGAGCTCGCGCAGGCGCGCATCGAGTTGAGCGTCCTTCCCGACGCCCAGCAGGTCGTCGACCTCCCGTTCGGCCTCGACCACGTCGACCTGCCGTTCGATCTCCTCGTATCGCTCCAGCGCCGTCGGGCCCTTCCCCGTCGCCCCCAGCTTCCCCGAAAGGCCCTTGCCCGTCGCCCTGCGCGCCTGAGCCTCGACGACCAGCGTCCCCTTGCGGGATGCGAAGACCTCGCGCTCGGTCTGGAGCCTCGCCAGGAGGCCGACCAACTCGTCGTGCTCGGCCCGCGCCGCGCGCGCCGTCTCGTCCTCGGCGACCGCCTGGACGAGCAGCTCGTGACGGCGCAGGAGGCAGTCGCGGGCCAGCGCCTCGTCGCCGGCGCGCAGGGCCGTTCCCGCCTTGCCGTGCCAGCCGTCGGCGTCCTTGCGCAGCGTCGCGGCGCGCTGCTCCCGCAGCTTCGCCTCGGCCAGTTGGTCGGCGAGGCCGCGTTTGCCCTGGCGGATCGCCCGATCCATGTCGGCAAGCGCCTGGTCGGCCAGCTTCGCCGGGTTCTCGACCTTGTCCAGCAGCGCGTTCACGTTCGACGCCATGACGCGCTTGATCCTGTCCAGTACGCCCATGTCCGATCCTCCACCGAGCGTCGCGGAGCCTATCATGCGCCATGCGCCATGCGCCATGCGCCATGGCGCTTCCTTGACGCGTTCGAGGGGCGTGTGGTAGCTGTGCGTTCGTTTTTCGCTTCGCCCGGGTGCGGGCGGCAGGAGGCCAAGGCGGTGGCAAGGAAGATCGGCGTGGTGGACGACTCGGTCACGATCCGGACGGCGTTCGATCTCACCTTCGGCGGCGACGACGTCGGCATCGGTGTCCGCTCGTTCGCCTTCGTCGACGATCTGATCCGCTCGGGCGACAGGTTCGATCTGATCATCGTCGACTCCCGCATGGTCGGCACGACCGGCTACGACGCCTGCGCCAAGCTGCGCGGACTGCCTCAATTCACCTCGACGCCGATCGCAATCCTCGTCGGCCCCGGCGAGACGTACGACGAGCCACGGGGCCGCTCGGCCGGCGCCGTCGCGAGCCTGCAGAAGCCGTGGGAGTCTGACGAGATGATCGCACGGGTCCAGGCGATGATCGCGGCGGGCGCACCGGCCGTGGCCGCTCCCGCCCGCGCCGTCACCCCCCTTCCCGCTCCCGCTCCCGCCCGCGCCGTCACCCCCCTTCCCGCTCCCGCTCCCGCCCGCGCCGTCACCCCCCTTCCCGCTCCCGCTCCTGCTCCCGCTCCTGCTCCCGCCCGCGCTGCTGCTCCCGTCGCCGCCTCCGCTTTTCCGCCGCCTCCCCCCGCCAGATCCGCGCCGGTGATGGCGGTAACGAAGCAGCTCACACCGGTGGCCCCCGTTGCGGCTCCGGCTGCGACTCCGGCTGCGGCTCCCGCCGCGGCCCGCCCGGCGCCGCAGAAGCCGCTGTCGGCGCACCCCGACTTCATCGGAGGCACGCTGGCCGATCTGGCGCAGATGGACGACAAGAGCAGGCCGATCCAGCCGAGGCTCGACGGGGCCATCCCGCTGGCCGAGGAGCGCATCGCGCGGAAGCTTGTGGAGAAGATACCCGGGCTCGTCCCGGAACAGGCCGCCGCGCTCGCGAGGATCACCCGCGAGGTCATCGAGGAGGTGGCGTGGGAGGTGGTGCCGGACCTCGCCGAGGCGATCATCCGCGATCAGATCAGGGAACTCACGAAGGAGTAGTCCGATTTCGGATTTCGGATTTCGGATTTCGGATTTCGGATTTTGCATAGCGCGTCGCGCATAGCGCGTAGCGCATAGCGCACAGCGAATTTCGGATGCCGGGTTACGACCCATCGTCATTCGAGGAGCGGATCCACCGCTTCTGGCTCGACAACGACGTCTTCGCCGCCGCCGACCGGAGCGACCGCCCGGCGTTCTGCATCGTCATCCCGCCGCCCAACATCACCGGGTCGCTCCACATGGGCCACGCGCTGACGGCCACCATCCAGGACACGATCGTACGCTACCACCGGATGCAGGGCTTCAACGCGCTTTGGCTGCCGGGGACCGATCACGCCGGCATCGCCACCCAGAGGGTGGTCGAGAAGGCGTTGGCGGCCGAGGGGTTGACCAGGCACGACCTGGGGCGGGACCGGTTCGTCGAACGGGTCTGGGAGTGGAAGCGCCTGTACGGCGGCAGGATCTCCGAACAGCACAGGGCGCTCGGGGCGTCGGTCGACTGGCGCCGCGAACGGTTCACGCTCGACGAGGGGCTCTCGCGGGCCGTCCGGGAGGCGTTCGTCCGGCTGTACGAGGACGGGCTGGCGTACCGTGCGGAGCGGCTCATCCACTGGTGTCCGCGGTGCCGCACGGCGTTGTCCGACCTGGAGGTCGTCCACGCGGAGACGAAGGGCGAGTTGTGGTCGTTCGCGTATCCGCTCGCGGACGGCGCCGGCGAGATCGTCGTCGCCACGACGCGCCCCGAGACGATGCTGGGCGACACGGCCGTCGCCGTGCACCCTGACGACGAGCGCCATCGCGGGTCGATCGGCCGCGCGGTCCGCCACCCGATCCTCGGTCGCGAGCTTCCGGTGATCGGCGACGCGGTGCTGGTCGATCCGGCGTTCGGCACGGGCGCGGTCAAGGTGACGCCGGCGCACGACCCCAACGACTTCGAGACCGGCGGGCGCCACGGCCTCGAATCGATCAGGATGCTCGACGAGGACGCGCGCATCACCGCGGCGGGCGGCCCGTTCGCCGGCATGGACCGGTTCGAGGCGCGCGAGGCGGTGAAGGCCAGGCTGACGGAGATGGGGCTGTTCCGCGGCGCGAAGGAGCACGTCCACGCCGTCGGGCGCTGCCAGCGGTGCGAGACGGTCGTCGAGCCGATGCTGTCGCGCCAGTGGTTCGTCCGGACGAAGCCGCTGGCCGAGCCTGCCATCGCCGCCGTCCGAGACGGCCGCACGACGATCATCCCCGAGTCGTGGGCGAAGACGTACTTCCACTGGCTGGAAGGGATCCAGGACTGGTGCATCTCGCGGCAGCTCTGGTGGGGGCACCGGATCCCGGCCTGGTACTGCGGCTGCGGCCGCACCGTGGTCGCGCGGCAGGACCCGGCGTCCTGCCCCGACTGCGGCTCGGTGGATCTGCGCCGCGACGACGACGTGCTGGACACCTGGTTCAGCTCGGCGCTGTGGCCCTTCTCGACGCTCGGCTGGCCCGACGACACGCCGGCGCTGCGGACCTTCTACCCGACCTCGGTCATGGAGACCGGGCACGACATCCTCTTCTTCTGGGTCGCCCGGATGATGATGATGGGCCTGCGGCTCGCGGGCGACGTCCCGTTCCGCAAGGTGGTCCTGCACGGCATGGTGCTCGACGCCAAGGGCCGCAAGCAGAGCAAGACGCGCGGCAACGCGATCGATCCGCTCGACGTGACCGCCAGGCACGGCACGGACGCGCTGCGTTTCACCCTGGCCAGCTACACGGCCCAGGGGCAATCGATCAAGCTGGACGAGAAGCGCATCCAGGGATACCGCTTCTTCTGCAACAAGATCTGGAACGCCGCGCGGTTCGCCGAGGGCGCGCTCGGCGAGGAACCGGCCGGGCCCGTGCAGGCCCGCGTCGAGGACCTCGGCAACCGCTGGATCCTCGCGCGGCTGGACGAGACCGTCGAGGCCGTCCGCGGAGCGCTCGACGAGTTCCGCCTCGACGAGGCGTGCGCGGCGCTCTACGCCTTCACGTGGCACGAGCTGTGCGACTGGTACATCGAGTGGTCCAAGCCGACGCTGTACGGCGAGGAGCCGCAGGGCGCCGCGGCCCGCGAGGAGACGCGCTCGGTGCTGCACCACGCGCTGGACACGACGCTGCGCCTGCTGCACCCGGTGATCCCGTTCGTCACGGAGGAGATCTGGCAGGGTCTGCGGTGGGCGGCCGGCCGTCCCGCCGCGGCGTTGGCCGTCGCGCCGTATCCTGCGCCCGATCCGTCGCGGCGCGACGCCGAGGCGGTCGAGCGGTTCGGGTTGCTGCGCGAGATCGTGACCGTGATTCGGAACGTGCGCGCCGAGTACAACATCCACCCGGCGACGCGGATGAAGGCGCTGCTGCTGCCCGACGCGGGCGGATCGGACCGGCTCGACTGGCTCTTCGAGCCGGCCGTCCTGGATCGCGCCGGCCTGCTCTGCGGGGCGGAGTTGGTCCGTGGCGATCCGGCCGCCGACATGTCGGGCCATGCCGTCGACCACGCCGGGCGGCTGGCGATCGCCGTGCCGCTGGCGGGGATCGTCGACGTCGCCGCCGAGCGCGCGCGGCACGAGAAGGACCTGGCGAAGATCGGCAGGGACATCTCCGGCCTGGAAGCCAGGCTGGCGAACGAGGAGTTCCGCAGCAAGGCGCCCCCCGAGGTCGTCTCGGAGATGGAGGCGAGGCTGCGGGAGGCCGCCGACAGGCGCGAGCGCATCACCGCGGCGATCCGCAACCTGGCGCAGCTCGTGTAGCACCGCTCCCGCTCATGCGTGCTAACCGAGAATTTGGGGTGTGTCGCGCATGACCGGCTGGTCTTGTAGGGGAGGGCGTGGCGGCGCGAAGCGCCGCCGAGTCCTCCCGCACGTTCACCACGGGCTCGCGGGAGGACTCGCGGGCGGCTACGCCGCCCGCTCGCCCTCCCCTACAGCCGGAGAAGGGCGGCCGCGTAGCCAGCGGGTCAGGTGGGCCACACCCGAGATCTCGGATGCCTCTCCGCGGGTGCCGCCGACGAGTTGCTGGAGAAGACGGACCACGTATCCCGCATGCTCAGCATGCTCCGGACGCACCTTCGTCCGAACGCATGGCGCATAGCGCATAGCGCATAGCCCCTCCCTTCCCCGCCA
>CAMTWF010000119.1:0-11448 GCA_947085355.1 uncultured delta proteobacterium
CGTGGCCGGCCTCCAGCAGCAAGGCCGCGGCCACCGCGCTGTCCACCCCGCCGCTCATGCCGACCACGATGCGCACGAACCGATCAGGCACCAGACGGCCCACGGGGAGCAAGCGCCGGGACGAAGCCGCGGGCGCACTCGGACGGTGTGAACAGCGCGGCACCCGCCGGGGCCCGGCCCTGTAATCCCCTGCCCACGAGGTGGAGGCGCAGCCCGGCGCGATCACAACGGACTGCGCGCCGCGAAGCCGAACCGGCGCGGCATGCAATTGAATGTATCCGACCATAGACTCGACCGCTCGGATGTTCAGTGATCTGCCTCCGACGGCGCCCTCCGACGGCGGCAAGCCGGACCGGGGACGCAGGCTCCGGCACGCCACCCGAGCGTCCGACGAGCGGGCATTCGGAACAACCGCAGTCCTCGCGCGCGGTTGCGACCGCCGTCTTCAAGCAGGGTGCGAGGCCCCTCCGGCCCGCGCCGGCGCCGGACGAGCGGCCGGGATCCGCACGCCGAACAGAGCGCCGGGATGGCCGCCGCCCGGATCCACGCCCGGGCCCGGCGTCAACGAAGGAGCCGGCCGGCTCTTCGGCGGCGACTCGACCCAGATCGTGCCTTCCATCAGTCGCACGAAGTCGCGGGCCACGGCGAGGCCGACACCGATGCCGCCGTGGGCGCGCGTCGGCGTGCCGTCCACTTGGTAGAACGCCTCGAAGATCCGTCGCTGCTCGGCCTGCGGGATCCCGATGCCGGTGTCGACCACGAACCCCAGCATCTCTCCCCGGTCGAGCGATACCTCGATGCGCACGCCGCCGCCGGCCGGCGTGAACTTGAGCGAGTTGTCCAGGAGATGACGGAAGACCGTGACGATGCGGTCCGGATCGCCGACGAATGCGACGTCGCGCTCCGGCACGGCGACCTCGAGCGCCAGCCCCTTCTCCTCGCACGCGGCGGCGACGTCGGCCGCCAGCGCATCGAAGACGTCGCTCACGACGAAGCGGCGGGGCGCCGGCGTCACCTGCCCGAGGGCCAGGGCCGAGACGTCCAGCAGGTTCGTGAGCAGCCCGCGGATCCGCTGGGCGGCGCGTTCCGCCCCGTCGACCGCGTCGCGCTGGGCGCGGTTCAGCGGACCGACGCGCTCCTCGGACAGCAGCCGCATGAAACCCGAGAGCGGCACGAGCGGCGTCATCATCTCGTGGGAGACGTTCCGGTAGAACTCCTCGCGGGCCTTGCGAGCGGCCTCCAGCCTGTCGTTCGCCTCCTCCAGGGCGCGCACCTTCTCTTCGAGTCGGCGGACGATGCGCTGGGTCTGGCGGCGCAGCACCGCCGGGTCCGCCGGCGGCGCGTCGCGCTTCCCGGCGAGGTACCGGCGGACGAGGCGCGGGAAGGCGGCCACGTCGATCGGCTTGAGCACGAAGCCGTCGAAGCCGACCGCCAAGCTCGTATCCCGCTCGCCCTCGGCCGTGATCGCCACGATCGGCACGTCGCCGAGGCCGCTCTCGCCGCGAAGATGCAGGACGACCTCGTAGCCGTCGAGGTTCGGGATGTTGATGTCGACCAGGACCAGATCGGGCCTCCAGCCCATCGCCTCGGCGATGCCGCCGAGCCCGTCGGCGACGGTTCGCACTTCCATGCCCGCCGCGCCGAGGACCCGCTCGACCAGCCGTTGCGCCGCCGGGTCGTCCTCGATCTGGAGGATCCGCGGCGCCGGCCCCGTCCCCTTCCGCACGGCGATCACGAAACACCCGTCCGGCGAACGATCCCGCCCACGAAGCGGACGTCGATCGGCCTCGCCGGATCGATGCCGCGGATCTCGTCGTCGAGCGCGTCCAGCGCCGCGACGACGTACGATTCGAGCGCCGATCGCTCATCCTCCGTCGCCTCCGGCAGACGGCCGACGACGGCCTCCGCGAAACGCCGGCGGAACGCCTCGTCGAGCCGTCTCCCCCGGCTCGCGACGACCGTCGCCAGTTCGAGCGCCAGGGCAACGTCCGCGGCCCCGACCGGGTCGAACCGGAGCGTCCCGCGTGCGGCCAGGACGATCGCGGCGGTCCGCAGGATGTCGCCGGCGCGAACCTCGGCCGGATCCGACGGCAGGCATCCGGAAAGATCCGCTCGATCGCCCAGCGGACCGTCGAGACCGAGCCCTTCGACGATGAGCCTGCCGAGCGCGGCGGCCAGGTCGAGCACCCGCCGGGCCTCGGCGATCTCGGCCACGGACCGGAACGGCTCGAGCGCCGGCTTGCCTGCCGCGCCCATGCCGGCCCAGCGCAGCGGCCTCGGACGCGCGCATGCGTCCAGCACGCCCGCAATCGCCGGATCGAGCAGCGACCGGACCGACGGAACCGCCTCGAACCACCGGCTCCGGCGGACCGCAACGGCACGCACCCACAGCCCGCGCGCCAGCGCATGACCGACACGGAACAGATCCGGCACGGTCCGCTCCACCAGAATCGCGGCCCCTGTCGAGGGCTCGCCGCCGGACAGGTGCTCCAGGCCGAGCGACACCGCCATACCGGCGCTCCGGAGCGCGTCGCGGCGCGCCGCCAGGTCCCCAGGGTTCCCGAACTCCGCCGACAGCAGCAGCCGCCCGGTCCGGTCGAGCGCCTCACGCGCCCTGCGCCTCTCGGCCTCGGGCAGCATCGCGGCGCACTTGCCGAGGAACGTCGCATCGAGCGGGATGTCAGGCGCCGCGAGCACGAGCGCCGCGTCCGGCGACTCATCCAGGACCGGCGGCGCGAAGCCCGCCACCCGCACCGGCGCCATGCGCTCGGCCGCCGGCGGCTCGAGGATCTCCGCGGCCTGCTCCGGCGGCGGGAAGCCGTACTCGACCAGCCGTCGCTCGCGCATCCCGAACGCATCGGCCTCGCTCTCCGCCTCCAGCGCGTGTTGCACCGACGTCATCAGCGCCAAGTAGCCGTCCTGGTCGAGGTCCCACAGCCGCGTGAGGAACGACCGGACGAAGCCCTCGTGCTCCGTTGCGCGCGGCCAGACGGCGTGGAGCCCGTCGAGCGAGAACGGCGCGGTGACGTCGACATCCGAGAGCTTGCCGGGCGGCGGCATGTCGTCGGTCGCCACCACGATCAGGCGCGCGAAGAGCGTCACGACGAAGGACCAGTCCGATGCCCGGAACCAGCGCACCCACGTCTCGCCCTCGTCGTCCGACAGCGCCGCAAGCGCGTCCACCGTGGCGGTCGCATCGAGCGCATCGCTCTCCCACGAGCCGAGGTCGACGATGTGGCGGATCTGGTCGTCCGATGCGTACCGCACCAGCGGCGCGAACCTGTCGTGACCGGCCTCCAGCACGGTCACGGCCAGGAAGTCGGGATCGATCGCCGGAACGAGCCGCGCGACGTCCGGCGCCTCGACGAGCGCGTCGAGTCTCTGCCGGGCGGGTCCCGCAAGGACGAGGGCCAAGCGTTCGCGATCGGACCGGGACAACGCCTCCGAGTCGGCCGGCGCGGCGGGCGGCGGCGGCGGGCGCACCCGGCCCCCGCTCCCGCTCGGGTCCCGGCCTCCTCTGCGACGCTGGTTCGGCCTGCCGGACATCGCCTTCCTCGGAGTCGTGCTCGTGTTCGCGTTCGTGCTCGACTCCGCCCGCCGTCGAGCACGAACACGAAACAGGAGGAGCAGCGTGAACCGATCCGCCCCTAGTTCGCCCTGCGGGGCTTCTCGTCCGCCTCGTCGCCGACATCGGGCAGGTCCATGGCGCACGCGTCGCAATCGCCGGCGCACTGCCCCGCCGGTTCGCGATCCGCCGCGACGTCGAGCGCGCCGCGGGCGATGTCGCCGATGGCGTCGAGCACGTAGTACAGGTCCGAGTCCCATTTTTTCTTCTCGATGACGGCGTTCGCGATCGCTTCGATCCGGCAAAGCGCCCTCACGGCATCATCGAGCCGCTCGGCATCCGCACGCGATCCGGCATCCATTCGTCCACCTCCTCGGCGTCTCCAGCCCCGCGACGGGCGGAACCTAGTCGCGCCGCCGCGTGGGGGCAAGTATCGGGCACCTTGACACTTTCGACCGGCGGGTGCTAGCAACCCGCCGCGATGAACTCGGGCGCATCGCTGCTGCTGGCCGCCGAGCGATCGATCATCGACATCGACGCCACGTTTCTCATCCAGGCCGCCGTGTTCGGCGCCGCCTTCGTGATCATGCGCTCGCTGGTCTTCCGCCCGCTGATGCGCGTGATCGACGAGCGTCACGCGCAGACGGAAGGGGCCAGGGAGGATGCGCGACGGATGCAGCGCGAGGCCGACGGCACGGCGAAGCGCATCGAGCGCGAGCTGCACGAGGTACGGGTCGAGACGGCGGCCGATCGGGAGCGCATGCGCATCATCGCGAAGAGGCGCGAACAGGAGATGATCCGGCAGGCGATCGACGACGCCGCGCGGATCGCCGCCGAAGCCCGCGCGAGGGTGGACGCGGCCAGGGCGGCGGCGTATTCGGAGATCCCCGCGACCGCGCGGGAACTGTCGCGGACGGTGGTCGAGAAGATCGCCGGACGGGCGGCCTGATTGGACCGGGAAGGCGCATTGCCAATCGACGGATCGGCGGGAAGGGGACGCCGGGGCGGCGCTTGGCTGCCGGCCGCCGGCGCCGCCTGCTTGATCCTGTCGTTCGCCGCCGATGCGACGGCCGCCGGCGCAACCGGCGCGCATCCCGCGATCAACTGGCACGACTTCACCGACCGCAAGACCGCCCCCATCGCCGCGCTCGTCTTCAACGCGGGCGTACTCCTGTGGCTGTTCGTCCGCTTCGGCAGGCGCCCGGTGGGATCGTTCCTCGACAATCGCCGCGCGAACGTTCTCAAGGAGATGGACGAGGCGCAGGAACTCAAGCTGGCGGCCGAGGGACGGGTGCTGGGCTACCGGGACAGGGCGGCCCAACTCGACGAGGAAACGGCGCACCTCCGCGAGGACCTGCTGCGGATCGGACACGACGAGCGCGACAAGATCGTCGCCGACGCCGCCGTGCGGGCGGAGAAGATCCGCAAGGAGGCCGACTTCGTGGCGGCCGAGCAGGCCCGGCTGGCGGCGATGGAGGTCAGGGCCGCCGTGGTGGAGGCGGCGCTGGCGGAGGCGGAACGGTCGCTGCGGGAAGGTCTGCGACCCGACGACCACGCGCGGCTGGCCGAGCGGTTCCTGGCGGGGATCCGGCACGAGGGGGCGCCGTGACGGGCGGGGCCGCGCCGATCCGGTACGCGCGGGCGCTCGCCGCCATAGGCGAGCAGACCGGCACGCTGGCCGCGCTGCACCGCGAGTGGAACGACCTGCGGGCGACCGTCGAGGCGACGCCGGCCGCGCTCCCAGCGCTGATCAACCCGAGGGTCCCCGTCGAGCGGCGCCGGGAGGCGCTCGATGACCTGCTGCGCGCGGCCGGCGCGTCCCGCACGACGCGCGCGGCCGCCACGCTCCTGTTCGGCAAGGGCCGACTGCTCGACCTGCCGCGCGTCGCCGGGGCGCTCGACGGCATCGTCCGGGCGCGGACCGGGCAGGTCGGGGCGGCGGTGACGACCGCGGCGTCGATGCCGGATGCCTTCCACGAACGCCTCAAGGCGGCGCTGGAGCGCGCGACGGGCAAGACCCTGGTGGTCGAACGGTCCGTGGATCCGGGGATCCTCGGCGGCGTCGTGGCGCGCGTCGGCGACATCCTGTACGACGGGTCGGTCCGCACGGCCCTTGCGCGGCTGCGCGAGAGACTGATGGAGACGTAGGCAGTGGTCAGGGGTCAGGGGTCAGTGGGACAACCGGCAACTGACAACTGACAACTGCGAACCGCGAACTGAAGGTGGAAAGATGCAACTCCGGGCCGAGGAAGTCAGCAGGATCATCAAGAGCCGGATCGAGGCGTTCGAGGGCGGGGTGGAGATCGTCGAGACGGGCACGGTGCTGCAGGTCGGCGACGGCATCGCCCGCGTCCACGGCCTCGACGCCGTCATGGCCGGCGAGCTGGTCGAGTTCCCCCACCACGTGATGGGGATCGTGCTCAACCTGGAGGAGGACAACGTCGGCGTCGCGCTGCTGGGAGAGGACCGGGAGATCCGCGAGGGCGACATGGTCAAGCGGACCGGGCGCATCGTCGACGTCCCGGTCGGAAAGGCGCTCGCGGGCCGCGTCGTCAACGCGCTGGGCGAGCCGATCGACGGCAAGGGGCCGATCGCCGCCGCCGAGAGGCGGCGGATCGAGTTGAAGGCGCCCGGCATCGTCTACCGCCAACCCGTCAAGGAGCCGCTCCAGACCGGCATCAAGGCGATCGACTCGATGATCCCGATCGGCCGCGGCCAGCGGGAGCTGATCCTGGGCGACCGGCAGACCGGCAAGACGGCGATCGGGATCGACGCGATCATCAACCAGCGCGGCCAGGACGTCTGGTGCATCTACGTCGCCGTCGGCCAGAAACAGTCGACCGTCGCCCAGGTCGTCGACAGGCTGCGCTCGCAGGGAGCAATGGACTACACGACCGTGGTGTCGGCCACCGCGGCCGAGCCCGCGCCGCTCCTCTTCATGGCGCCCTACGCCGGCTGCGCGATCGGGGAATACTACCGCGACAACGGGATGCACGCCCTGGTGGTCTACGACGATCTCAGCAAGCACGCCGTCGCCTACCGGCAGATGTCGCTGCTGCTGCGCCGCCCTCCCGGTCGCGAGGCGTATCCCGGCGACGTCTTCAACCTGCACTCGCGCCTCCTGGAGCGCGCGGCCAAGCTGAGCGACAAGCACGGCGGCGGGTCGCTGACCGCCCTGCCGATCATCGAGACCCAGGCCGGCGACGTGTCGGCCTACATCCCGACCAACGTCATCTCGATCACCGACGGCCAGATCTACCTGGAGGGCGATCTCTTCTTCTCCGGCGTCCGCCCGGCGGTGAACGTCGGCATCTCGGTTTCCCGCGTCGGCGGGAACGCGCAGATCAAGGCGATGAAGCAGCTCGCGGGGGCGCTGCGCCTCGAGCTGGCGCAGTACCGCGAGATGGCCGCCTTCGCCCAGTTCGCCAGCGACCTCGACAAGGCGACGCGGCAGCAACTCGCCCGCGGCGAGCGCCTCGTCGAACTGCTCAAGCAGGACCAGTACGAGCCGCTCTCCGTCGAGAAGCAGATCCTCCTCATCTTCGCCGGCACGCGCGGCTACCTCGACAAGTACCCCGTCGCCGCCGTCCGGCGCTACGAGACGGACGCGATCGCCTTCGTGGAGAGCAGGCGCCCCGACCTGTTGCGGGAGATCGCCGAGCGGAAGGCGATAAGCCCGGAGCTGGAGAAGCGGATGCGGGAGGTGCTGGAGGAGTTCGGGCAGGACTTCGCCGTGGAGCAGCCGCAGGCCGCACGGCCCGGCGGGACATCGGGGTGAACCGGCGGTGCCGAACCTCAAGGACATCCGCAAGCGCATCGCTTCGGTACGGTCGACGCAGAAGATCACGCGCGCCATGAAGATGGTCGCCGCCGCAAGGCTGCGACGCGCCCAGCAGAACATCGACAGGCTCCGGCCGTACGCCGACCGGGTCATCGACGTCCTGTCGGCGCTGGCCACCCGCGCGGATCAGCAGGATCACCCTCTCCTCGCCCGACGCGACCCGCCGAGCAGGGTACTCCTCGTCGTGCTCACCAGCGACCGCGGGCTGTGCGGGGGGTTCAACGCGAACGTGAACCGGGAGGCCGAGCGCACCGCGGCCAAGCTGTCGAATTCCGGGGCCCACGTCGAGCTGGACGTCATCGGCCGCAAGGGGCGGGACTACCTGCGGAGGCGGCCCGTCACGATCCGCCGGGAGGTTACCGGGATCTCCGGGCTGGTCGACTACAACCGGGCGGCCGAACTCGCCCGCGACATCACGCGCGAGTACACCACCGCGTCGCTCGACGCCGCGTTCCTCGTCTACAACGAGTTCAAGTCGGCGATGACCCAGAAGGTGAAGGTGGAGGAGCTGCTGCCGGTGCGGCCGCGGGAGGACGCAAGCGGCCAGTACCCCTTCGACTTCATCTACGAACCGGACAAGGCGTCGTTGCTGGCCCGCCTGCCCCAGATGTACGTGGAGGTCGAACTGTACCGCGCGTTGCTGGAGAGCGTCGCGAGCGAGTTCGGGGCGAGGATGACGGCGATGGAGAACGCCACCAAGAACGCCTCGGAGATGATCGACAACCTCACGCTCGTGGCCAACAGGGTGCGCCAGGCGGGCATCACGAAGGAGATCCTCGAGGTGATGGGCGGGGCGGAGGCGCTGAAGGGCCGGTAGGTGCGGCACTGGGGTGGGTCGGGACCGGAAAAGGCAAAAGGACGGAAGATGGCGGAACTTGCGCGCGGGAAAGTGACCCAGGTCATCGGACCGGTCGTGGACGTCTACTTCGAGCGCGGCGACCTGCCCCGGATATTCACGGCGCTCAAGGCGACCAACAAGGGGATCTCCGCCAACGAGGGGAACCTCACGCTCGAAGTGGCCCAGCACCTCGGCGAGCGGACCGTCCGGACCATCGCGATGGACTCGACCGACGGTCTGGTGCGCGGCTCCGACGTGCTCGACACCGGATCGCCGATCCGGATGCCCGTCGGGCCCGGCTGCCTGGGGCGGATCCTGAACGTCATCGGCGAGCCTGTCGACGAGCGCGGGCCGGTCGTGGCCGAGAAGTACTACCCGATACACCGCCTGCCGCCGGGTTTCACGGCGCAGGACACGAAGGTCGAGCTGTTCGAGACGGGGATCAAGGTGGTCGATCTGCTGGCGCCGTACCGCCGCGGCGGGAAGATCGGGTTGTTCGGCGGCGCCGGCGTCGGCAAGACCGTGCTCATCATGGAACTGATCAACAACGTCGCCAAGCAGCACGGCGGCGTGTCGGTCTTCGCCGGCGTGGGCGAGCGGACCCGCGAGGGGAACGACCTGTGGCTGGAGATGCAGGAGTCTAAGCTGCAGGACGGATCGTCGGTGCTCTCCAAGACCGCGCTGATCTACGGCCAGATGAACGAGCCTCCCGGGGCGAGGCTGCGCGTGGCGCTGTCGGCGCTCACCTCGGCCGAGTACTTCCGCGACGAGCACGGGCAGGACGTGCTGCTCTTCATCGACAACATCTTCCGGTTCACCCAGGCCGGCTCGGAGGTCTCCGCGCTGCTCGGGCGCATGCCCTCGGCCGTCGGCTACCAGCCGAACCTCGCGACCGAGATGGGCGAGCTGCAGGAGAGAATCACGTCCACGACCAGGGGTTCCATCACGAGCGTTCAGGCGATCTACGTCCCGGCGGACGACCTGACCGACCCGGCGCCGGCGACCGCGTTCTCGCACCTGGACGCCACGACCGTCCTGTCGCGGCGCATCGCCGAGCTGGGCATCTACCCCGCCGTGGACCCGCTCGACTCGACCTCGACCCTCGTCGACCCGCGTGTCATCGGGCGCGAGCACTACGACGTCGCTCGCCGCACGCAGCAGATCCTCCAGCGGTACAAGGACCTCCAGGACATCATCGCGATCCTCGGGATGGACGAGTTGTCCGAGGACGACAAGCTGATCGTCGCGCGGGCTCGCAGGATCCAGCGGTTCCTGTCCCAGCCGTTCCACGTGGCCGAGCAGTTCACGGGATACGCGGGCCGGTACGTCCACCTCGCCGACACGATCGCGGGCTTCAAGCGGATCATCGACGGCGACATGGACGACGTGCCGGAGCAGGCGTTCTACATGACCGGGACGATCGACGAGGTCGCCGAGAAGGCCCGCAAGATGGCGAAGCAGGAGTGACCCGGACGTTCGAGGGAGGCGACGCCGCATGCCGCTCCGGATAGAGATAGTGACCCCGACGCGCCTCGTGTTCCGCGGGACGGCCGACTCGTTCGCCGGTCCGGGAGCCATCGGCGAATTCGGCGTGCTGCCCGGACACCTGCCGCTTCTCGCGGCCTTGCGCACCGGCGTCGTGACCTGCGTCGAGAAGGGCAGGACGCGCAAGCTGGCGGTGGGACCCGGCTTCGCCGAGGTGGCGCACGACAGGGTGCTGCTGCTCACCGACGACGCGTTCGACCCGGAGTCGTTCGCCACGACCGGGGAGCGCGACGAGGCGTTGCGCGCGGCGACGGCCGAGCGCGATTCGGCCGATGCGCGCATGAGGTCCTGGACCGGACCGATCGATGCGACCGAGTTCGTTGATGCCGGGCGGGCCTACGAGTGGGCCTCGGCTCGCGTGGGGGCGTTGACGTAGGCCGGCCTGTGCGGCATCCGGGAACGCCGCCCGGTTCCGGGCGGCCGCTCGGTTGCGGGCTCATAGCGCGACGGCCTGCCTGCCGCCTGCCTGCCGCCTGCCTGCCGGCAGGCAGGCGGCAGGCAGGGCAGGCAGGCGCCGCAACCAAACGATGAATCACCGCAGAGACCGCAGAGGGCGCAGAGAATGGTCTCTGTGTTCTCTGCGTGCTCCGCGGTGATCAATATCGTCGCGCCGCGCGACGATTCTCGGGAGTAGTAGCCCCCGATCCGTTGACCATGTCGGCCGGCAGTGCCAGCATGTGCGGGCTCCGGCGTGCGCAGCAGGAAACGACATGGACTGCACGGGACAGATCGTCGATTGAGGAAGAAGCCGTGACGGATCGCAGATGTGTGTGGGTCGCGTTGGCGGCATTCGCGCTCGCGGCGGCGGGTTCGGGGTGCAGCTCCCCGCTCTCCCTGGTGGGCGAGGTCCCGCTCACGTGCGGGAATGGGATCCTCCAGGCAGGCGAGCAGTGCGACGAGGGGGCCCGCAACTCGAACACGCGGCCCGATGCTTGTCGGACGGACTGTCTGCGGCCTTGGTGCGGGGACAGGGTGACGGACACCGGGGAGGAGTGCGACGACGGGAACGACACCCCGGACGACGGGTGCGAGGCGGACTGCAGATCCTCCTGCCATTCGGATGAGGAGTGCGACGACGGGAACCCCTGCACGACACCGGATACTTGCAACGGTGCGGGGGCGTGCGTGGTCGGAGGATACGCGCCTGCGGGCACGACCTGCGACGACGGGAACCCCTGCACGGCGCCGGATACCTGCAACGGTGCGGGGACGTGCGTGGGCGGAGGAGCGGTCCCACCTCCAGGTGCGCCGTCGCCGCTCTCCCCCGAGAACGGTGCGCTGACCGGCAGCTTCCTCGCGCCGGCGGCGTCCAACACGCTGCGGCCGCTGTTCCGCTGGCGGGCCCCTGCGGACGACGGGTGCGGCGCGGTCACGTACGACGTCCACGTGGATGATTCCTGCACAACGGCAGGCTTCGCGTCATGCACGTTGCCGACTCCGGAAGCGTCCGCATCGGCCGTGGCCGGACTCGCATGGCGCCCGACGTCCGACCTTCCGGTTTCGACGGTCCAGCCAGTCGGGCGGCGGTACTTCTGGCGGGTGCGAGCCTGCCGTGGCGCGTTGTGTTCGCCGTGGAGCCCGGTGCGGTATCTCGACGTGGGCCGCGCTCCGAAGGACTTCAACGGCGACGGCTACTCGGACGTCATCGTCGGCGCCCCC
>CAMTWF010000120.1:0-12610 GCA_947085355.1 uncultured delta proteobacterium
CGAATTCCCGGTCTGTCCGGACTCTCGACTCTCGACCCTCGACTCTCGACGCCTGCCTGCCCTGCCTGCCGGCAGGCAGGCGGCAGGCAGGCGCGGCGGCGCCGCTGCGCCACCCGGACAACCCCCTTTGGTTGCGGCGCCTGCCTGCCGGCAGGCAGGCCGCCGCGCTAAGAAGCTACGAACTAGTCGCGGAATCCCGCGCAACCTGGGCGGAGGTCAGGGTCGACGGAACAAGCCCGGGCAACAAGCCGATCCAAGCCCACCGACGCGGACGCAGCCGTCGAACGGCGCCCGTGCGAAGCCGAAGATGCGCTCGCTGAATGCGTTCCGGCGGCAGGCGTGGCGCGGGGCATCCGGCTCCTCCTTTCCCGGGCGCTGCGCCCTCACTTCGGCGCGGCGCTGTCGCCGGTCGCGGTCTTCCCCCGCTTGGGCCGTCGGCCGCGCTTGGCCCGCCTGGGCAGGCCGAGCACGGCCTGCTGCTCTTCCGGGAGCAGCTTGTAGGCGACCTCCGACCAGCGCGAGTACCAGCCCCGGAGCGAGGCGGCGATCGAGTCCTTCGCGGCGACGGTCGTGACTTTCCCGCCCTTGCGGATCTCCTGGCCGACGTCGGCGGTGACCGCGACGCCCGCCGTGCGCTCGGCGTCGTCGAAGTCCTCCTCGTCGAACCCGGCGTCGCGCATCAACTTGGCCATCGCCGACTTGTTCGGATCCTGCCGGCCCGCGGCGACCACCGCACGCAGCCTCGCCGGCAGGCCCGCCTGGGAGGTCGAGCCGTCGATGAGGCCGTTGAACGACGCGAGGAGCCTCTCGACCTCGTCCTTCGGCAGGCCGGCCTCGTTCTCCCGCAGATAGCCGCGCACGTGGGTCGCGATCATCTGGATGGCCTCGTGGCACTCGCCCATCCTGGCCAGAACCTCGGTCGTCACATTGGGGAGTTCCGCCTTGCCCGCGGCGGTGTCTTCCAGCGCCGCTCTCGCGCCCGCCGCCAGCGCCTTGCCGCGCCGGATCGCCTCGTCCGTCATCTTCCCGCGGCGCTTGTCCTTCATCAAGTCGAGGATCGCCTTGTTCTCCGGGTGCTCCAGCGCGGCCACGAACGTCTCGACATTCGTCGCCGTGGCGAGCGCCGCTGCAACTCCGCTCCGCTTAGTCTTGCCGGATACCATGTGGTCCTCCTTCTCCGCGCGGGCGAGAGCCGCCCGGCTTGAACCCGGAAACGTACGCAATCGCACGCAGGTCCAAAAGTCAACCTCCGAGGCGGGTGCGTCCACGACAAGCGCGTAGCGGTAGGCTCGCCCTGCTTTCTTCTATCATATCGAGGGGTTTTGCTCTCTCGCGCGGGGATTTACGGCCGTTGTCCCGGGATTTACGGCCGTTGTCCCGGGATTTACGGCCGTTGTCCCGGGATTTACGGCCGTTGTCCCGGGATTTACGGCCGTTGTCCCGGGATTTACGGCTGCTGTCCCGGGATTTACGGCCGTTGTCCCGGGATTTACGATCGCTGTCCCGGGATTTACGGCCGCTGTCCCGAGGTCTACGATCGCTGTCCCGGGATCTACGATCGTTGTTCCAGAGATTCTGGACCGTTGTCCCGAGATTCTCGTCGGAAGGCGACAGCGCGGTTGCCGCTTGCCGAACAGCTTCACGGCGGCGCTCCATACATCTGTCCGGACGGGATCACCAGCGGGCCGAAGATCTCGCCGACGTCGCCGGGGGCGACCCAGCCGCGCCGTCCCGACTCGTCAAGCACGGCTGACCAGCCGCCGGCCCGCCCCACGACGCGCACGATGTCGCCCTCCGCCGGCCGGAACGACTCGGGCGACTCGGTGGACGGGCCCTCGCGCGCCGCCGCCGCGACCGGGGCGATGATGACCGCCTCGGCCGCGTCGGCCTCCAGGGCCGCCTTGCTCCAGAGCAACACGCAGGCCACGGCCAGCAGCACGGCCGAGACCGGCGCGGCGATCGCCAGGCCCAGGCGCAACGCCTCGCGGCGGGCGAACCGGCGCGCGAAGAGCAGCCCGAACGTGAGGAACGACAGTACGACGGCCGCGGCGGCGACCTCGGCCTCGCGCAGCCGCCCCGAGGCCGCGTGCAGAAGGCCGCGCCGAGGGAAGAGTCCGCCCGTCCCCGCCCCGCGCGGGCGGGATCGCCCGACCTGGGCCCGCACGTCGTCGAGGAACCGGCGCGCCTCCGCATCGCGCGGATCGAGGACCAGCAGGCGCTCCAGCGCCAGGATCGCCCGCCCGAGCATTCCGGCGCGACGGTACGCCACGGCCGCGTTGTACAGCAGGTTCGGACTCTCCATGCCGAGCACCAGGAGCGCCTCGTAGCCGGCGATCGCCCCGTCGTGCCGCCCGGCCGCCAGCTCGTCGTTAGCCGCCGCGAACACCGAGCCGATTTCGGATTTCGGATTTCGGATTTCGGATTTTGAATCTTTCCAACCGAGCACCACGAAGACGAACAACATCATCGCCGGAAGCCAGATCCGAAATCCGAAATCCGAAATCCGAAATCTCACGACCCCCTCCCGGACGGCTCGATGCGGGCGGCATCGAGGGCGCGGAGCAGTTCGATCGCGCTGCGCGCCGAATCGCCGGCCGCGCGCCCCTGGTTCTCCGAGGGTGCGAACCGGCCGAACTCGCACCCCTCGATCAGCACGGCCAGCCTGTCGATGATGCTAGCGTCGAGGCCGGCGTCCACCAGTCTGCGGTGCATGTCGTGGGATGTATAGCCCCGCAGCGGCGCCGCAAGCCGCGCCTCCAGGTAGTCCATCAGCGCCGCCTCCACGGCCGCGAACTGGGCCGCGGGATCCCCGTCGGCCTTTCCCTTCGCGATCCTGCGCAGCGTCGCATCCCCCCGCCGGAACAGGTCCCTGGGCCGGACCACGCCACGACGGCCCCGCACGATCCGCGCGGCCCCGGCGCCGGCGTACAGGAGACCGAGCGCCGCCGCGGGAGCCAGGAGCGCGATCCAGAACGCCGGGGTTGCATGCCACGGCCGGCCTACCGTTCCCAGGTCGTTCCAGGGCCGGATCGACACGGTCCCGGCGGCGCGCTCCGGACTCGGTTCGTCGGCCTCGACCGACCGCGGTGCGGCTCCGGGCGCGACGGCGATATCCAGTCGGCCGGAGCGGGCGATGCGGTACCCCGCGGCGCCGTAGTCGAAGTACGGCGTCTCGAAGGCGGGAAGACCCAGCCGCCCCTCGGCCGTGGGCGTCACGGCGAAGCGGATCGTGCGCCGGGACGTCATCGACCCCGCGGTCGGCTCGACAACCGAATCGCCGCTCTTCACGGCGGTCGCACCGGCGAACCGCGGCGGATCGACCCGGAACGCCGCGAGGTTCCCCTCGCCGGACAGGATCACCTCCATCTCGATGGGCTGTCCCGCCACGGCGGCGTCGGCGGCGAAACGCGCGTCCACCCGCAAGTCGCGCGCCACGTTGTTCGGACTGAAGCCCGGCGGACGACCCTCCTCCGGCAAGGAGAGCACCTCGACCGCAATCGCGGCCGACTCCCGCCGCACCTCCTCCACGTCGAAGACGCGTCGCAGCGTGAGCGATCCGATCGCAGGGCCGATCTCCAGCCGCCCGGCGCGCGTCGGGTACAGGATCTTGTCGCGCACCACCGCGTGCAGGTAGCGCCGCCCGCCGACCAGATCAAGACCGGTGTCGATCCGGGCCGGCTCGAGGTTGACGCGCAAGAACCCCTCCAGCACAGGCTCGCGCTGGATCACCTGCGAGAAGATCCCGCCCGCCGAAAACCCGACAAGATCGCGCTCGACGTGGACCCGCAGGTGGAACCGCAGCGGCTCGCCCAGGTAGACGCGCGTGTCCGATACCGACGCCTCGAGGAACAGGCTCGGCTGGGGCTCCCTGCACGTGACCGGACCGTCCGAGCCCGAAGCCGGCATCAGTCCGCCGTCCGGCCTGCGGCAGGCGGGAGCGGGAGCGGGAGCGGGAGCGGGAGCGGGACCTGGGACGGTCATCGGGAATCCGCCGGCCGGAGGCTGGTGCGGCAGCCGGATCTGCACCTGGACCACGCCGCTCGAATACCGCTCTCCCCCGACGACCGCCATGGCCGGTCCGATCGTCCCGACGCCCGGCGAATCCGCGCGCAGCGTGTAGGTCGTTACGACTCGCACCCGGTGGACCGAGCGGCCCATCCCGAACGAGAACTCCATCGACTGGGACTGCACCGATCCGACGACGGAGAAGCCCTGAACCGGCAGGCCGCCGACGTGTTCGGGATCGCCCAGCGACGATGCGATCGTCACGTCGACGCGCAGCATCTCCCCTACGGCAACCGACCCGGCCGACGCGCGGATCGTGACCGAAACCGGCTCCTGCGCGAGCGCCGCCGTCGCCGCGCCCAGCACGACGGCCGCGACCAGCATCGGCGAGTGCGCCCCGCCCCAGCCTCGGCGCATTCCTCTCACCAGTCGCGCTCCGGCGGCAGCCGGCGGAACCTGTGGGCGGAGGTCTGCTCCTCGATAGCGTCCTGCCGCTGCCTCATCTGCTGGAACGTCTCCTCCTGGTCCCGCAGGTTGCGGATCTGCTGCTCGATGTCCTGTTGATCGCCGCTCTGCGGAGCCTCCGGCGCCTCCCTCTCCTGCTGCTGCTGTTCCTGCTGCTGCTGCTGTTCCTGCTGCTGCTGTTCCTGCTGCTGCTGTTCCTGCTGCTGTTGTTGTTCCTGCTGTTGTTCCTGCTGCTGCTGTTCCTGCTGCTGCTGTTCCTGTTCATCCTGTCCATCCTGTTGTTCCTGCTGCTGCTCGCGCTTCTCCCGCTCGATCCTCTCGAGTTCGGCCTTTCGCCTGATGGCGTACGCGAGGTTCCACGCGGTGTCTTCGTCTCCCGTCCGTTCGGCCAGTGCGGAACCGTACTGTTCGATGGCGCTGCCGTACAGTTCGATCGCCTCGCGGATCTCCTCCGGGGTTTTCTTGGCGATGTCGTCGATCGTGGCGCCCGTGGGTGGGGCGAGGTCGTCGGCCTCGCTGAGGTAGACGTTGCCGAGGTTGTGGAAGGCGGCGGCCCGCAGGCCGGGGTTCTCCCCGGCGGCGACCGCTCGACCGAAGGCGGCGCGAGCGACCCGCCGGCACGCCGGCGGCGCGCCGGCGGCGCACGCGGCGAAGTCGTCCGGCGGAGCGGCCTGGGCGGGCTCCCCGTCCGCGGCGGGCGCTTCCGGCCGGGCGGATCGCGCGAGCGCCATGGCCGAGACGCCGATGTTGAACTGCACTTCGGGTCTCTGGCTCATCTCGGCCGACCGGTAGGCGTCCATCGCGCCGCGGAATTCCAGGCCGGCGAACAACGTGTTTCCGCGTTCGACGTTGGGGTCCTCGCTCCAGAACGGGTCCCACGCCAGGGCGGGTGAGGCGTGCAGGCACCAGGCTGCGGCAACTGCCGACCACCGACCACCGACCACCGGCCACCGGCCACGCACGTCAGGTCCTCCGCCTGCGCCGGCGCTGGAACCCGGCCGGCAGCGCGCCTTCGATGGCCAGCAGGATTGCCGCCGGCGCCAGCGCGATCCAGTAGAGTTCGTCGTACAGCGTCACCTTCCGCGCCTCTATCTCGCTGCGGCGCAGGCGGCGGATGTCCGCGGCGATCGCCTCGGTGACGGAGTCTGTCGAGCCGAGTCGGTAGTAGTACCTGTCGTCGGAGTCCGGCCGCGCGGGATCTCTCGACGAGGCCACCGTCCGCAGCTTCTCCTCGATCCGAGGAGTGATCTCGGTCATCGCGATCTGCCCGGACCGGGTTCGGTGCAGCACGACGTCGCCCGTGACCGGATCCCGCACCGGAATCGGGGCGGCGCCGATCTCGCCGACGGCCACCACCACGGTCCGGACGCCCGCCTCGCGTTCGGCCCGGCGCGCCGCCTCGACCGGATCGCCCTCGTGATCCTCGCCGTCGGTGAACAGCACGACGATGCGTGCCCGGTCATCTGCACCATCGTTCGTCCGTCTGGAGTCGACCTGGAGGAACAGCGCCTCCGCCTTTCTCACGGCGCGCCCTATCGCCGTGCCGGGAGGCTCCATCGTCGCCGGATCGAAGTTGCGGAAGAACGTGTTCGCCAACTCGATGTCGGCGGACAGCGGGAACGCGATCGCGTCGCCGGCGAAGACGACCGCGCCAACGCGGTTCCCTTCGAGCGTCCGGAGCAGCCGCGCGATCTCGAGCCGGACCCGCCCGATGCGGCTTGGCGACACGTCCTCGGCCAGCATGCTCTTCGAGAAGTCCACCGCCACGACGACGTCGAGGCCGAACTGTCGCACGAGCCGCTCGCGCCCGCCGTGCTGCGGCCGCAGCACCGCGACGACCAGGGTCGCAATGCCGATCAGGTACAGCACGCCACGGACCGTCCCCAGGCCGGGCGCGCGCGAGCGGACCGTCGCGGCGCGAGCATCCTCGGTTCCAAGGCGCTCGAGGCGGCGCAGGCGCAGGAAGTAGCCCCCGATCAGCGTCACGGCCGCAGCCGCAAAAACGGCGACGGCCATCAGCAGCATCCACGTTTCGGAGCGCGCCAGCCGCACGTCAGGCCTCCATGCCGCTCATGCTCATGCTCGTGCTCGTGCTCGTGCTCGTGCTCGTGCTCGTGCTCGAACCCATCGGTTGCAGCCTTCGAGTGCGATTACGATTACGGGCACGGGCACGGGCACGAGCGGCCACCATTTGTTGGAGGGCAGCATCACGCGAACTCCCGCAGCCACAGGTGCCTGGCCATGAACTCCAGGCACAGCACGGCCGCCGCCAGGAACAGGAAGAACTCGAACCGCTCGTTCGCCAGCACCACGGCGTCCCGCCGCTCGGTCTTCCGCAGATCGTCGAGGATCCGGTGGAACGCGCCTTCGAGGTCCTTGCGCTGCGCCGCCTCGTGGTACGCGCCGCCGGTCGTGCGCGCGATGTCCTGCAGCAGCGCCGGATCGACGGGGAACCTCCGGGCGGCCCCGAGGAAGATCGGGTTGCCGCGCGCGTCCACGCCGACCGGCGGCACGACTTCGCCCTGCACTCCCAGCAGGATCGTGTAGACGCGGACCCCCTTGCGGGCCGCCTCGGCGGCGGCGTCGCGCGGGTCGATGTCGCTTTCGTTGTCCATGCCGTCGGTCAGCAGGACGACCACCTTGGATGCGGCGTCGCTGTCCAGCAGCCTGGCGACCGCGCCGGCGAGACCGTCGCCGATTGCCGTGTTCTGCATCGTCTCGGGCATGTGGCCCAGTTCCAGATCCGCGAGCATGCGGTCGAGCGTCGCGTGATCCGAGGTGATCGGGCTGAGCGGGTACGCTTCCGAGCCGAACACGACGACCCCGATCCGGTCGTTCGGCCGCCGGCGGATGAACGAGCGAACCACGTCCTTCTCCACCTCGAACCGGTTCGGGAACATGTCCTGCTCGTTCATCGATCCGGACATGTCCAGCACCAGCACGATGTCGATCCCCTCCGTGACCGTCCCGAACCGCTCGCGCGTCCCCTGCGGCCGCGCCAGCGCCACGACGCAGAGGCCCAGCGCGGCGGCGCGGAGCGCGATCGGCGCCCTGCGGAACAGCACCCGCGGCGCTCGCGGGCCGCCGATCACCGAGGCAGCGACCGGCCAGCGCCAACGCGTCGTCGTTCGTCGCGACGGACGAAGACGCAGGACCATCGCGGCGGCGGGGATCAGCAGTCCCAGCAGCGCCCACGGCACCGCGAACCCGTACTCGTCGCCCGCATCGACGAGCCGGGCGCGGTCCCACAGCAGCGGCACGGCGACGATCGCCGCGGCGAGGGCGTACAGCGCCGCGGTTCCAGCCGGGCGACTCGCGATTCGCCCGGATCCGGCCGCCCCGCTCACGGTCCCCCCCCCGCGCCCGCCGGTCCCACCTGGGGCTGCATGGCAGCCGCCGCCGCGGCCTTCTCGGCCGCGCGCCTCGCCTCGATCGCGATCGCCGCCGCCTCCACCGTGTCCACGATCCGCTCGGCCTGCGACAAGACGTCCAGCGCCTCCGCCTCCGGCGGCTCGCCCTTGGCGAATTTCACCACGTCGCAGGACGCCAGGAACATCTCCATCTCCGTGCGCGTGATCGAACCCATCGGCACGCGCTCGACCACGTCGAGGATCTCCTCGGACGTCATTTCGAGCGCGTCGATGCGATGGCGCCGTCCCAGGTACTCCTTGACCGCCTCCACCATCTCCACGTGGAACGCCTTGGCCCCCATTGCGGCGTAGGTTCCCGGCACGCGCAGCCGTCCGAGCCTCGCCCGAGCGGCGGGATGCGCGGGCGGCTCGGGCGAGGCCGTCGCGGCGGGCGCGGCCCTTCGGCGCACGTACCACCGCGTGAGCAGCACGGCGGCCAGGGCGACCAGCAAGGCGCCGGCGATCGCGCCGGCCACGATCGCCGCGGTCCAGTCCCGCACCCACACGACGTAGGGGCGCAACGGGTTCGTCTTCCCGTCGGCGCCCTTGTCGCCGCGGGCCTCGATGCCGCCGAGCGGTTCGTCGGCGAGCGGGTCGAGCACCGTGACCGGCACGGCCGCAGCGGCCATCTCGAAGACGCGGCCGTCCTCCGATACCACGCTGACGCGCACGGGCGGGATGCCGGCGTCGCCGGGTTCCAGCGCCACGAGCCGCACCTGGTACGTCTCCGCGACGACGAGACCCTCCGGCGTAACGGTCGGTCCGGTCAAGGCCAGTGGCCGGAACCCGCCGAACGGGTCGGCGCCCGCGGGCCATAGCTGCACCCGGTCGCCGGCGGCACGACGCACCGTGATCGTGTACGCGACCGTACCGCCCAGCTTTACCTCGGCCGGCTCGGCGCGTGCCGCCGTCGAGCGTCCCCCCGGGGCCGTCGATGGAGGAACCCGCTCCCGCTCCCGCTCCTGCTCCCCCTCGGGCGCTGCATCGGCTCCGGCGCCGGATCCCGTATCAGCGTCCGCATCAGCCTCGGCGTGGCCTGCGGCCGCAACCGGATGTGACAGAAGGCAGAAGGCAGAAGGCAAAAGGCAAAAGGCAAAAGGCGACGGGCCATGCAGGCGTTGCGTCATCTTCCCGTCCTGGCGCGCCGCTCGCGCGTCCGGAAGAACTGCACGAGCGGCCCGAAGTACGGCTTGTCGGTGCGGATCTGGATGAAGTCGATCTTGTTCCGCCGGAAGAGGCGGTTGCGCGCCGCGGAGGCGCGGAGGCGTCGGTCGGTCAGGAAGCGGCGTGTCGGTAGGTGCCCGGTGTCGACGGCGATCAGATCGCCGGTCTCCGGATCCTCCACCGCGATCAGGCCGACGTCCGGCGGGTCGTCCTCGAGCGGGTCGGAGACGACGATCGGCACGAGGTCGTGCCGGACGTTGGTGCTCTGCACGGAGCGCTCGTAGCCGTCCGAGAGGAAGTCCGAGATGAGGAAGACGATCGACCGGTGCTTGGAGACGCGGTTGGCGTAGTCGAACGCCGCGGCGATGTCGGTCCTCCCCTGCCGGCGCTCGGTCTCGCCGTCGCCCGACGCGGCCCGGAGGATCTCGGCTACGACCCGGAGGACGTGCTTGCGCCCCTTCTTGGGCGGGACGAACCGCTCGATCCGGTCGGAGAACGCCACCAGGCCGACCTGGTCGTCGTTCCGGATGGCGGAGAAGGCGAGCAAGGCGGCCATCTCGGCGGCGATCTCGATCTTGGGCTGGGCGTGCGCGGCGAAGCGCATGGAGTCCGAGAAGTCGACGAGGAGCATGACGACGGCCTCGCGCTCCTCGACGAAGAGCTTGACGAAGGTGTCGCCCATCCTGGCCGAGACGTTCCAGTCGATGAAGCGGATGTCGTCGCCGATCTGGTAGGGCCGGGCCTCCTCGAAGGCCATGCCGCGGCCCTTGAAGACCGAATGGTACCGGCCGGCGAGCTGCTCGTCGACCAGGCGGTTCGTGCGGATCTCGATCTTCCGCACCTTCCTTATCAGCTCGCGCGGGAGCATCGGCCGCTCGCGTCTCCTCCCCGGCTAGGGCACCGGCACCGCCTCGAGCACCCGCTGGACGATCCGCTCGGCCGTGACCTCCTCCGCCTCCGCCTCGTACGTGAGGATCACCCGGTGACGCAGCACGTCCGGGCCGATCGCCTTGATGTCCTCCGGCGTCACGTAGCCGCGGCGCCGCAGGAACGCATGGGCCTTGGCCGCCTTCGCCATGGCGATCGAGGCCCTCGGGCTGGCCCCGTACTCGATGAAGTCCTTGAGGTCGGCGAGCCTGTAGGACGCCGGATCGCGGGTGGCGAGCGATATGTCCACGATGTACCCCCTGACCCGCTCGTCCACGTACACCTGGTCGACGACCTCGCGCATCCGCAGGACGTCCCGCGGCGTCAGGACCGGCTCGGGCACGGGCGGCGTCCCCGCGGCCATGCGGTCGAGGATCGCCAGTTCCTCCTCGCGGTCGGGGTACGACACGAGCACCTTCAGCATGAACCGGTCGACCTGCGCCTCGGGCAGCGGATAGGTCCCCTCGTGCTCGATGGGGTTCTGCGTCGCCATCACGAGGAACGGCTCCTCAAGCGGGTACGTCGTGTCGCCGATCGTCACCTGCCGCTCCTGCATCGCCTCCAGAAGCGCGCTCTGGACCTTGGCCGGCGCGCGGTTGATCTCGTCGGCCAGCAGGAGGTTCGTGAAGATCGGACCCTTCCGCGGCGTGAACGTGCCGCTCTGCTGGTGATAGACCACCGTGCCTATCAGGTCGGCCGGCAGCAGGTCCGGCGTGAACTGGATGCGCTGGAAGCCGGCGGAGATCGCCTGCGTGACGCTGCGGATCGCCAGCGTCTTGGCAAGACCCGGCACGCCCTCCAGCAGCACGTGACCCCCGGTCAGGATCGAGATGAAGATCCGCTCGATCATCCGCTTCTGCCCGACGATGACGCGGCCGACCTCGTACGTCGCCCTCTCGACCAGCGCCGACTCCTTCACGACCTTCTCCTGGATCGCCCGAACGTCCGCTTGCATCATGCTCCTCCGGCCCCCAGGCTTTCCCGTGAACGAACCCGAGCCCGAGCCCACGCGAGCCGCAACCGATAGCGGATGATTGGTATTCCCTTCAAGCCGGGCCGTCCACGGCCACGCAGCGGCCCCGAGGGTCAAGGCCCGTTACGGCCGCCTGTCGGTCGGGTAGCGGTCGAGCTTCCACTCGTCCCACAGCGCCTGGTCGATGCCGCCGCGGGTCGCGATCTCGCGGTACAGCCGGGCGGAGGCGTTCTCGGTGCGCGGCAAGGCTGGGTCGCCGAAATCGACGCGGAACAGCCCGAACCGCTCGGTGAACCCGTAGCTCCACTCGAAGTTGTCCGTCAGCGACCAGTGCAGGTACCCGCGGACGTCGATCCCCTCGGCGATCGCCCGCCCCACGACCCGTACGTGCTCCAGCAGGTAGAACGGTCGCTGCGTGTCGCCGGAATCCGAGATCCCGTTCTCCGTGACGTACAGAGGCAGGCCCCAACGGTCGTACAAGCGGAGCGTCTCCAGGAAGTCCGGGGCGCTGATCTCGCGGCCCATCTCGTTGTGCGGCAGCAACGGGTCGTACCGATCGACATCGAGCAGCGGCATGCCGTGCAGCGGCGCGGCGCCGGCGAAGACCCCGGCCTCGGCGCGGGCCGGCCCGTAGAAGTTGACTCCGATCCAGTCCAGCGTCCCGGCCAGATCCGCGTACGTCCCCTCGGGCGGAACGGTCCCGGCGTCGTCGAAGTCGCCGTCCATGTCCACGTCGAGCCGCCCGGAGGTCCACGCCTCGATGAAGACGTCGTTCACGATGTAGCTGATGCGGCCCGCGGCGAAGACGTCCTGCGGGTCGTCGGGGTTCTTCGGGTGGAACGTCGAGGCGACTGCGGCGTTCCCGACGAGCGCCGGACTGCCGTCGCCGTCGGTGTCCAAGGTATCGGCCTCGCGGATCGCCCGCGCCGCGCGGGCGTGGCCGAAGATGAACCGCACCGCGGCCTTCTGCGCGCCCTCCATGTCCAGCACCCCGCCGGGCGGGTGCTCGGCGTTGAGGTAGCCGGCCGAGAGGACGGTGAACGGCTCGACGAGCGGAACCCACAGGTCGACGTCGGCCGCGAGGCGCCCGGCGACGCGGCGCGCGAAATCCTCGAACGCCGTCTCGAACGCATCCGAGTCGCTCGCCAGGAGGTCCACCGGCGGACGGGCGCTCGGGTGCTGGATCCACTGCGGCACGACCCAGTGGTACAGCGTGACCGTCACCTGCAGGCCGCGGGTCCGCGCCGCACGCACCACCGCGGCGTAGTGCTCCAACTCGGCCTCGTCCCAGACGTCGTCCTGCGGCTCGATCCGGGCCCACTCGATGCCGATGCGTATCGCATTGCTCCCCAGGCCGACCGCGCGGTCCAGATCCTCCTCGTACATCTCGCGGAATCCGGCGCCGCGGCCCGAACGCTGGCCCCCTCTGATCCGATCCGCGGCCTCCCAGTCGGACCAGTTGCTGGCCGCCGTTCCCCCATCCGCCGCCGCCGCCCCCTCGACCTGGTACGCCGACGACGCCGTCCCCCAGAGAAACCCCTCGGGAAACCGCACGTCCACCGGCCCGTCCCCCCAGAACCCGCCGGCGTCGTCCGCGATGTCGCCGTCGCCCGCGTCGCCGGCGTCGATCGGCGGGCTCGGGCCGCCGGAATCGCAGCCGGCTGCG
>CAMTWF010000121.1:0-46382 GCA_947085355.1 uncultured delta proteobacterium
CCCGTACACCTACAGCGACATGACCGGGTTCCAGCTCAACACCGTAATCCTCATCTGACGGTTCCGCGGCCGGCGTCGCGCACCGGAGCATCGGACGATGTCGGGGCGAGCACGATGATCGCGACAGGATCGCAGGCTTAGCCATACGGGAGGACTCGCCGGCGCCTGCGGCGCCGGCTCGGCCACCCACCCAATTCGAGATTCGAGGTCTTGACACGCGCTCTTTCCAATGGCAGGTTGTGGGCGCAGAACGTGATTCTGCGGTACAGAATGCCCTTGTTTGTAGTGATTACGATGAGTTGCACACCACGACGAGGAGGGTCCGATGTCAGGCGTCGAGAAACCGCCTCCTGATCCGTCGGAACTGGCGAGCCTGCGGGCCGAGATAGACCGCTGCGACGAGGCGCTCATGGGGATGCTGGCCGAGCGCGCCCGGTTGGCGCTCCGGGCGCGGGAGATCAAGGAGAAGCGGACCGAGGCGCTCTTCGACGGCGAGCGGCAGGCGCAGATGCTGACCCGGCTGGTCAGGCTCAACAAGGGACCGCTGTCGCCCGACGCCGTCGTCAACGTGTTCAAGGCGATCTACCGCGAGTGCCTCGGGCTGATGCACGCGGCCCGCGAGGTCGAGTTGCGGGTGCACCGGCGCAACGGCGAGCCGGATCGCGTGCTGGACGTCGCCGGACGCCGGATCGGCGAGCGGGCCGTGTACGTCGCCGGTCCTTGCGCGGTCGAGAGCTTCGAGCAGCTCGACGAGACGGCGCGGTTCCTGCGCTCGCGCGGCGTCGGGTTCCTGCGCGGCGGAACGTTCAAGCCGCGGACGAGCCCCTACGTGTTCCAGGGTCTCGGGATGGAGGGGCTCCGGATCCTGCGCGAGGTGGGCCGCAAGCACGGGATGGCGACCGTGACGGAGATCACCGACCCGCGGCTGATCGATGCGGGCGTCGAGCACTCCGACGTGATCCAGATCGGCGCCCGCAACATGATGAACTACGACCTGCTGCGCGAGGCCGGCCGGATCCGCCACCCGGTGCTCCTCAAGCGCGGCTACGCCGCGACGATCGACGAGTACCTGCTGGCGGCCGAGTACATCATGCTGGGCGGCAACGACCGCCTGATCCTGTGCGAGCGCGGCATCCGGACGTTCATGCACGAAACCCGTAACACGCTCGACCTCTCCGGCGTCGCGCTTCTGCGGCGGCAGACGCCGTACCCCGTGCTGGTCGACGCCAGCCACGCGGCCGGCCGGCGCGACATCCTGGGTCCGCTGGTGCGGGCGGCCTTCGCCGCCGGGGCCAGCGGCGTCATGCTGGAGGTGCACCCCTGTCCGGCCGCCGCGCTGTCGGACTCGAACCAGCAGCTTTCGTTCGAGCAGTTCTCGGCGCTCCAGGACGAGGTGAACTCGTTCGCGGCGTCGGTCTTCCCGGTGGGCCGGTAGGGGGCCCGGAAAGGAGAGCGAGATGCGTCTGTCTGTTGCATGCAATTTCGACCCGGCCCTCATCGAGGGGCTGGCCGGCTACCCGGTGTACGAGGTCTACGGCAAGGTTTCGGAGGACTACTACGGCGGCGGGAGGCCGAGCTTCTACCTGCCGAGCGTCGACCGCAAGGTAGTGGCCGACACCGTGAAGCTCTGCCACTCGAAGGGGATCGAGTTCAACTACCTGCTCAACGCCACGTGCACCTCGAACCTGGAGTTCACCTCCGAGGGCCAGCGCAAGCTGCGGGAGACGCTGGACTGGGTGAGCGGCATCGGCGTCGACTCGATCACGGTGGCGAACGTCTACTTCCTGCGGGTGGCCAAGAAATGCTACCCGAACCTCAAGGTCCGGATCTCGTCGCACCGCTACACCGACAACCCCCGCAAGGCGCGCTTCTGGGCCGACGCCGGCGCCGACTGCATCGTCATCTCGGAGATCAACATCTACCGCGAGATGGAGGCGCTCCAGGCGATCCGCGACTCCGTCTCCTGCGACCTGTCGCTCATCGTGAACAACTCCTGCCGCCAGGACTGCGCCATCGCCTGCTCGCACGCCGTGTCGCTCAATCACGGCTCCCAGACCGCCCACGGCAAGCGGGCGATGCCGCTGGACTACTGCTTCGTCGAGTGCCAGCGCCTCAAGTTGGACGAGCCGGTCAACATCATCCGGGCCAACTGGATCCGGCCCGAGGACCTGCCGATCTACGAGCGGATGGGGTTCGACAACTTCAAGATCGTCGAGCGGAACTCGCCGACCGCGGTGCTGCTGGATCGCGTCAAGGCGTACGCGCGGCGGCGCTACGACGGCAACCTCATGGACCTCGTGCAGTGCTACGCATACCCCTACGACAAGTTCGGCGACCGGGAGCGGGATGCGTTCAGCCTGCGGAGGATGTTCAGGTACTTCTTCCGTCCGACCGACGTGAACTTCCTGCGGTTCTGGCAGGTCGTGGAGCTGGGGAAGTTCCAGGGGTTGCTGTACCCCCGGATGGGCGAGAACAAGGTCTTCGTCGACAACCGGGCGCTGGACGGCTTCATGGACCGCTGGCCGAAGGGCGGCTGCCAGCACATCGACTGCGAGACGTGCAGGTACTGCCACGATCTGGCCGAGCGGGCCGTGCGGATCGACCCCGCCTACCGGCAGACGGCGCTGGCCCAGTACGACCGGCTCCTCAACGACCTGTGGGGGGGCAGGCTCTGGGAAGGCTACGGCAGGACGATCCGCGAGATCGCCTCGCGCGGCGACCTGGGCCGCATGGCGCTGGACATGGCGGCGACGCTGTGGGAGGGCGTTCGGCTGTCGCGCGGCGAAGGCAGGATCGAAACCCACGGCGGGAACGGCAACGGCAACGGCGCCGCCCGCAAGGCCGCCTGGACCGCCGCCCAGCGGATTCAGACCGCCGCAACAGGCCCCAGCACTACACGCAGGAGCCGCTCCGCATCCATCCGTTCGTCCGGCCCCGCGTAGTGGAGCCAGTAGGCAAGGCTCGTGAACAGCATCCCGATCAGCACCAGGGTCGCGTCGCGCGGATCGACGTCCGGCCGGATCTCCCCCCGCGCACGCGCCTCGGAGAACAGGTTCTCGAAGAACGACATCACGGCCCGGTAGCCGTCGCGCGCCGAGAACACCGTCGGCCCGTGGTGGACGGCGACGTCCGCCGTGCCGCGCCCGAGACCCCTGAGTTGGCCCAGCACGACCTCCGTCACCGCCCGGTTCCGCTCCACGTGCGCGAACGTGACGGTCACCGCCGCACGAATGCGATCGAGCGGGCTGTCGAGTTCGATGAACCGGTGTTGCAGTTCCTCGAAGTAGAGCCGCACGGCCTCCGAGACGAGCGCGTCGTAGATCTGCTCCTTGCCGGGGAAGTGCTTGTAGATCGACGCGAGCGCGAAGCCCGATTCCGCCGAGATGTCCTGCATCGTCGTGCGCTCGAATCCCCGGTCGGCGAACAGCCGCCCCGCGCACTCCAGGATCTCCAGCCGGTGGCGCTCGCGCTCGCGCTCCCGCCTCTGCGCCGCCGGGGGATGCCGGGCGGGGCTTCCGGAACCGTGACTGCGGACCGTCATGCCGGGAATATACGCCGGGCGACGGTTTCTTTGAAGCGGCCGGTCCCGGTGCACCGGGGGGCTGTTCGGCGCCGAGCGCCTCACCGCCCCCCGGACCCCCACGGAACCTCGCGGCACAGCCGCTCGGTTCCGGTGTAGGATCCGGGCGTGCGCTCGCCCCGTTCGGCGGTGGTCCTCGCAATCCTGGCCTCGGCCTGCAGCCGCGGCGCCCGGGAAGGGGAGGCGCCGGGCACGCCGCGCGTTCCGGAAGCGCGGCTGGATCCGGGCGCCGTCGAGAACGTGCTGCGGGCCTCCCGCGCCCGTCACGCCGCCCTCGACATGTCGGGCGAGATCGGCATCCTCGAAGGCCGCTTCCGCCGGATGAACCTCGTGGCGATGGGCCGCGACCCGGCCGACGGCCGGCCGATGCACCTGGTCCGGAACGAGTCGCCCGAGTTCAGGCGCCTCGCCGCGGCACTGCGCTCGGAACTGGGCGACAGCCCGGTGGACGCGCTGGGAGAGCGCCTCGCCGACCTCGGGGCCGATGCGCTCCTCGATCGCTCGCGCCGCTTCCGAATCCCGATGGCCTTGTCCAGCTTCGCCGGCGAGGAACTGTCGCCGCAGGCCCTCGAGATCCTGGCGTTGACCCGCGACCTGCCGCTCATCCTGATCCGCCGCGGCCTGCTGGAAAAGGGGGACCGCTCCGCGCTGCCGTGGTTCACCGTCCGCACGCTCCTGCGCGTCCGGTGGAACATCGAGACCGAACGCCCGCCGCGGCACGGCCTCGACGTCCCCGAGACCATCGCGCACCTGGAGTTCGTGGGCCGGCACAAGAGATGGAGTCCGCTGCCGGAGCGCCTGCGGGCCCTGGAGGAACTCGCCGCGCTCCTCCCGGACTACCCGCTCGACCGCGCCATCGAGGCGCTCTTCGCCGACGGGGCCGCCCGCGCACCGGTGATCGAGGAGGAGTAGGAGCAGTGGTCAGTGGTCAGTGGTCAGTGGTCAGTCGGGGGTGCTCGGTGCTCGGCAAATCAGATCGGCGCCCAAAACTGACCACTGACCACTGACCACTGACCACTGACCACTGACATCAGAACAGTCCCCGCTGTCCGCCGCCGCGCTCCGGAACGCCGAGGTGCTTGACCGCCCTGGGCGTGCTGACGCGGCCGCGCGGCGTCTTCTGGATCCAGCCCCCCTGGAGCAGGTACGGCTCGTAGACGTCCTCGAGCGTGTCGCGCGGCTCGCCGAGCACGGCGGCGAGCGTCTCGACGCCGACGGGGCCGCCGTCGTACGTCTCGGCGATGGTGCGCAGGTACCTGCGGTCCATCTCGTCGAGGCCGCAGGAGTCGACGCCGAGGCGCCGGAGCGCCTCGTCCGCCACGTCGCGCGTGACGCGGCCGTCGTGGAGGACCTGGGCGAAGTCGCGGGCGCGGGCCAGGTAGCGGTTCGCCAGCCGTGGGGTCCCGCGCGCCCGGTTGCCGATCTCGACCGCCGCGGCGTCGTCGATCGGGAGGCCGAGCAGCCTGGCGCTGCGGCGGACGATCGTCGCCAGGTCGTCGGGCGGGTAGTAGTCGAGACGGATCTCGATCCCGAACCGGCTGCGCAGCGGCGACGTGATCAGGCCGGTGCGGGTCGTTGCGCCGACGAGCGTGAACGGCTTGAGCGGCAGCTTGAGGGTGGTGGCGTGGGGGCCGTCGCCGGTGACGAGATCGATCTCGAAATCCTCGATTGCCGGGTAGAGGTGCTCCTCGACCACCGGGGCGAGCCGATGGATCTCGTCGATGAACAGCACGTCGCGGTGGCCGAGCTTCGTCAGCAGGCCGGCCAGCACGCCCTTGTGCTCGACGGCCGGACCGCTGGTCGCGTGCAGCCCGACGCCCATCTCGTTGGCGACGATGTGGGCCAGCGTCGTCTTGCCGAGGCCCGGGGGGCCGCAAAGGAGGACGTGGTCGAGCGGCTCGCCGCGCCTGCGGGCCGCCTCGACGAAGACGCGCAGGTTGGCCCGGTGGTTCGCGTGGCCGACGAATTCGTCCAGCGTCCTGGGCCGCAGCGACATCTCGATCGCCCCGTCGGCGTCCGTCGCCTCGGGGTCGACCGCCCTGTCGGGTCCTTTCTCCGGGCCCCGCTTCTTCATCCCGCCCACCTTCCACATCGTCGTGGTCGTGGTCGTGGTCGCGAGTCCTCCCACCTCCCGTCGCCCATCACACCGCCTCCTGCAGCGCCCTGCGGACCAGATCGTCGAACGGTGCGTCGCTCCCGAGTTTCTGCCTGGCGACCTCGACCGCGCGGGCCGCCTGCGCCGGCCTGTAGCCGAGGTTGGTGAGCGCCGCGACGGCGAGATCGTCCTCCCTTCGCCTGGAGGGTTCCGGCCCCGGCGGGCCTTCCGCCGCCGCCCACGTCATCGCCTTCTCCTTCAGCTCCAGGAGCAACCGCTGGGCCGTCTTCCTGCCGACGCCGGTCACGCGGAGCAGCGGGGCGGAATCGTCGCGGAGGATGGCCGAACGCAGGTCGTCCAGAGGCATGGCCGACAGGAGCGCCAGGGCGGTGCGGGGCCCGACGCCGGAGACGCCGATAATCTGCCGAAACGCATCGCGCTCGGCGGCGGAAAGGAAGCCATACAGTTCGGCGGCGCCTTCCGGATACGCCGCGTGGGTCCAGATCGCAACCTCGTCCGGGCCGGGTCGCAGCGTCGCTCCGGCGGACTCCGGCACCCGCACGTCGTACCCGACGCCGCCCACATCGAGCACCATGCGGCCGGGCACGGCCTCGACGACCCTTCCGCGCAGGCGACCGATCATGTCGCGACCGGTCCGGCCGGGTGCATGGCGCGGCAGAGCGCCACGGCGAGCGCGTCGGCGGCATCGGCCGGGGCGGGCCGCGCCAGGCCGAGGATCGCCTCGGTCATCCTGGCCACCTGGGGTTTGTCGGCCCGGCCGCTGCCGGTGACCGATCGCTTGACCACCGCGGGCGCGTACCCGGCGACCTGAAGGCCGGCCTCGGCGAGCGTCAGGAGCACGACGCCGCGGGCCTGGGCGAGCTTGACGAGCGATGGGACGTTCCGGCCGTGGAAGACGTCTTCGATCGCGGCGTCGTCGGGTCGGAAGCGGTCGATGACGCCGCGCAGCCGCTCGTGGATCTCGACGAGCCGCGCCGGCATGTCGCCGGAGACGCGGATCACGTCGAAGTGCACGCAGCGGAACCGGGCGCCGTCGCGCCGCACGATGCCGACGCCGGTGCGAAGGGAGCCGGGATCGACGCCGATCACCGTCCGCTCGCCCCCACCGACCCGCCCTGGAGCCATTCGTCGTCCGCCCTGCGCACCAGGCCGGCCGGTCAGGCGAGCATCTCGTCGGGGACGTCGAAGTTGCTGTGGACTTCCTGGACGTCGTCTTGCTCATCGAGAGCGTCGTACAGCTTGAGCATCGTCTCGGCGCTGCGGCCTTCCAGGCGCACGAGCGTCTGCGGGATCTTCGTAACCCTGGCGTTGAGGACCGGAATGCCGGTCCCCTCGATCGCCTTCTTGACGTCCTCCAACGCCGCCGGCGCGCAGCGCACCTCCCACGACTCGTCGCCGTCCGTGATGTCCTCGATGCCGGCGTCGAGCCCGGCCTCCATCAGCGCGTCCTCGGTGGCCTTGGCCTTGTCGACCGTCAGCACGCCTCGGGCCGAGAACATCCAGGCCACGCAGCCGCTCTCGCCCATGTTGCCGTTGTACTTGGAGAAGATGTTCCGGATTTCGGAGACGGTGCGGTTCTTGTTGTCCGTCATCGTCTCGACGAGCACGGCGACGCCCCCGGGGCCGTATCCCTCGTACTGGATCTCCTCGATCGTGACGCCTTCAAGTTCGCCCGTGCCCCGCTTGATGGCGCGCGTGACCGTGTCGGCCGGCATGTTCGCCGCACGGGCGGCGTCCATCGCCCGGCGAAGCTGCGGGTTCGTGTTCGGGTCCCCGCCGCCCTGCCGGGCCGCGACCGTCAATTCCTTGATCACCTTCGTGAAGACCCTGCCGCGCTTGGCGTCCGCCGCGCCCTTCTTGTGCTTGATCGTGCTCCACCTGCTGTGTCCGGACATCTTCCACCTTCCTCCGAGCGTCCCCCCGATCCGGCCTTCGGCCGGCAGGCGGACGATACGCACAACCAGTCCGACAGGCAACTGGCGGTTCGCAGTTTCGCAGTTCGCGGTTCGCGGCCGGTTGACTCCCCGGCGAGCGGGGACTAACCGCGAACTGTGAACTGCGAACCGCGAACCGCTGCGGCCCGCGAGGCGTTGCGCGCGCTCGCGCTCGCCTCGCCGGCCCTGATGTTCGTCCTCGTGTACGTGGGCGACGAGTACCGCAAGCCCCTGCGAACGACGCCGGTGTTCCTTGCGTTGGGGGTGCTTGCGCTGTGGCTGGGGCGGCCGCGCGTTCCCTCGTCCGCTCCCCCTCCGTCGCCGAGCGGCTTCTGGGCCCGAGGTTCCGACCGGTGGGGTCTGCGCGTGGTCGCCGTCGCGTCGTTCGTCCTGCTCGCGGTCCTCCTGTCGCGCCGGCCCTACCAGGGGATGGTCCTGTACCACTTGCGCGGCACGGGCCTTTGGACGGCCGTGACGATCGCCGCGGCCGGCCTGGCGTTGGTGCTCGCCCGTCCGCCCCGGCCGTGGATCGTGCTCGGCATCCTGATCGCCGGCGACCTGGCCGTCCGGGCGTTTTCGCTGCGGCAGTGGGAGATCCACCCGGCCGTTCGGGACATGTTGCCCCTCGTGATGAGCGCCATCGACTCGTTCCTGGCCGGCGAGAACCCGTACGCCGTCCACACGATGCAGATCGGCTCGCAGGTGCCGCTGACGTACCCGCCGGCGATGTGGCTGGCGTACCTCCCCGCGCGACTGGCCGGCATCGACATCCGGTGGACGTCGTGGCTGGCCGACGCGGTCGTGGCCGTCGCGCTGGCGTGGCCGGCCGTTCAGGCCTCGGGCTTCGGGCTTCGGGCTTCGGGCAGGTCGGACGCAAGTAGTGGTCCCGCCGTCCCGAATCCCGGCCCGACGTGGCCGGCGCTGCTGTTCGCGGCGACGTACCTCTTCCTGCCCGACACGCATTGGAACGGCATTTACGCCGAGCCCAACGTCGACTGGGCGGTCGTCGCGGTGCTGACGTGCTGCCTCGCCACGGGTCGGCCGCTTGCCGCGGGTGCGGCTCTCGGCGTCGCCATCGCCATGCGGCCGCTCAACTTCGCCCTCGTGCCGCTGCTCGCCGCCGGCCTGTGGCGGGTCCACGGCCCGCGAGCGGCGGCGCGATCGATCCTCCTGGCCGCCGCCGTGTCGGCCGTGCTGTACGTGCCGTTCGTGCTGCGGGATCCGGACGCCTTCTTTCTCGGCGCCGTCCGCTGGCTGATCGAGTACGGGCCCGCCCACAGGACGTGGTTCCACGGAATGCTCGGCTTCTCCGGTCCGCTCTACGAGGCGAGGCTGGAGGCATGGATGCACCCGGCGCAGATCGCCGGCATCGCCGGCGCGCTCGGCCTGACTGCGTGGCGCGCACGCAGCGCCCGCGGTGTGCTGGCGGGCTGCGCCGCGGCCTACTCGGTTCTTGTCGCGTTCAGCCCGCTGGTCTGGATGAGCTTCTGGATCGGCGCCGTGATCCTGGTCTCGGCGGCGGTCGGCGTTCCGCGTTCGGATCCGAAATCCGAAATCCGAAATCCGAAATCCGAAATCCGAACGCTGGCCGGGCTGGCCGCGGCCGCGGCGCTCGCCGCATACCTCGGCGTCCTGCTGGCCCGCCATTTCTCGGAGGACGGGCGCGCCGAGGTGCGGGAGGCGATCCTGTCGCGTGCGACCGCCGGAGACCTTGTGATCGACCGGACCGGTCCCCGCATCGCGTTCCTCGAGTTCCCGCACGTGGTCGGTCCCCGGGACCCGCCGCCGGGCGTGACGCTTGCGGAGGATCCGTTCTCGGCCGTTGCGCCGCGCCGGCGCGCCATCGAGCCGGGCGAGCACGCGCGGGTGCTGGCCGTCGACCGATTCGACCTGTTCGACACCGAACTGGCGGCGCTGTCGGGACCGTATCGTCCTGTCTCCGAGGAGCGGTTCGGGCGTTTCCGGCTGATCGTGCTTGAGCGCCGCGTCGCGGCCCGGCCGCTCGCGAGGCTTTCCGCCGACGTGCGCGGCCTGGACGTTTCGATGGAGACGGACGCGGGCGCCGTTGCGGCCGTCTGGAGAGACGACGCGGGAGGGCGGTGGTGGTTCGAGGGGATGCCCGACTGGCAGGCGGTCGGGCGACAGGATTGCGCGTATCGCGGCTTCCGGACGTCGGCGGTGTGGGCGCACCCCCGCGCCGAAGGACCGCTCGTGATCCGGATGCCGCTGCCGGCCGCGACACGTCGCGTCATGGTGACCGGAGGGCTGACCGACGGCGCCGCGGAATGGGGCCGAGCGCCCGTGGACGTGCGGGTCTCGTTCGGCCGGATCGAGCTTGCGCGCCTCACGTTTCCCAACGAGCCCGGCCGCCGCGGGTTCGCGTTCGAACTGCCCGCCGGCGGCTCCGGGCCGTTCAAGTTGCGCGTGACGACGCCGCATCCGGGCCGCCGGCACTTCTGCCTGGACCTCGCGGCGTGGGAGTGACGGCTCGAGTTGCGCGCCCACATTCGGGTGCTATATACGCCTATCGCAACGCTGGACGGCCGCGCCGACCTGTGCGCGGCCAAGGATGCAACAGATGAAACAGACGACGACACCGGGGGAGAGATGGATGCGGCTCGCGGCGTGGATAGCCGTGGCCGGGCTGCCCGGGCTTCATCTCGCGGGCTGCGGCGGCGCCACCATGGACGACACGGACGAGGCCGATGCCGAGGTCGGCGATGTGGATGACGGGATCGAGGTGCGGGACGACGCCGACGTGCCGCACGAGGACGGCGACGGCGCTCCGTGCCTCTGCGCGGACGACTCGGACTGCGATGATGACGAGCCGTGCAACGGAGCGGAGTCGTGCTTCGAGTGCGCCTGCGTCCCGGGCGAGCCGCTCGCGGCGGGCGCGCCGTGCGAGGACGGCGACCAGTGCACGGAAGGAGAGACGTGCGGCGAAGGCGTGTGCGGCGGCGGGTCGCCGTCGTGCCCGTGCGAGGACGACGACGACTGCCTGGAGCACGACGACGGCGATCTCTGCAACGGACGTCACGTGTGCTCGGGCGGGTTCTGCGCGTTCGACGAGGGGACGGTCGTGACGTGCGACACGTCGGGCGACACGAACTGCCTGGTCAACCGGTGCGTGCCCGCGACGGGCGAGTGCGAGATGACGCCGCAGCCGGACGGGACGGCGTGCGAGGACGGAAGCCGATGCACGGAGGGCGAGCGATGCTCGGAGGGCTCCTGCGCGGGCGGAACGCCGGTCTGCGAGTGCTCAACGCCGGCCGATTGCGAGGCCCTCGATGACGACGATCTGTGCAACGGACGGCTGCGGTGCGGATCCGGGGGGTTCTGCGAGATCGATCCGGCCACGGTGGTCCACTGCAATCCGTCGGGCGACACGGCGTGCAGCGTCAACCGGTGCGTGCCGGCGACCGGCGACTGCGTCATGACGCCGCGGCCCGACGGCACATCGTGCGACGACGTGAACGCCTGCACGCTCGGCGACGCCTGCTCCAGCGGCGCGTGCGTGCCGATGGCCATGCGCGAATGCCGCGACACCAACCCGTGCACGGACGACTCGTGCGCCCCCGCGACGGGCTGCGTCTTCGCGAACAACACGGCGTCGTGCGACGACGGGAATGCCTGCACGGTGGAGGATCGGTGCGCCGGGGGGACTTGCGCCGGGACGCCGCGCGACTGCGACGACGGCAACGTCTGCACCGACGACTCGTGCAACCCGCTCACCGGATGCGTCCGCTCGAACAACACGCTGCCATGCAACGATGGACTGTACTGCAACGGCAACGACACCTGCTCGGCCGGCAGTTGCAGCGTGCATGCCGGAAGCCCCTGCCCCGGACACAACGTCGGGCCGAACTGCAACGACTCGTGCAACGAGGATAGGGACAACTGCACGGCGAACGACCTCAGCGGGACCACCTGCGACGACGGCAACGCCTGCACGGCGGCGCCCGACGTGTGCAGCGCCGGCACGTGCGTCGGAGGCCCGTGCACCAGCGCCTGCAGGTGGTGGCCGGACGAAGATACGGACACCTACGGCGACGGCGCGGCGCCGTTCCTCTGCTTGGCGGTCTCGCCCGGTGTCCGATACGCCAACCGGGTGGGCGACTGCTGCGACACCGACGCCCGTGTGAATCCCGGACAGACGTCGTTCTTCGCGACCTGGTACGGATGCGGGATGCTGCCCGTGATCCGGTGGGACTACAACTGCGACCGCGTCGACGAGAGACGGTGGACGACGCTCGGGATGTGTGTGGTGTCCGGCACGGACTGCAGGACGGTCGAGGGCTGGTGGATGACAGGCCCGGGCGGCGTCCCGGCGTGCGGGGAGACCGGCTCGTGGCTTGCGGGTTGTCGGTGGTCGGGCGGCCCCGACCCGGTTTGCGAGCCGGCGGCGGTTTCTTCCCGAACCCAAGAGTGCCGATAGCATCCGGCCGCCGGCGGCGACGGCGACGGCGCGCCGGGATCGGCGACGACGCGACGCTGCCCGGGGCGCTCGGCCGCGCCCTGGCCGAGCGCGGCCTGACGCTCGCGACGGCCGAGTCCTGCACCGGCGGTCTCGTCGGCCACGCGATCACCGAGGTGCCCGGTTCGTCCCGCTACTACCTCGGCGGCGTCGTGGCGTACTCGGACTCCGTCAAGATCGTCGCGTTGGGCGTCGATCCCGCGCTGATCGCCGCTCACGGCGCCGTCAGCACCGAGGTGGCCGTCGCCATGGCCGAAGGGGCGCGGCGCGTCTTCGGCGCGGATCTGGGACTTGGCATCTCCGGCATTGCGGGACCGGACGGCGGAACGCCGGGCAAGCCGGTCGGCCTCGTGCACATCGCGGTCGCACACCGCGACGGCGCCGACCACCGCCGGCGCGTATTCCGCGGCCTCGGCCGCTCCCGGATCAAGCGCGCGGCCGCCTGGGTCGCGATGGCTGTCGCGCTGGCGACCGTGACCCGGCGCCGCGCATGAGCATCCTATCTGCACGCGGAGTCGCGTTTCCTGTAGCATCCGGCGCCATCATGACCCCGGACGGGACCGGCAACGGCCTAACGGAGCTTGTCATCGGGACGCGCGGCAGCGTGCTGGCCCGGTGGCAGGCCGAGCGCGTCGCCGCGGCGATCGGCGAAGCCGCGCCGGGCGCCGTCACGCGCCTCGAGATCATCAGGACCGAGGGCGATCGGCGCCAGGACGTTCCGTTCGCGGCGTTCGCGGGACGCGGCATCTTCGTCAAGGAACTGGAGGCGGCCCTCGTCGAGGGGCGCTGCGACATCGCGGTCCACAGCGCCAAGGACGTCCCGACCGACCAGCCCGAGGGGCTCCTGCTCGCCGCCGCCCTGCCCCGCGACGATCCGCGCGACGCGCTCGTCGGACGCGCACTCGCCGGGCTTCCGCACGGCGCCCGCGTCGGGACCGGTTCCCCGAGACGGCGCGCGAGCCTGGCGCGCCTGCGACCCGACCTGCGGTTCGAGGACCTCCGCGGCAACCTCGACACGCGGCTCCGCAGGCTCGACGAGGGGCTCTTCGACGCGATCTGTCTCGCATGCGCCGGCCTCGACCGTCTCGGCTTGTCCGGCCGCATCGCCGAGCGCCTCGACCCGGACATCTGCGTCCCGGCGCCTGGCCAAGGGATCATCGCCGTCGAGGCCCGCGCGGGCGATGAGGCCGTTCTCCGCCTGCTGGCCCGCGTCTCGGCCGCCGATGCGATGCGCTGCCTGGCCGCCGAGCGGGCGGTCCTCCGGGCGCTCGGCGGCGGCTGCCAGGTCCCGATCGGCGCGCTGGCGACCGTCGAGGGCGGTCGGTTGCGCGTCCGGGCCAGGGTCAGCGCCGCCGACGGCGGCCGATCGGTCGGCGGCGAGGCGTTCGACGACGCGGACCGACCCGACCGCGCCGGCACGAATCTCGGCGGGCGGCTGCTGGCCGAGGGCGCCGGCGACATCCTGCGGCCCGACCGCCGCTGATCCCGCGGAAACGCACGACATCGCCGGCGCGAATGGGCGGCCGTCCGAACGGAGGGCCGTCATGACAATCCGCGACTTCAAGGAAAGGGCCGTACAGGCCGCCTCCCTTCTCCCCGTGGCGCTCCTGGCCGCGGCGCTCACCTGCCCCGCCACCGACATCGAACCTCCATGGGACGAAAGGCCGTCGGGCGACGCCGGCAGCGCAGGGAAGGACGAAGCGGGCGGATCCGCCGATGCCGTCGATCCCGGGCCGCCCCGTCAGGCCGCTCTTGCCTGCGCCGGCGGGGAGACCGCGGCCGGCGGCTGCTGCGTGACGGCCGGGATACGCTCGGCGGCGATCCGCTTCGCCGCCGACCGAGCCACCACGGGCTCGGTGCGGTGCGGTGACGGCGAAAGCGAGATCCGGGTGGAGGCGCCGCAACCCGCCGCGCAGCATCGCATCGTCGTCGGCGGCCTGGCTTCCGCGGCGGCGCACGAATGCACGGTTGCCGTCGGGGAGGCGGAGGGTGAAACGGTGCTGGCGACGATTCCCGTGGAGACCGGCCCGGACGGCCCATGGGTGGTCGTGACCGAGGTAATGCTCAATCCGCTCGGACCCGAGCCGGCCCAGGAGTTCGTGGAGATCGCCAACCTGTCCGGCGAGGACGTCGCGCTGGGCGGCTGGAGGCTTCTGGACGAAGGCGACGCCGGCTTGACGATCCCGGCCGGCGTCGTGCTGCCGGCGCGCGCCGTCGCGATTCTCGCGCCCGACGGCTACGACCCCGGCGGCGCCGGCGATCCGGCGGCCGATCCGGCGGCCCTCATCGTGCGCCTGGGTCGGACGCTCGGCACGCAGGGCCTGCGCAACTCGGGCGAAAGCGTCAGCCTGGTCGATGCCGACGGCAACGTCGTGTCGATCTACCCGAACAACCTCGGGGCGCTCGCCGACGGCGTGTCGGCGGTCCGAGCGCCGGCGGTCTCGCCCGATGGCGACCCGTTCGCGTGGGTGCGAGGCGCTCGCGGCGCGGCCACGCCGGGACGGTTGTGACATCGATCGGCCGTCACCAACCCCTGCGTCTTTGCGTTTGAATACGCAGCCGTAGTTCCGGAACGGCCTACTTGAGCCGGATGCCAAGCAGCCTTTCGGCGTTGCGGTAGTAGATCTTCTCGAGCACTTCGCGCGGCAGATTGATCCCGCGCAGGGACCATCGGCCCTGGATGGGCGTCGGGCTGGGGATGTCCGTGTCGGCGGTTTCGAGGTACCGCCATGTGCTGCGCCAGAACAGATCGACGTCCGCCTGGGTCGGCTTGACGTACGGGGAACCGGACCCGAGCATGAGCGTGTCCGGCCCGATCCCGTAGTCGCTGCCGAACAGGATGCGGTCCGCGAACTCCAGGAAGACCGCGCGGACCTCCTCGGGCGGCCGTCTGCCGATCTCCGGGATCCGCGCGGCCGTGTCTATCCAGAGGTTCGGATGATCGCGCATGACGCGCGCAACGCGGGCCGGTTCCTCCGGCGCATTCCCGAAGTGGGCGCCGACGAAGATCGTGTTCGGATGACGCGCCACCCGGCGAACGAAGGCCGCGAACAGGTCCTCCCACGACGGGAATCGGTCGCGGTCGGCAAAACACCAGTCCGGGTTCGCCTGCAACTCCTCCCAACGCTCGTTCGTCTCGTCGCACGGCTCGAAGAACGCCTTGGGATCCCCAGTATGGATGATGACCGGCATCCCGAGCCGCCCGGACTCCTCGAAGATCGGGTCGAGCCGCGGATCGTCGACGGCAAGCAGGCCGCCGGTGGACGGGTCGATCGCGCCCAGGCCGAGCGCCTTCGATATCTTGACGCCGAGGCCGCCTGCGCGGCCGCAGGCGCCGAGGAACTCGACGACGGCAGGGACGAAATCCGGTGCGGTGCTGTAGCCCCACGGGATGACGCAGAAGAAGAGGAGCCGCCCTCCGGTGTCCTTCTGTGCCCGAACGGAGAACTTGATCGCCCCGGGGCTCCCTCCGGACATGTTCACTGCGACGGCGATGCCGGCCTCGTCGAAGCGGGGAAGGAAGACGTCCGGGTACCGCGGGTCGACGTGGGTGTGGAAGTCGATCAGCGGGATCCCGGACGGCGCGGCCAACGCCCCCCGCGGTCGGGACGGGCCCGACGTGTCGGCCGCCGCGTCCGGGGCATCGCGTTGGCAACGCCGGCAGGATCCGACCGCGCACGCCAGTGCAACGACGAGGGCGGCATGGCGGCGTCCCACGCGGGCATGCTATTCGCGGTCGGCTCGATGTCGCAAGCGGTTCGCGGTTCGCGGTTCGCGGTTTCCGGACCCCGAACTGCGAACTGCAAATTGCTCCGGGCCGACTTGACGCCGGCGGGCGGCGGCCCGTAGCATCACCACCGATGGCCCTCTGGGAGGTGCGCCAGGGAACGGCATGTTTAACCCCGCACAGTCAACCTGGGATCCGCCTCTACCCGTGGTGTGCACGCCCCGCCTGCGGGGAAGCCTGAAGCGGGCATAACCAGCGGAGCCCACCTCTTCTGAGGTCGGGGTTGACGCCGTTCCCAGCGGCCGTTCCGGAGGGCCGTCCTCCCTCCCCCCTCATCGCCTCCAGAACGGTCTGGTGAGAAGCGCCAGGACGGTCATCAGTTCGAGCCGGCCCAGGAGCATCGCCGCCATCAGCACCCAATGAGCCGCCGGGTGCAGGTCGGCGTAGTGCCGCGCCGGGCCCATGTCGCCGAGTCCGGGCCCCACGTTCGCCAGCGTCGCCGCGACTGCCGAGGCCGAGGTCACGAGGTCCTCGCCGGTGGCGGCCACCAGGACCGTGCCGGCAGCGAAGTGGAAGAGGAACAGCCCGACGAACGCCATGACCATCGATACGTCGCCCTCGGCGACGGTCTCCCGGCCCATCCTGACGGGGAACACGGCGCGCGGATGCGCCATGCGCGCCAGCTCGCGCCATCCGTGTCTGGCGGCGATGACGATGCGGGACACCTTCATCGACCCCGCGGTCGAGCCGGAGCACCCGCCCACGAACATCAGGATCAACAGCAGCACCGGGGCCGCCGGGGCGGATGCGAACCATGCGTCGAAGTCGGCCGAGTGGTATCCGGTAGTCGTCATGATCGATACGACCTGGAACGACGCGCGGCGCAGCGCGCCGATCGGGCCATCGGACTCGCCCCCCGCCCATAGAGCCGCCGCCACGACCACGGTGGCCGCGGCCAGGATCGCCGCGTAGGCCCGCGCCTCGGCGTCGCGCAGGTACTCCCGCGGCCCACCGCCGCGCAGCAGCCGCACGTGCAGGCCGAAGTTGATCCCCGCGGCCACCATGAACGCCGTGATGATCACCTCGATCGCAGGGCTGTCGAACTCCGCGATGCCGCCGTTCCTCGTCGAGAAGCCACCCGTCGCCATCGTCGTGAACGTGTGGCAGACGGCGTCGAACCACGCCATGCCCGCGATTCGCAGCGCCACCGCCTCGGCGGCCGAGAGCGCGACGTAGGAGGTCCAGAGCAGTCGCGCCGTGTCGCGCCATTGCGGCGTGATCTTCCCCTTCGTCGGCCCGGGAGCCTCGGCCCGGAACAGCTCCTGCGCCCCGATGCCGAGCATCGGCAGCACGGCCACGAACAGCGTGATGATCCCCATTCCGCCCAGCCACTGCGTCAGGGCCCGCCACAGGAGGATCCCGCGCGGCAGCGACTCGACGTCGGCCACGACGGTCGCCCCCGTCGTCGTGAAGCCGGACATCGACTCGAACACCGCTGCCGTCATCGTCCCGAAGGCCGGTGCATCCCCGAAGACGGCGAGGAACCGGTACGGCAGGGCTCCCAGGAAGGCCGCCGCGATCCAGGCCGACGTGACCGCGACGAGGGCCTCGCGCCGACCCACATCGGCGGCGGCGCGCGGCGTCAGGACCAGGACGACTGCGGCCGGGCCGGCGGCCGCCACCATGGCCAGCGCCAGCGCGGCCGCATCCGGGCCTCCCAGGACAAGCGAAACGGCGAGCGGCACGGCCATCGCGCCGCCCAGCAGCAGGGCGACGATCGCCGCGATCCGGACGACCGGGATCCAGTGCATCGGCGCCTCAGCGGGACCCGTTCCCTGACTTGGCCGCGAAGACCCGCTCGACTTTCGCGATCGCCTCCCCGGCGGCCACGACCACGACCTGATCGCCGGGCTCGATTACCGTCTCCCCGATAGCGATCGTCGTGTGCCCGTTGCGCGACACGGCCAGCACCATCGCGCCGCGAGGGAATCGCGCCTCCCGCAGCGGAACGGAGACGATCCCCGACGCCTCCACCGCCCTCAGTTCCATTACCTCGGCATCCCTCGACCACAACTCCTGGACGGCCAGCACGATGCCCCTGCGGACGAACTGCAGGATCGATCCGACCACCGCCGACTGCGGCGAGATCGCGGCGTCGATCCCGAGCGACGGCGCGAGACGCTCGTACGTCGGATTGCTCGTCACGATGCCGGCGATGCGGGCGCCGAGCGACTTGGCCAGCAGCGCCGCCGGCACGTTGCGCTCGTCCCGCTCCGAGCACGCCGCGAATGCGTCCATCTCCGCGATGTTCTCCTCCCGCAACGCCTCCGGATCCGTCGCCTCGGCGCGAATCACCAGCGCCCTCGGCACGCGTTCGGCGCACCGCAGGCACCGGTCCGCCTCGCCGGTCATGATCTTGACGGCCACTCCGGCCGCGTCGAACTCTCCCGCCAGGTACGTGGCGAGGTTCCCCCCGCCGTAGACCATCGCGGTCCTGACCGGCGACGGATCCTTGCCCGCCAGCGCCAGCACGGCCCCGGTGTCCTCCCGCAGGCAGGCGAAGTACGCGATATCGGCCGGCGCCAGCGTGTCGACGCCGCTCGGCACGACCAGCGAGCCCCGCCGGTCGATGAAGGCCACCCTGATCCGCGCCCCCTCGGGCGGCCGGATTTCGGCGAGCGGTCTGGCGACGAGGGGGCTACCCGCGTCGATCCGGATCCCGACCAACCCCGCCCGGCCGCCGGCGAACGGCACGACGTCCATCGCGCCGGGCGTCAGCAGCGCCCGCGCCAGCCGCTTGGCCGCCTCCTCCTCCGGGTTGATCACGGCCCGAAGACCGAACGGCTCGGCCCGGAACAGATCGGGATCCTCGTGGTACTCGGGATCCCTGACCCGCGCGACCCTCACCGCCGCCGGCGCGAGCCGCCCGGCGAGGAGACACGCCAGCAGGTTCACCTCGTCGCTGTCGGTGACGGCAATCACCATCCCGGCGCGGTCGACCTCGGCCCGGCGCAGCACGACCGGCGAGCAACCCGTCCCGTGGACCGTCCCCACGTCGATCCGGCGGCCCACCTCGCCCAGCCGGTCGGCGTCCGTGTCCACCACGACGACTTCGTGGCGCTCGTGCGTCAACCGTTCCGCGATGGCGAGCCCGACCTGGCCCGCGCCGATGACAACCACGCGCATGGCGGCGGAACTGTTACCACAGGCTCCCGCGCGGCATCCACCTTGCGCGGGCCGGACCTAGTCGCTAACATCCCCCTCGGGTGCGGCGACCGGCCGCGCCGGGAAACGGAGCGGTGCCGACCATGAATCTGATCTGCTACCTTCAAGAATCGTCGCGCGGCGCGACGATTCTTGGGTTGCGGGCAATCGCGGGCAAGATGCTCGCGCTACGTTGCGCGATTCCGGCGATCCTGGCCGCATCGGCGCTGACCGGCGCCGTCATGCGGCCGCGGGAGGCCCGGGCTTCCTCGGCCCAGCCACCAGCATCGGCCGGCCAGCCCGGATGCCCGGGCGGCATGGAGGACGCGCGCACTCACATGCAGCGCGGGCAGGCGCTCTACGCCCAGGACCGGTACACGGACGCGGCGCAGGAGTTCGTCGCCGCCTACCTCTGCGCCCCGTACTCGGCCTTCCTCTTCAACGTAGGGCTCGCCTACCTGCAGGCCCGCGAGTGGCAGCGCGCCGTGGACTACCTCCGCAAGTACCTGCAGATCGAACCCGACGCCCCCGACAGGGAGGAGGTCGAACGGCGGATCAGGGAGATCGAGGCCGTCCTGCCGTCCGTGCCGACCGAGGGGACCCCGCCCGAGACGGCGCCCACGACGATCCTGATCACGCGCGAGGCGTCCGACGACTCGCAGCGGAGAATGAAGTCCCTCGTGTCGGTCCGGACAGTCCCGGAAGACGCCCGCGTGTCGCTCGCCGCCGCCGACGGAACGCCGATCGTGGCCGGCAGCGCCCCCATCGCGCAGACCGTCTCCGAAGGGTCGTACATCCTCCGGGCCGACCATCCGGACTACCGCACGGTCGAGATCCCGGTCTCCGTCAGTCCCGGCCAAGTTTACGTCTTTCACATCGAGATGAGTCAGGGCGAGTTCCTCGGCTTCCTTCGCGTTGTCAGCAACGTGGCCGGCGCCGACGTTTACCTGAACGAGAAGGAGCACGGCCCGGTCGGGGCGGCACCGTGGGGCAACGTCGTCCCCGTGGGCGAGCACACCGTCTGGGTGTCCCGTGCCGGGTACGTCGAGGAGCGCCGCACGGTGGGGGTAGAGATGGGCCGCGAGACCGAGATCGTGGTCGACCTGGAGCGGGTTCCGTACGGCGAGTTGGAGGTCGTAGCGAACGTCGACAGCGCGTCGATCTGGATCGACGGCCTGCCGGTGGGAACGGCGCGCCCGGGACGATCGTACGGCCAGGGCACGAGCGGCTTCCTCGGCACGCTTCCGGCCGGCGAACACGTCCTCGTCGTGTCGGCCGAGGGGATGAAGGACTACTCCGCGGAAGTGGAGGTCGGGCGAGGGCTGCGAACGCGCGTGCTCGTGAGCCTCAACCCGACGCCGTCCCGCACTCCGGCATGGGTCACGTTCGGCGTTGCCGGCGCGTGCATCATCGCCGGCGGCATCTTCGGCGGCGAGGCGCTCGACCTCCGGGACCGACTCGACGCCGACCGCGCGGCGGGGAGACAGGACAACAACGACCCGCGCATCATGGAGGCGACGCTGTGGGCCGCCGGCGCCGATGCGTCGTTCGCGGTCGGCGGCGTCATGGCCGCGCTCGGACTGTACTACCTGCTCCGTGACCCGCTGCCGGACTCGGATGGCCGCCACCGGGAGCCGGTGGAGTTCGCCCGCATCGACGGGTGGACCCCGGCCGAGGAGGCGCCGAACTTCCGCTTCTCGCCGGCAGCCGGACCCGGCCCGGCCGGGATCGGCCTGGAGGTGCGATTCTGATGAGAACCCTCGCACCGCTGGTCATGGCCGCGGCTGTTGCCGCCGGCTGTCTCCTGGTCACGGAGCCGTGGACGATCGAGGACGGCGCGCCGGTGTCCGCTTTCGGCGGCGGCGACGACTACCCGAGCGGCAGTTTCGGCGAGATTCTCGCCGGCGGCGTGTTCGACGTCGGCGGCGCGTCCCGCGGACGTCTGGCCGTCTCGGCCGGCCGGGCCTCGCCCACGCACGCCTACGACTTCGCCGTCGAGGGCGCCGAAGCCTTCTCCACCCGTCTTTTCGGCGAGGCCTGCAAGCCGATCGGCGACGCGCTGCCGGGCGGCGATCCCGCCGACACCTGCTCCACCGCGGGCAGCGGCGCCGCCCTCCTCTGGGCGCCGCGCGTGCACGCCGGCGACGCCTTCCTGGGTCCCTGCCTGCTGGTGGGAGAGCCGGCCGCGTCGGCAGGCTCGGGACGGGTGGCCGTACACTGCGGAGACGAAACGCTCCGCTACGCCGGCAGGGTGGCGCCGCCCGGAGGGGCGCCGCCGGGCTTCGGCAGGACGCTGGCCATGCTGCCCAGCGCCGGGGCGTCGCGCCTCGTCGTCGGCGCTCTCGGCATGCGCGAGACGTCCGGCGCGCGCGTCGTCGGGGACGTCTACGTATCGACAGGCGCCCCCGGGGACGACCTGGTGCCGGCGGCGGGTACGTGGATCCCGGCGAACCGAGCGGCGATCGCCGACGAGGCGAAGGGTGACGGCTACGGCGGCGTCCTCGCCGCCGGGGCGACGGCGGACGGCGACGGATGGCTGGCGGTCGGCGCCGCGGACGGCGCCGCGCCCGACCAGGCCCGAGTCTACTTCTTCAGGCCGGAGACTCCCGGCGATCCGCTGTCGCGTTTCGTCGTTGCGGGTTGCGCGGAGGCGCCGCCCGCCTCCGGATTCGGATCGGCTCTGGCCGCGGGCGACATCGACGGCGACGGCAACGACGACCTCGTGGTCAGATCCCCCGACGGCCTCGCAGTGTACTCCGGCGCCGACTTGGAGGCGCTCACCCCGACGTCCGACCCGCACGCCCCCCCCCCGTGTGCTTGGCACGACGCACCGACGGACGTGCCGGTGCGCGTGCTGGCGATCCGCTGCGAAGACGACCGGGGCAGCGGCGTCCGGTGTTCCGAACGGTTCGGCCTCGCCCTGGCGGTCGGCGACATCGACGGGGCCCGCCCTTCCGAGATCCTCGCCGGAGATCCCCACGCCGACGTCGCCGGCGCCGCCCGAGCCGGCGCCGTCCACGTCTTCACGGTGACCGTGGGCGCGCCTTGGACCGCCTCCCCCGCCGCCACGTTTTCGGACGCCGTCCCCGAGCCCGGCCAGCGCCTCGGAACCTCCATCGCGCTTGTCGCCGGGGGCGGCCGGGCCGAGCCGTTCGTCGGCGCCCCCGGGAGCGGCGAGGTGTTCCTCTTCCGGTGCACGGGGCTCGTCGGCGACAGGCCGGGCGCGGCGGACCTCGATGGGCGCTGTCTGCCGCGATGAGCGGCGGCGCCGTCATGCCCGAGCGCCCGCAGGTGTTGATCGTCGACGACGAGCCGAACATGCGGCGCGTGCTGGTCGCGTTGCTGGAGCGGGAGCCGTGCGAGGTGCTCGAGGCCGTCGACGGCATCGAGGCGCTCCGGATCATGGACGACAACGTCGTGCACATGGCGATCGCCGACCTGCGCATGCCCCGGATGGACGGCATGGAGCTGCTCAGGCGCGTGGTAGCTCGCGACCCCGACCTGCCGGTGATCGTGCTGACGGCCCACGGCACCGTGGACACGGCCGTCGAGGCGATGAAGCTTGGCGCGTTCGACTTCATCACCAAGCCGTTCGAGCGCAGCGAGATGCTGGCGGTGGTCCGCAAGGCGCTGCGCGCCGTGCGGCTCGACGGCGCCGCCGCGGCGCCGCCCGCGGAGGGCGAATCGCGCAGGTACCGCATCATCGGCAACAGCGCCGCAATGCAGGCGGTCTACTCCGTGATCGAGAAGGTGGCCGACATGCCCGCCACCGTGCTCCTGACCGGCGAGAGCGGGACCGGCAAGGAACTCGTCGCCAGGGCGCTGCACCAGAACGGCCGCCTGGCGAACCAGCCGTACATCCGCGTCAACTGCGCGGCGATCCCGAGGGATCTGATCGAGAGCGAGTTCTTCGGGTACGAGAAGGGCGCCTTCACCGGCGCCGTCACCAGCAAGCCGGGCAGGTTCGAACTCGCCGACGGCGGCACGCTGTTCCTCGACGAAATCGGCGAGATCCCGCCGGAGATCCAGGTCAAGCTGCTCAGGGCGATTCAGGAACGCGAGTTCGAGCGCGTCGGCGGTCTGAGAACCCTGAAGGTCGACCTCCGGCTGATAACCGCCACCAACCGCGATCTCCGCAGGTGCGTCGAGGACGGCACGTTCCGCGAAGACCTGTACTACCGCCTGAACGTCGTCCACCTGCACCTTCCGCCGCTGCGCGAGCGGGTCGACGACATCCCGCCCCTCGCGGAGCATTTCATCGAGCGGTTCAACCGGCGCTTCGGCCGGCGCATCGAGGGGTACGAACCGGAGGCGATGGCCGCGCTGCAACGCTACCACTGGCCCGGCAACGTGCGGGAACTGGAGAATCTGGTCGAGCGGAACGTCCTGTTCGCGGACGGGCCCCGCGTGACGCCGGCGGACCTGTCCGACGAGGTCCGAGGGCTGCGATCCTCCGACGGGGATGGCACGGCCGGACCGATGGCGCTCAAGTCGCAGGTGAAGGCCGCGGCCGAGCGCGTCGAACGCAACTTGATCCTCAAGGCGCTCACGCTCACGGACCACAACGTCACCCACGCCGCCAAGCTGCTCCGCATCTCCCGCAAGTCGCTCCAGGTCAAGATGCGCGACCTCGGATTGCGCGAGACCAAGGACGGCTGACCCGCTCGACCCCGCCGGGTAAACGCGAGTCGACTCCCGCGCGAACGGCGGCCCCCGACCGGAGGACCGCAAACGACCATGGACCGGATCATCCTGATTCGCGACGGCAGCGAGGTTGTTTCCATTCCGGTGCAGGGCCCGGCCGTCGAGATCGGATCCTCGACCGACAACGCGCTGTGCCTGCCCGTCCCCGGCGTGCGGCCGTACCACGCCGTGCTCAGGCACAGGCGGGGACGATGGTTCGCCGTCGCCCGCGGTGGAACGATCGGGATGTCGGACGGCCGCACCGTCTCCTCCGCCGCGCTGGAACCCGAATCGCGGATCCTCGCCGGCCCCTACGAACTGCGGCTCGCACGGGACCGCGGCCGGGCTGAGGCCCGCGCGGCGCCACCCCACGACAGCACCAGGCCGGCGATGGGACCGATCGGCGGGCTCGACGCGGGGATCGTCCTGCGCCTCGCATCGCACGGGGCGCTGCGCCATCATGCCGTCGAACGCGGGACGCTCACGATCGGCAGGGGCCCGTCGTGCGACCTGATCCTGGAAGACCCGACGGTCAGCGAACGCCACGCCGGACTCACCGTGGACGCCGGCGGCGCCGTCGTCGAGGACCTGGCCAGCCTCAACGGCACCTTCCTGGATGAACGACGCATCCATGTCGCCGAGATCGGCAATGGCGGGCTCCTGCGCCTGGGCCGAACCGAAATCGAGTGCATCCCGCGGCGGGACTCGGGCGGACGCCCCGCCCGCGGAATCCTTCGCACCGCCGGCCTCGCGGAGGCGTTCGAGCGGGCCCGGCGGGCGGCGCCGCTTCGCGAGCCGGTGCTGCTCCTCGGCGAGACCGGCTCCGGCAAGGAGATCCTGGCCCGGGCCCTGCATTCGGACGGCTCCCGCCGCTCCGGCTCCTTCGTGGCCGTCAACTGCGCGGCGCTGCCGCGGGAAATCGCCGAGTCGATCCTCTTCGGACATCAGCGGGGCGCCTTCACCGGCGCCGCGGAGAGCCACCGGGGGGCGTTCCAGCGCGCCGACCGCGGGACGCTGTTCCTCGACGAGATCGGCGAGGCCCCCCCCGAGATCCAAGCCAAGCTCCTGCGCGCCGTCGAGGGCCGCGAGGTGCTGCCCGTCGGCGGCGAACGGCCCGTGCCGGTCGACGTGCGCGTGGTCGCCGCCACCAACCGGGACCTGGTCGCCGAATCGAGGGTGGGCCGCTTCCGATCGGACCTCTACCACCGCCTGTCCGCGATAGTGATCCACATCCCGCCGCTGCGCGAACGCCCCGAGGACGTCGCGCCCCTGGCCGAGGCGTTCCTGGAATCGCTCGCCTCGGACCTGGGAGAACGACAGTTCCTGCCGGCCGCCCTCCGGAAGCTCGAACGGCATTACTGGTCGGGCAACGTGCGCGAACTGCGGAACGTGGTGCTCCGGTCGGCGTTCGAATCGCCGGGCCCGGAGATCGGACCGGAGCACGTAGCGCTCGACGATCCGTCCGTCGCCTGCCGCCCGTCCCGGGAGGTGGGGCCGGACGACATCGCGGCGGCGCTGCGCGCGCATGGCGGCAACGTCTCCGCCGTCGCGAAGGCCCTGGGGCTGCCGAGGTCCACGATTAGGGATCGCCTGGCCGCGCTGCGACGGGAAGCGACGCCGGCCTGATCGCCGGCCGGGCGTCGTTGGACGGAAGCGAACTACGCGACCGCCGCGGCGAACGCCGGGTACGTCTCGACCACGCACCGCTCCGGTCTGTCGATCGCCGTCAGCGTGGACGTGACAATGTCGTCGCCCCGGCCGGGATGCAGGTACAGCGATTGCCCGACATCCGGTATTCCCGGCGACGGGCGCACGCCGCCGTGGCGGAAAGAGATCCCGCCCAGCACCCGGGCCCACAGCGCCTGGTGCTGCCAGATCCACAGGCCGCTGCGGCGGTCGCGGACCCCGACGCAACGGTTGTCCCGAGTGTGGTACTCCGTGTTGCGAGTTACGTACACCCGATGACGACGACGGTCGATGATCGGTTTCGCGCCCATCGAATCCTCCCGGCCCCACAGGGCCATACCTGGCCGTACTATATCCTACTTACACGCAGAGAGCAAGTTGGCAGCGCGCACCCCCGCGCAAGGAGCGACGGCGCTGCCGGGCGGGCCGCGCCGTCAGGCGCTGCGGGCCTTCTTCAGTTCAAGGAAGACAAGCTTGGCGACGGCCTTGAGCGTCTCGAAGACCCCGACGCCGGTCGTGGCCTCCGTCTCGAATTCGGGCACGCCGCCGGGGTTCAGCAGCGCCCGAAGTTCGGAAATCGGGGCGATGCTCGGGAGATCCCTCTTGTTGTACTGGACGACGTACGGGATGCGATCGAGATCGTAGCCCTGGTCGGCGAGGTTCTCGCGCAGGTTGTCCAGGCTCTCGATGTTGGCTTCCATGCGATCGATCTGGGAATCCACGACGAACACGACGCCGTCCACGCCCTTCAGGATGAGCTTGCGGCTGGCGTTGTAGAACACCTGGCCCGGCACGGTGTACAGGTGGAACCTGGTGCGGAAGCCCTGGATTTCGCCGAGCGACAGGGGCAGGAAGTCGAAGAAGAGCGTCCTGTCGGTCTCGGTGGCCAGCGAGATCATCTTGCCCCGGGCGGCGGGGCTCGTCTTGGCGAAGATGAACTTGAGGTTGGTGGTCTTCCCGCACAAGCCGGGGCCGTAGTAAACGATCTTGCAGTTGATCTCCCTGCTGGAGTAGTTGATGAACGACATCGCGCCGCCGGCCTACTCCTTGAAGAGGTTGTCGATATCCTCATCCGTGATCTCGTCGAGCACCGTGACCGCGCCCGGCTTGCTGGCCTTGGCGACGATCGCGTCGAAGACCCGATTGAGATCTTCGGAGGTCCGGCGCACGCGAAGCCGTACGAGGCCCAGGGATGATCGGTGATCGAAGATCACGACCAGGATCACCCGCTGTCCGACGATCTGGATGTGGATGTTCGACCGTTCCCCCTCGTGGAACTGCGTCGCGAACTCACGCTCCTTGAGAAGCTTGGCCATGCCGCCGGTGGCGGCGATGTTGCCGGCGGTCAGCGACGCCAACGAGGTCGTGTCGAGGTTCTCGGTATCGCCCGAGGCGGCTATGAGCTGGCCGTTCTTGTCGACGATGAACACGACCTGCGCGTTCGCCTCGCCGTGCAGGCGATCGCAGATAGCCTGGATCTGGTTGAACTCCTCTTCGAACATCACCATCTGCGGCGCGACCATCTGACCCTCCCGCAACGCGATGACCGTCTGCGGAACGCAGGACACGTAGCAGAGTCCCCGGGCGGACACAAGCACCCGCCCGGTGCCGGAGGAGGGACTCGAACCCTCACGGGCGTGAAAGCCCACCGGATTTTGAGTCCGGCGCGTCTGCCGGTTCCGCCACTCCGGCGCGGGCGATCATCTACCACCGTTCGGGCGGCGGCGTCGAGCCCCGTGCACGGTCGGGAAGCGATCGGATGCGCGGCCGCCGTCGTGCGCGCCCACCGCGCGCCCGCACGCGCGCTTGACACCGCAATGGCCGCTCTGATAGCCGTGCCGCGTCGCGAGCGGCGGCGACGCCGGCGCAAGTGGTGGCCGTGAAGGGGAACACGGGCCGTTAGCTCAGTCGGCAGAGCATCGGATTTTTAATCCGGCGGTCGAAGGTTCGACTCCTTCACGGCCCACCGGAAGTCGGCGGCGTCGGGACGCGCCGCACGTCCCCATCGTCTAGTGGTCAGGACCCCGGCCCTTCAAGCCGGCGGCACGGGTTCGAATCCCGTTGGGGACGCAACAACCGCACCGACCAGGCTGGAATCGTTCGGCCCGAAACCCGCGAATGCGCGTGGTCGCCGCCGACGTGCCGCATCCGGAGGCGTCACGGGGACGACGGGAACAGGTGCCGGCACAGGCGGTCCACCTGTCGCCAGCCGAAGTGGGGCGCCAGGACGCCGCCGATCGCCTCCGGGGGCACCGGATCGCCGTACGTCGCCACCACCGTGGCGCGCGGCCGGGGCACGCGGACCGCCACGCCGTCGCGCACGACGAGCACCTTGGGGAATCGCGAACCGTGGTACCCCTCGATCACGCACCAGTCGGCCGCGCGCAACGCCATGCGGACGAGGCGCCCGATCCCCGGCGCCGCGCCGCGCTGGAGCCAGGCCCACGACTCCGCCGAGGCGATCGATACGGTCGCGGCGCCGGCCCGCGATGCGCGCCACGTGTCCTTGCCGGGGCGATCCATCTCGAAGCGATGCGCGTCGTGCTTGAGGTAGGCGACGCGAAAGCCGCGGGCCGACAACCGGCGGATCAGCTTTTCGGCCAGCGTCGTCTTGCCCGAACCGGACGACCCGGCCAGCGCGATCACTCGTCCGGGCAATGAACGTCCGCGTCCCACGGCCCGGCATCATACCGGCGCGGCGCCGGCGCCGCTACGAACGACGCACGTGCGGCAGCCCGTGCGCTCCCGCGTCATCAGTACCGGACGCGGAGGACGTAGCGGAGCACCGCCTCTTCGTCCGGCCGGCAGGCCACATCGAACCTGACCTCGCGGGCCGAGACCTTCACGTGTGGCACGGAACTCGACCGGACCTCCCAGTCGCCATGCGTCGGCTCGCGCACCTCGACGACGACCGGTTCCGGCTTGCGGTTGCGGATCCTGACCTCCCATTCCGTCTCGACTACCCCGTCGGCGAGCACGTCGTGATCGATCTGGCGTCGCTCGGCCACGACGTCGAAGGCGCTCCCGACGCGCAGCTTCACCCGCTCCTCCCTGGGCGTGTGCGGAATCGTTCCCTCGCCGACGAACTGCCTGCCGCCGCGGCGCCCCGCCTCTCCCTGGTACACCCTGACCGTCCCGGCCGGCAGCGGCATGCCCAGCCCGGCGCGCTCGGCGTTGACGAATTCCACCCAGACGTCCGGGTGAAGGTTCTCCATGAGCCCATGCTGGGCCGCCGCGAACCAATGCACCTGCCCGCACAGCCGGTAGGTGCGCTCGACGGGGATCCCCGAACCCCGGAGCATCTCGATCTGCTTCTGCTCGCGATCCGCCAGGTCGGTCGGGCGCCCGAGCGTGTACAGGTGGTACTCGAACATCCCTTCCTGGACGAACGCGGGGGCGGACGCCTCCATCGAGAGCGTGCGCATCCTCGCGCCCCTCAGGTTGAACGTGTCGCGGCCGCGACCCTCGTCGGCGACGACGTTCACGTGCCCGGCCACGAGCCGCAGGGCCGCGCCATGGAACGGGATCCCCGCGTCGTTGTTGATCGTCACCCAGCCGGTCAGGTCGCCCCCCCGGCCGTCGGGCGCCAGCAGCAGTACGTAGTCGGCCCGCCAGGTCATGCCCCAAGTCAGGTAGCTGGCCTCGACCACCCGCCTGCCGGCGCGCGGCGAGTCGAGCAGCCAGAACAGCGTCGGCCGGGCCACCAGGCCCTCGGGAACCTCGGGCGGCAGGACGATCCGCCACGGCCCGCCGAACGTGACGTCGCCGCCGATGTCGTACACGTCGTCGCCGAACGGCCGGCTGCCGAGGACCGGTCCGCCGGTCGACAGCAGCGTCGCCTCCTGCCGCAGCGTCTCGCCCGTGCCGGGAACGACCTGCACCAGATCGATCCGCCGCCCGACGTACCTGTCGATGAGCGACGCCGGGGCGATCGCGTCCCAGCGGTAGTTCTGCTCGACCACGCGAGCGGCGCCGGCCACGGCCGTGTCGCGCACCCGGACGGTCTCCGGACGCACCCGCGCCGCCACGTCCTCGAACGCCAGTTCCACGGTGCCGGCCGGCAGATCGACCTCGCGGACTTCCCGCACCAGCGCCATGCCGGCGTTGTAGATCGTCACCGCGATCGACCGCCGGTCCGCCGCGTCGGACCGCGCCGGCGTCACCTGCGCGGCGACGGGCATGGACGCCGCGCACGCGACCACCGCGGCGATCGCCGCCGCCGGCCTGCCTGGTCCCGCGAGCTTCATGATGCCCGGCCCCACCGTCCTACCCCGTCGTCAGTACCTCGTCCTGACGCGGTACCTGAGCACCACCTCGCGGTCGGGCGGGCAGGCCACGTCGAAGCGCACGAGCCGCGCCGATTCGGTCACGAACTCGTGCGTCTTGCTCACGACCTCCCAGTCGCCGGCCATCGGCTCCAGCACCTCGACCACTACCGCCTCCGTCTTGCGGTTGCGGATCTTGATCTCCCACTCGGCCTCGTACACGTCCCCCGACAGAATCTCGTAGTCGGTCTGCTTCCGCTCGGCCGCTATGTCGAACGCCTTGCCGAGTTCGAGCTTCACGCGCTCCTCGCGCGGCGTGTGCCCGATGCGGTCCTCGCCGATGAACTGCTGGGCGCCGGAGGAGTCGGCCTTGTACACGCGGATGACGCCGGCGGGGAGCGCCACGCCGAGGCCTGCCCGCCCGGCGTTGACGAACTCGATCCAGACCGCCACCCGCAGGTCCTCCATCGAGCCGGTGTACTGGCTGATGTAGTAGCCGGCGTCGCCGTGCAGGCGGTATTTCTTCTCCATCGGCACGCCGTCCACGTCGAGGAGCTGGACCTGCTTCTGTTCCCGGTCGGCGATGTCGGTGTTCCGTTCGAGCGTGTACAGGTGGTACTCGAACATCCCCTCCTGGGCGAACCCGCCGGCGCCGCGGCCTTGCCCGGCCGCACGGGGAGGCGCCGGATAGCCGTACGCCTGGGGGCCGTACTGGGGCTCGATCGAGACGTCGCCGGCGACGAGTTGGAGCCGCACGTCGCGGAAGGAAATGCCGGCGTCGTTTCGCAGCGTCACCCAGCCCGCGAGATCGCCCTTCCGTTCGTCCTCGGCGAGCACCAGCACGTAATCGCTCTGCCAGCTCATCCCGTAGGTGAGGTAGGTCGCCTCGATCGTCCTCTGGCCGCCGCGGGGCGCGCTGAGCAGCCACTCCAGGGTCGGCCTTGCCACGAAGTTCTCCGGCACGCCGGGGAACACGATCCGCCCCACGTCGCCGAAGGTGATCCCCTCCTCGGTCCGGTACACGACGGCGAACGGGTCGACGAACGCGGGCTGGTGCATGCCGCCGCCGTAGCCGTAGGGGTCGTAGCCGTACACGGCCGCGGCGGACGGCGTGCCGGTCGACAGGATCCTGGCCCCGACGCGCTGTTCGGCGCCGGTCGCCGGGTTCTGGCGCACCAGCGTGATGTCGCGGTCGACGTGCAGTTCGATCAGGCGCGAGGGCGTGAGCACGTCGTACTTGTAGTTCTGTTCGAGCACGGCGACGGCGGCGGGATCCTGCACGTCGCGTATGTAGACCGTCTCGGGCCTGACCTGCCTCGCCACGTCCTCGTAGCGCAGCGCGAACGTCCCGCGCGGCAAATCGATGCGTCTGGTCTCCCTCACGAGCGCGAGGTTGTTGTTGTAGATGGTCAGGTTGACCGCCTGGCGTCCCGACGCATCGCTGACGGCCCTGGCCGCCTGCTGCGCCGCCGCCTCCCCCGCGGCAGCCGCCGCCAGCGCCGCCGCGAATATCCCGATCGCCCGCATCGCATTACGTCCCATTGCTCCGCTCCTTCGGGCCTCCCGCCGCCGGGCCGGGCCCATCCGTTCGCCCCCGGAACGTCCGGGGGCCGCCGCCTCATCGATCCATCCGCAACCGCAGGACCAACTCGTCCCTGGCCTCCACGTCGGGTTCGAGCACCCGCTCCATCTCCCAGACCCCGCTCTCGACCTCCTCGATCGCCGGGCCGATCACCCCCGGAGCACGCTGGAGCCGCGCGTCCCATCCGCCCCCGTAGTACGGGTAGACGCCGCCGGCGCCGGGCAGCGCGAGGCGGAACAGCACGCGGACCGGGCGGGCGCCGCGGTTGACGGCCGTGACGACGTGCCGCACCACGGTGAACGACCCGAAGCGGCCCGCGGACGCGAGACTCACGTCGGTTACCTTGTACCCGACCACGACGAAGGGCGCGCCGCCGGCATCGAGTTCGATCGGCTCCTCCCTCGGCGTGTCCTTCACGCGGTCCGCCGCGATGAAGAAGACGTCATCGCCCGAGCGCGCGTACAGGCGCGCGGTCCCGGACGGCAGAGGGATCCCGAGGCCGTCCACATCCGCCTTGTTCTCGATCTTGAGCAGCCGGCGGACGGCGACGTGCAGGACGTCGTCGCTGCCGACGGGATGTCCGGGGGCCCCCGGCTGGAGGGCGATGTCCGCCCGGTATCGCGTCGTTATCGATATGGCGTTGCGCTCGAGGAAGGCGACCTGCTTCCACGAGTATGGATCGAGCGTCGCGGGCTTCTCGAGGCGGTACAGGTGGTACTCGAACAGGCCTTCCTGGACGTACCCGTAGTCCCCGTCGCCGTCGCCCTCGGCGGCGTACAGCACCGTATCGTCAAGGAACATCGCGTCGGCGGCCGGCGTGGCCATGTGGATCTCGCCGGCGACCACCGCCAGGTGCGCCCGATCGAAGCGACCACCGGTGAAGTTGCGCAGCGTCACCCATCCCAGGATGTCGGCCTTCGAGAATTCGTCGTTGGCCGAAACGACGTAGTCCGCCTCCCAGGAGAAGCCGCGGGCGAGGTAGCTCGTCTCGAGGATGCCGGGGCCGCCCGCGCGGGCGTCGACGATCCAGTCGAGAACCGGTCGCGAGAAGAGCGCGCCCGGCAGGTCGTCGAAGATCGCCCGCGAGTAGAGGCCGTTCGCGTCGGGCGTGGCGAGCGTCAGCGTGCCGTCCGGCGTGCGGATGAACAGGCCGTGCTCGGTCGACTCGACCACCCCCTCCAGCGTGCGCTCCTCGCCGCTGCGCGGGTGCGTCCAGCGCAGGCGCACCGTGCCGCCGAGCGACAACTCCGCGATGCGACCCGGCTCGATCACGTCGTAGCGGTAGCGCTGCTCGATGAACCGCACGTCGAACGCGTCGCCCCGGCGCGGGCGGAAGCGGGCCCGCGTGGATTCCGGGATCACCGTGTCGAGAACGTCGCCGTAGGACACGGCCGAAACGCCCGAGGGGAGCGATGCGGCGCGCCGGTCCCGGACGAGCGCCAGGTTGTTGGGCATCACGGTGAGGTAGGTCTCGCGGAAGCCGTTGTCGCCCTCGACGACGTCGTCGGCGCCCAGATCGACGGTCGTCGTCGGGCGCGGCGCCTCGGTCGACCGCGGCGGCGGCGGACATGCGGCCAGCGACGCGACGACGGCGGACGCCGTCACAAGCAACCAGAACCGCGTGTTCGGACGCATCGCCTCTCCGTACCGGTCGCCGGCCCCGGGGTCGCCGGGACGGCAAGCTCCCGCGACCCGCCGCGCAAACGGCCCCGCCTTCTACGTCCGGGCGCCGCCATCGATTCAACGGCGCCCGCGGGCCGCCCTCGCGCCGGCGCGCGGACTATCCGACGTGTCGGGGAGCCGGCGCAAGCGAATTATCGGGCGACGGGATCCGTTCACGCCGGGGGACCGCATCCACGTGGAATTGGCCCAGCGCGATCGGGACGGCGACCTTGAGCATCAGGGTGAAGGCGAGAAACCCGACGGCGAAGATCCCGGCGGCCACCTGGATCTCGGTCAGCGAGGGACGGTATTCGTAGATCTCGCCCAGGGCGTCCGGCGTCAGGCCGGGCAGGATCAGTCCCATGCCCTTCTCGATGTAGACCCCCGCGTAGATGGCCGCGCAGCCGATGTTGAGCGTCACGCGGTTCCGGCGGGTCCGCGGGATGATGAAGAGGACGAAGGCCACCACGTTCAGGGCCACCGCGGTCCACGCGTACGGCAGGAGCGTGTCGTGGCCGCCGACGCCCTCGTAGAGGTAGCGCGTGTGGAGCAGGTGGTGGGTGTCCGAGTAGTACTCCTTGAAGATCTCCGCTCCGTGGAGGAACAGGTTGAGGAACACCGCGTACGCCATCAGCTCGGCGATCTTCCAGATCGCCTCGTCCTTGATCCGGAACGTGGTGAACCGGCGCAGAATCTGCAGGACGACCAGCAGGATGGCGGGGCCCGAGCAGAACGCGGAGGCAAGGAACTGCGGCGCGAGGATCGACGTGTTCCAGTAGGGCCTGGCCACGAGCCCGGTGTACAGGAACGCCGTCACCGTGTGGATGCTGATCGCCATCGGGACCGACAGCAGCACCAGCGGCCAGACCAGCTTGTGGTTGTAGTCGCGCCGGGCGAACGCCGAGTACAGCAGGTTGGTCACGACGACGAAGTTGATCAGGAGGTAGATGTTGAGCACGAGCACGTCCCAGGCGAGCAGGGACGAGGGGAAGTTCAGGATGCCGAACGGCGGGAACAGGTGCCAGAAACGGTCGGGGCGGCCGATGTCGACGAACACGAACAGCAGGCACATGATGACCGCGCTCACCGCCAGGAGCTCGCCGAAGATGACGATCTCCCGGATCGGGCCCCACCGGTAGATGTACGCCGGGATGACCAGCACCACGGCGGCGGCGGCGACGCCGACGAGGAAAGTGAAGTTGCCGATGTAGAAACCCCAGGCGACCGGATCGCGCATCGCCGTGACGGCGAGCCCCTCCTCGACCTGTCGCGCGTAGGCGAGCGCGCCCGAGACGATCAGCGCCAGCAGGAAGGCGATCCAGGCCCAGTACGGGAGGTTGCCGCGCGCCACGACCCGGACGCTCCCCGCATAGAACCGCCAGAAGAGCCGCGCCGTCGTCATCGCCGCCTCACGCCCCGTAGAAGTAGAAGAACTTGGGCATCGTGTTGAGATCATCCTTGAGGATCAACACGCGCTTGTTCTCGATGACGTAGCGGACCTCGCCGTCCGGGTCCAGCAGGTTGCCGAACTTGCGCGCGCCCACCGGGCACGCCTCGACGCAGGCCGGATAGCGCCCCGCGCGCGTGCGCTGGACGCAGAACGTGCACTTCTCAACCACTCCCTTCGGCCGCGGCCGGTTGCCCAGCACGTGCATCGTCGGGTTGATCTCGTTCGGCGGAACCATCGGTTCGGCCCAGTTGAAACTGCGCGATCCGTACGGGCACGCCGCCATGCAGTAGCGGCAGCCGATGCACCAGTCGTAGTCGACGACCACGATGCCGTCCGGCTCCCGCCACGTCGCCTTCACCGGGCAGACCTTCGTGCAGGGCGGCTTGTCGCACTGCTGGCAGGCCATGGGGACGTAGAAATGACCCGCGCGCGGCACCTCCCGCGAGTCGTAGTAGGAGTCGGAGTGCGCGAAGTCGATGCCCAGCCGCTTCTCCATCTCCAGCACGCGGATCCAGTGGATCTGCGGGTCGCGCGACAGGTTGTTCTCCTCCACGCAGGCGTAGACGCATCGCCTGCAACCGATGCATCTCGACAGGTCCAGCGCGTACCCGAAGATGACCCCCGGCAGCGCCACGGCGCCCGACAGCGACACCTCAGGGCCGAAGCGCCGCCGGTAGTCCCGCTCCAGCGCCTGAATCCGCTCCCGCGTCTCCTCAAGCGGTAGATCCCGCAACCGCCGCGCCGCGCAGGCCGACAGCACTCCCGTCACCGCGGCGCCCACCGTCGTACCCGCCACCCGGGACAGGAACTCGCGCCGGTCCGGTCGCTCGTCGCTCATCGCCGGTCCCTACGCCCCACCCGGTCGTACCGGCGGCGGCGACGGCACGATCGGCTGTCGTCCCGGCGGCACGTCCTCCCCCTGGAAGCCCGGATGAAAGCCGGGCTGATGCGGGTTGTGGCAGTGCGCGCACAGCAGGTACGTGCGGTGTCCGCTCCACTCGCCCGACCGCCGCCCGTGCACCCCCGCCCGCCAGTCGCGGTACTTGTCCCCGTGGCACTGCCCGCACAACCGGTACGACTCCCCGAACGGCACCAGCTCCCCGCCGGCCAGCCGCAACATGTCCCGCTCGGTCGCGTCGTGGCAGTCCAGGCACCAGCGATGCGCCTCGTCGTGCCGCAGCACTATCTCCTTGTGCGCCGACATCTCGCGCCGCTCGCGGGAGAACGGCTCTCGGCCGTGGCAGCGCGAGCACGGGAAGATCCCCGCCGAGAACGGCGGCGCGGGCGCCTCCAGCTTCTCCGTCTCGTCCCGCGCCGGCGCCCCTGCCGCCTGCTGCGCCGCCTTGAACCACGGCGCCGGAACCGGCTCCGTCGTGCACGAGACGAGCGCCGCCCCCGCCAGGATCACCGTCCGCAATCGTCCCCCCCACCCTTCAATCCTATCGATAGCGCTCTTGGACCGCACGCTGCACCTCGCGAATCCACATCGCCTGCATCTCGTGCATTCGGTGCCCGATCAGCGCCGCGAGGTTGCTCAGCACCACCACCCCCGTCGCCGGTCGGCTCGCCAGCAGCTCCCGAAACGCCGGACCGTCGAACGCCACCATCTCCGCGTCCACCGTCGCCCGCGCCGTCAACGTGTACCGGTGCGGCGGGACGATCGCCGACCAGCCCACCATGTCCCCCGGTCCCTTCTCCTCCACGAACGCCTCATGCTGTTCGCCGCGCAACTCGATCGGCATCGTCAGAGACAACCGGCCGCGTCGCACGAACCACAACCGCTCCGCGACATCCCCCAGCCGGAACAGCACCTCGTCGCTGCCCGTCACGACGATCTCGCCGAGCGCATCGAACGGTCGTCGATCCTCCACCGACAGGCCGCGCAGCAGATCGGCCCCTTCCAGGTCGCCCGCCGAAACCGGCATGTCAATTCACCAGCGGCGACGAGGTATGGCGACGGAGATTCTGCGCCGACGGCTCCAAGACGAAGCCCTCTACCGCCGCCTGCTCCTGCCGCACGTGACGCTCGAGCCGGCTGAGCACCAGCTCCATAGGCAGCGCCGTCCCGTCCTGGAAGACATTTTCCATCCGCGGTTGCGGATCGAAGAACCGCGCCGGCGCCGCCGCCTGCCGCTCCGCCGCGGACGCCCTCGTCCGCTGCGGCTCGGGCGCCAAGCCGAGAAACACACCCAGCCCGATCACCAGCACCAGCATTCCGACCAATCCGATTATCGCCAGCATCGTTGCCTCCTTTTCCGCGCGCGGCATCGCAACGGCCGCCGCCTTTCCCTATCCCTCGATGCGGAGGACGTGCCAGATCGCCGCGGATCGCCGATCGGTCGGATCCGGACGGGGTTTCCGACGAACGGGCGCCGTCGGCGTCCGTTCCGGATCATCGCGGATCCTGCCATCCTGTCAGGCTCACCATGTCGCCGTGTCAGCCGCGAGGTGCGGTGCGACGCGGTCCACCGCGCCTGGAGAGAGATCGGCGGTGGTGGGAGGAGGAGGCCGCCGGACGCCGTCGTAACATCCCAAAGTTTGGTGTCCACATCGTCGCCCACGAGGAGTGGGCGACCACGGCGGACGCGCGGGCGCCTCGCGGGGCGACCGGCTCGCTCGGCGCCGAGATCCCCCCGCGCGGCGAAACATCGTCGCAACGGTTGCCGAGGCCCTTCTCGGCCCCGGGGAACGCTCGGCAACGGTTGCGGCGGCTTTTCGCGGCCGCGGGGGGGCGGTCGGCAACGGTTGCGGCGGCTTTCGCGGCCGCGAGGGCGCGGTCGGCAACGGTTGCGGCGGCTCTTCGCGGCCGCGAGGGCGCGGTCGGCAACGGTTGCGGCGGCTCTTCGCGGCCGCCGGGGGGCGGTCGGCAACGGTTGCGGCGGCCTTTCGGCGTGGCAGTCGCGCCCGCGCCCGAGGTGGGTGGACACCAAACTTCGGTAACATCGTCGTGGCATGGGATTGGCTCCATGGTCGGAGTAGAATGCACGGTGCGTTGGCTTCCGGGCTTCAGACTTCAGGCTTCGACAGGCAGCGGATGAACGCGTGGGGCAACAAGCGGGGAACGCCCAGCATGATCACGGGCTTGGCGCTCGGGGTCACCGCCGTCGTCGTCGCGGCCATGGCCGCCGGCGGCTACCTCTTCGCCCGGCATCACGAGGCGCGCCTGCTGGACGGTGCGCGGGTCAAGGCGCAGGTCGAAGCCGGGCTGATCAAGCTGGCGCTCGAGCACCAGATGCTGGAGAACGACCGCGAGTTGATCCGGCGCATGGTGGGAAGTTTCGGGGCGGATCCGGGCATCGAGCGCGTAATGGTGCTGGACCGGGCGGGGCAGCCGCGGTTCTGGAGCGGACGTCTGCCGCCGGAGCGAAGTCTGGCGCTCGACTCGCCGACCTGCCGGGTCTGCCACGACCGGACGGCGGCGCGGCGCGGGCACAGCGCGGTGATCGAGACCGACGGCGGAACCGTGCTGCGCTCGGTGGTCCCCATCGAGAACCGCGTCGAGTGTCACGCCTGCCACGACCCGAACCATGGAATCAACGGCGTATTGATCGTCGACTCGCGAACGGAGCCGATGAGCGACGCGCTGCGCGGCGACCTGCGCTGGTTTGCGCTGGGCAGCGGCGGCATCGCACTCGGCCTGCTGGCCACTCTGGCGCTCCTGGTGCGGATCTTCGTGCTGCGGCGTCTGGCGCGCTTCGAGGAGGCGGCGCGGGCGATCGCCGCCGGGGACCTGACTCGGCGCGTGCCGGAATCGGGCAACGACACGCTCTCGTGGCTCGGGCGGGAGTTCAACGCGATGGCCGAGTCCGCCTCCCGGTTGCTGGGCGAGATGAACCGGCAACGGGAGCAGTTGGAGACGGTGCTCAACGGCGTGGACGACGGGATTCTGGTGCTTGACCCCGGCCTCCGCGTGGTGGCGGCGAACGACGCGCTGCTGGCGCGAGTCGCCCGGTCGCGGGAAGAGCTGATAGGCCGTCCCTGCCGGGAGGCGCTGGCCGGGCTCTGCGACCCGTCCGGCTGTCCCGGCGCTTCCTGCTTCGCGTCCGGCGAGGGTCGAGCGGCGATCGTCGCGCACGCGGGGGTCGGCGGAGCGGTGCGCCACGAGGAGGTGCGGGCGTCGCCGATTCGAGCGGAGGGGGGCGCGCAGGCCTACGTGGTGGAGGTCTGGCGCGACATCACGGAGCGGCGGGCGCAGGAGGCGCGCATGGCCGAGTCGCACCGCCTTGCTTCGCTGGGCATGCTCGCCTCGGGCTTCTCCCACGAGATCAACACGCCGTTGGCCTCGGCGCTGATCTGCATCGAGAGCATGCTGGCCGCGGCGGGCGACCAGCGGCCCGCGAAAGGACCGGAGGGGGAGGACGACGAACGAGCCGCACGCCAACTGCGGCTGGCGCGGGAGCAGATACTGCGCTGCCGGGGGATCACCCAGCATTTCCTCCAGCTGTCGCGCGGGCAGGACGCGGCGAGCGACGTCGTCGATGCCGCCCCGATTGCGGCGTCGGTGGTGCTGCTGGCCGAGCCGACGGCGCGGGAGCACGGCGTGGCGGTCGCGGTCGACACGGGAGAGGGGCCGGCGATGGTGCGGGCCGGCGACGCGCAGATCCAGCAGGTGCTGCTCAACCTGGTGCTCAACGCGATCCAGGCATGCGACCGCGGAGGAACGGTGCAGGTGATCGTCCGGCGGGAGGGGGGGAGGGTGCGCTTGTGCGTGCGCGATGACGGGCGCGGGATCCAGCCGGCGGATCTCGGGCGGATCTTCGAGCCGTTCTTCAGCCTGCGGCCCGGCGGGACCGGACTGGGGCTGTTCCTCTCGCTGAACCTCGTCCGCTCGTGGGGCGGGGAAATCCTGGTGTCGAGCGAGCCGGGGCGGGGATCCGGTTTCGACGTCGTGTTCCCGCCGCCGGGCGGGGATGCGAAGGAACCGAGCGGCTCTGCCGCGAGGTTCCGCGGGGGTCCGGGGGGCGGTGAGGCGCGTAGCGCCGAACAGCCCCCCGGTGCAGAAGGAACCGAGCGGCCTTGCCGCGAGGTTCCGCGGGGGTCCGGGGGGCGGTGAGGCGCGTAGCGCCGAACAGCCCCCCGGTGCAAAGGAGCGGGCGCACGATGGATAGGCGCGGCAGCCTGGTGTTGGTCGACGACGACGACACGTTCCGCACCGTGCTGGGGGACGAACTGGAGCGGCGCGGCTACGCCGTCGTCGCGGTGGCTACGGGCCGCGAGGCGATCGATGCCGCGGCGGCCGAGCCCGACCTGATGCTGCTCGACCTGCGTCTTCCGGACATGGACGGGCTCGAGGTGCTGCGCGCGATCCGCGAGCGGCAGTCGCGGACCGAGGTGATCATGCTCACCGGGCACGGCACATTCGACACGGCGATCGAGGCGATCCGCCGCGGCGCCTTCGACTACGTCGCCAAGCCGTGCCCGCTCGACGAGATGGAGATCCGCCTGGCCAAGGCGATCGATCACCGTGCGCTGCTCCGCCGCAACGCGGCGCTCGAATCAGCCCTCACCCCACGCGACCCCGCCGCCGACTTCGTCGGCCGCTCGGCCGCCCATTACGAGACGCTGCGGCTGGTCGAACGCGTCGCCCCGACGGATTCCACGGTCTTGATCCTCGGCGAAACGGGGACGGGCAAGGACGTCGTGGCCCGCCTCGTGCACGCCCACAGCCGCCGCCGCGATCGCCCCTTCGTCGTCGTCGACTGCGCCGGCCTCCAGGAGGATCTGCTGCAAAGCGAGCTGTTCGGGCACGAGAAGGGTGCGTTCACCGGCGCCGTGCGGCTCAAGCACGGGCTGTTCGAGGTGGCCGACGGCGGTACCGTGTTCCTCGACGAGATCGGCGAGATGAGCCTCGCCACCCAGGTGCGCCTGCTCCGCGTGCTCGAAACCTCCGGGTTCCGCCGCGTCGGCGGCACCGCGGAAATCCGCGCCGACGTCCGCATCCTGGCGGCCACGAACCGCGACATCGAAGCCGCCGTCGAGCGGGGCGTCTTCCGCGACGACCTCTACTACCGCCTCAACGCCTTCCGCATCGAGCTGCCGCCGCTGCGCGAGCGGCGCGAGGACGTGGCGACGCTGGTGGAGCACTTCCTGCGCCGGCGCGGGGAGCGTTCCGGCGTGGCGCGGCGCTTCTCCCCGGGCGCGATCGAGCGGCTCCTGCGCCACGACTGGCCCGGCAACGTGCGCGAGTTGATCCACGTCGTAGAGCGGGCGATGGTCGTGGCGGACGGGCCGGAGATCGGCGAGGAGGATCTGCCGCCGGTGCTGCGGGGAGCGCGGTCCGGCGGGGAGGCCGCGGGCTCCTGGCCGCGGGTGCGTTGCACGAACGGGGGTTCTGGGGTTTCCCGAGGGCAATGCCAGGAATTTGCGTCGTAGGTGAGTTCATGGCGATGAGCCGTCTTGCGAAGGAGGCGCATCGCCATGAAGCAGCCGAAGGCCGCAGGGGCAACCGTACAGGCGCTGGAGCCGTTGGTCCAAAAATTGGCAGACCTCGAAGGGCGGGTCCTGGGCGGAGAGACGATGTCGGTCGCCGTGATGAGTGCGGTGCTGGCCGAGATGGGGCGGGAGATCGCGCGTCAGGCGATGATGGTGCTGCTGGACCAAGCGGCGCGAACGCAGCCTACCCGGGCAACGTGCACGTGTGGGGCCGAGGGGGCCTCGCGGGGATTCAAGCAGACCTTCTTCGTTGGGCGCTTCGGACGGGTACCGGTCTCGCGGCGGCAGATGGAATGCCCGGTCTGCGATCGCAGATGGTTCGCGTTCGACGAGGCGTGGCGCCTGCCGCCCGGGGAGTACGCGGATGACGTGCGGGAAGCCACGGACCGGATGGCCTGCCGGTTGGGCAGCTTCAAGGAAGCCGTCGAGGAGGTTCGGTACATGTGGGGCGTGGAGATCGATCCGAGCACGGCCCAGCGGTGGGTTGGGGAAGACGGCGCGCGGGCGGCGGAGGCCGTGCGCAGGGACAGCGAAGAGAGTTGGCGGCGGTACGAGGAGCGGTGGGGCTGCGTCTACACCCGGCTGACGCGCTCGGGCGCCAGGTTCAGCCGATCGGCCAGGGCCAGGACGCGACGCTCGACGTCGACACGCCGGGCCGGCGTCGCGGCCTCGATGCGCCCGCTCCATCCGGGCTCGCTCAGCATCCGGAACGCGGCATTCTGCACCCGCCACAGATCGAGCGGCAGGGCGGACTGGACGGCGAGATCCAGGAGCGCCCCGATCGCCTCGACGCGGGCGGCGTCGATCCGCGACCCGAGCGAGTCCACCAGCCTCGGGAGGGCCTCGGCCAGGGCGGCGCGGAGGCGCTCGGAGCGGAGCCGCACGCCGAGTTCCGAAGCCTGGGCCGCCACGCGCCGCAGGTCGTCGATCGAATCGTCCAGCAAACACGTCACCGGGTCCGCGGCGCGCTCCGCCAGCGCCCGCACGATCGGTTCCGCCTCCCTGGACAGCGCGAACTCGGCCGCGATGCGGAACGCCTCGGGCAGCGGCGCGCCGGATCCGGCCAGGTAGGCGAGCAATCGCCCGTGCTCCCGATGGAACGCGACGTACTGCGCCTCGAGGTCGGCCAGCGTCCTGGCGACCACCCCGGCGAGGATCCGCCGGCGCTCCTCCAGGAATGCGTCGCGCAGCGTGAACGACCCGGCCTCGCCGAAACGGCGGTTCATCGCCGTCACGACGTCCGACAGCGAATGGCGCGTGTACTTGTCCAGCAGCTCGTCGCGCACCTGGGCGAACGCCTCGGGCTCGCCGGGCTCGAAGACGTCGCACCGGAAGTCGTGCCCGCCGAAGTACAGCAGCGCCACGCCCGACTCGGCCGACTCGCGCGTGTCCACCGACGTGACCATCACCCGCCCCACCGCCAGCCTCGAGTCGGACCACTCCTCCTCCGCCCAGTCGAGCCGCTGCACCTCGTAGGAGTACGCCGGCTTCGGCTCCGCCTCGGCCGGGTCGAGCACCCCGGCGATGGCGTGGTGCGCCGCGACGCGCCGCAGATCGACGGCGAGCGGGAGCACCTGGCGCCGATAGACCGCGGCGGCGTCGCCGATCGCCGGGACGTTGCTCCGGGCGCGTTCGAGCGCCGCGAGCAGCGGGGTTTCAAGGTCCTCGCCCGACAGCGTTTTTGCCAGATGCGCCGCCCGGCAGGCATACTTCAGCACCTGGACGGTCTCGATGCCTCCCACGTCGTCGAAGAACCACCCGCAGCTCGTGAACATCAGCAGGCCGGCGCGCTGCATCTCCAAGGCCCGCAGCGCCCGGACGACGCCGGCGGGGTCGAGCGGTCCCGCGCGATGCCGATCGAGGAACCGGTCGACCGCCGACTGCGAGCGATCCAGGACCACCTCGACGTACTCGTCCCGCGCCCTCCACGGATCCGCCGGCGCCCACCCGCCCTCGCGCTCGAAAACGGCGTCGAGGCCGGCCTTGAGCGACTCGAGCGCGGAGCGGAGCGGTGCGCGCCACGCCTGGTTCCACCCCTGGCCGCGTCCCGCGGCGCAGCCGCAGTCGGCCCGCCATCGCTGAACGCCGTGCGCGCAGGACCAGCTCGTCCCCTCGCGGATCCTCGCGCGCATCCGCGGCGGGTTCCGGGCCAGAAACCACCCGTAGTTCACGACCCGCAGGCCGTGGTCCTGCTCGACGGCGCGCAGCGCCGCCGCAAGCGCCATGTCTCCGAAGCGGTGATGGTGGCCGTACGTCTCCCCGTCGGTCGCGACGTGCGCCAGGCGCGGGCCGGCGGCGGCCGCGGACGGGACCAGCGCCGCCAGCCTGCGCGCGTACTCCCGGCCGTCCGCCAGGAGGCCGCCGAAGGCCACGGCCTGGGCGAGCGGTCCGTCGTAGAAGAAAAGCGCGATCGACCGGCCGGAGGGGAGGTCGCAGCGGTAGGGGATCGTCGTGTCGATCGAGCCGGGCGGCGTCGCGGTCCATTCGTCCGCGTCGATCGGCGCGACGGCGGCGGCCTGGTGCGGCGCGAGGATCGTGAAGCCGATGCCGCAGCGCGCCAGTTCCTCCAGGGTCGGCGTGTCGACCGCGGTCTCGGGGAGCCACATCCCCTCGGGCGCCCGCCCGAACCTGCGCCTGAAGTCGGCGATCCCCCAGCGGACCTGCGTCGCCCTGTCCCGCGGATCGGCCAGGGGTAGGATCGCGTGGCCGTACGCCTGGGCGATGGCGTTGCCGTGGCCGCCCAGCCGAATCGCGCTTGCCCGATCCGCCTCCAGGATCGCCTCGTACGTCGCGCGGTCGGCCCGCTCCATCCACGACAGAAGCGTCGGGCCGACGTTGAACGAGATCCGCTCGTAGTTGGAGACGATCGCCGTGATCCGGCCGCGCCCGTCGAGCACCCTGGCCGACGCGTTGGCCGCGTAGCACTCGGCGTCGATCCGCTCGTTCCAGTCGTGGTGCGGCGCCGCGGAGTCCTCGGCCTCCACCACCCCCAGCCACGGGTTCTCGCGCGGCGGCTGGTAGAAGTGCCCGTGGATGCATGCGTAGCGACCGGTGGCGGCGGGCGTGGCGGGCCTCCCCCTATCCGGCCCGGCCGCGCCGCTCGCGCGCCAGCCGCGCAAGCCGCTCGCCGGCCACCCAGGCGACGTGGAACAGGTCGCGCACCTGCTCGAACGACGTCGGGGCGTCCCGGTTGTCGCCGTACAGGACCGCGACGACCCGCCTGCCCACGACGACCGGCAGGAAAAGAGCGTTGTGCGGCGGCGAACCGAACGCATCCATCAGCAGGCCGGCCACGTCGTCGGCGGGATCGATCGGCACGAGCAGCGGCTGCGCGGCGCCGAGCACCACCCGGGGGAGGACGCCGGGAGCGATGACGCGCCCCCTCAGGGCGGCCGCGTCCACCGCGCCGAACGCCTCGCGGATCCGCAAGTCGTGCATCGCGTCGATCAGCAGGCCGCACCGGAACGCCGAGGAGAACAGGTAGAACGCGTAGCGCAACACCTCGTAGGGGCGATCGATGCGGTCGATGTGCGCTACGCGGTCGAGAAGGTCCGGAGTCCTGGGAGGCATAGACGGGGCGCCCATCAGCGAGCGGACAGCGGACGGGACGAACGACGGCGAGTGGTCGCCGGGCGCCTGCACGAGCACTCCGCGGATCGCAACGACCGCATCCGGCGCCCCGGGGGCGGCGTCCGCCATGCCGGGGGGCCGTTCGGCGCCTCGCGCCGCCTCGCCCTCCCCTGCGGGTTCGCCGCCTGCCGGTTCGCCGCCCTCGTCGGCGCTCGGCGGACCTATCACCGCCTCGAAGAGGCGGTCCTGGGCCGTACGATCGGCGAAGGTCACCCCGCGGAGCAGCTCCTCCGCGGCCGCCTCCTCCTCCGTCACCGGCGGCGGCGCCTCCGCCCGATCGCCGGAGACCTCGAGCGCCGGGGTGCTCGGCGGCACGACGGTGGCCGACGCGGTGGCCGGCACGGCATCGGCCGCATCACTGGAACGCTCCTCCGACTCCGGGAGGTCCCCCGGCAGCACGATGATCCCGGACACCCTGCGGGAACGCTCGGGCGTCTCCTCCGACTCCGCGGCCGCCGTCGCGGCGTCGCCGGCGGCGGGCGCCTCCGCCTTCCCTTCCTGGCGTCGCGTCGCCGCGTCGAGCCGGCGGTAGCGGTCGGGGAACTGTTCGCCGTAGTGGCGGAACAGCCCCCATGCGAGCGCGATCGGCGTCGCGATCGCGGCGGTGACGGAGTACCCCGTCAGCCGGGCCAGTTCGTCAGCGACGGCGCGGTCCGGCGGCCGCAGGCAGGCCACCACCATCGTGTTGTCGGCTACCGCGACGGGGCAGACCCGGTGCCGCAGCGCGACCGGCGCCGGCACCAGCGCGGCGACGGACGGATCGGCCCCGTCGAGGTCCGATCGCGTCACTATCGGCATGCGGTGGAACATGCCGAGGAACTGCGCCAGCTCGTCCTCGCCGACCGCCCCGACCTCCAGCAGATTCACGCAGAGATCCTCGCCGTACAGGATCTGGCGCTGAAGCGCCCGGTCGAGCTGCTCGACCGGCACCAGCCGTTCCCGCGCGAGAAACGATCTGAACGAGGCCATCGCCGAAGCTCCGACCTACCGGTAAGCGAGCACAAGGCCCCGGCTCAGCACCTCCCAGCCGTCGACGGCGACGAAAAGCAGGAGCTTGAACGGCAGCGATACGGTCGTGGGAGAAAGCATGTGCATCCCGAGCGCCAACAACACGTTCGATACCACCAAATCTATCACCAGGAAAGGCAGGAACAACAGGAACGCGGCGAGGAACGCCTCCTGCAGCTCCGTGACGACGAACGCCGGCGCCAGCACCAGCATCCGCCCCGCTGGGCCGCCGGGGTCCAGCCCGCGCCGCACCGCAACCCCCTCGAAGAGCCGCCGGGTGTCGGGATGCGAGTTGCGATCGAGGAACCCCGCGAGAGGCCGCGATACCGCGGCGCCGATTCCGATGAGACGTTCCAGGTCGCGATCGGCCGTGCGCTCCTCCGCCGCGGCCGCCGCGATCAGCGGCGCCGCCCCCTCGTGCGCCTCGCGCGCAACCGGCGCCATGGCGAACACCGTCAGCAGCGTGGCCAGCGCCGCCAGAACGAGGTTCGGCGGCACCTGCGGCGTCGCTATCGCAAGCCGCACGAAGGAAAGGACGATGTAGATCTTCGCGTAGCTGGTGAGGACCATCAGGAGGAACGGGACGAGCGCGAGCGACGCCAGGAGGAACAGCGTGGACGTGGGACTGGCAAGGTCGAACGACACGTGAGCGGCCTCCCGCCGGACGAACCGAGCGGGCGCGATGATAGGTGGCGGGCAGGGCAAGTCAACCTGCGGGACTTCGACGGGTGCATTCGCGATTTGTGGGGGGGGCCAGCGTAGCCGTTCACGGCCCCGGCTACAGCCTCCCGCCTGCCGCCTGCCTGCCGGCAGGCAGGCCCCCGTCCCCGTTGCCGTTGCCGTTGCCGTTGCCGTTGCCGTTGCCGTCGCCGTCGCCGTCGCCGTCGCCGTCGCCGAAGACTCGATTCCGGGAACTCGTCACATTGCCATCTTGACCAGCATGGACACG